>DATJXL010000018.1:0-5873 GCA_035500135.1 Kofleriaceae bacterium
CGAACAGCACGGCGCCGTCGACGACGCGCCCGGGGCCGAGCGCGAGCGTCGTCGTCCACCGCTCGGTGCCGGGATCGCGCAGCTGCACGCGCTCGCGCCGGCACAGCAGCCAGCGCGACGGCGACACCGGAATCGCGCAGTCGGGCTCGTCGGGCAGCGCGATCGTGCTCGTCGTGCCGTTCGCGAGCACGACCGCCGCGGGCGGCGCCGACCACAGCGCACCCGGCTCGCCGGTCGCGCACTCGCGTAGCGCACCGCGCTCGCCCCACAGCGGCAGCTCGCGCACGAGCTCGTGGTGCGCGCCGAACCGGTGCAGCCGGCCGCCCGCCGCGACCCACAGCTCGTTACCGACCGGCGCGAGATCGTCGACCACGCCGGGCAGGCGATGAAACGTCGGCGGCCTGCGCTCGGCCGAATCGGCGAGGTGAACGCCGCCTTCACCGGCGATCGCGATCGTCGCGCCGTCGGTCGAAAACCCCAGATTGCGCCGCACTAACGACGAGCATACCGCGATCGCTGCACCCAGTAGGCGAGCAGCAGGAACCCCGCGATCAGGAGGCCGCCGCCGACCGCGCGCGCCGGCATCGGCTGGAAGCGCAGGATGATCCCGGCCGTCCAGCATGCCAGCACGGTCGCGACCTGGATGACCTCGATCACCTTCACGTCCACAGTGTGGCACGCTTACGGTCGCGTGACCGAGCTCGCCGATTTCCTGACCGATGCCTGGCGCGACGGCGTCGGCCCCGACGACCGCATGCGCATCGCGCGCCTGCTCGCGCGCGCCGATCTCGCGGCCGATCCGGCGCTGCCCGAAGCCAAGCTGTTCGCCGCGTGGTTCGACTTGCTCGGCGACGTCCGCGCCGAGGTCCCGGCGGTCGGTGGCGATGACGGTGCGCTCGCGGTCGTGCGCGCCGCCGCGTGCGTCTACGCGGCGAAGCTCGCGCGCGAGCCGGCGCGACTCGATGCCGCGGTCGCCGACCTCGCCGACGCGCTCGGCGCGCTCGACGAAGACGACGAGAGCGAACGCGCGCACGCCGCCCAGGCGTGGACCGACGTCGCACTCGCCGCGGTCGCCGCGATGATCGGCGACGTACCGACCGCGCGCCGCCGCTACGAAGCCGTCGCCGAGATCGGAAATCCGTCGGCGCTCCGCCTGCACGCGATGCTCGCGCTCGCCGCGCTCGCCCTGCAGCGCGTCGACGTCGGCCCGGCGCGGCAGTGGGCGAAGAAGGCGCACGCGCTGGCCGAGCACGCGAAGCGTCCCGAGCACCTGCTGCGCGCGACGCTGCTCCTCGGCATGCTCGACTACGTCGCCGGCGACAGCGCGGCGATGCGCAAGGCGCTCGAGCCGCTCGCGAAGGACAGCGTGCTCGCCCGCATCCTGCTCGCGAGCGTCGAGAAGGCGAGCCGCGCGCTGCCGCTGCTCGCCGACGGCCTGCGCGAAGCGACCGAGCGCGCCGATCCGCTCGCCTACACGCTGTGCATCCTGGTCGGCGCCCGCCGCTACGCGGCGATCGGCCGCGATGGCGACGCGCTCGTCACGATCAGCGCGGGCATGGCCCAGGTACGCGCGGTCGCGCCGTTCCTCGCCGGCGTGCTCGCCGACGAGCGCGGGACCTGGCAGCGCGACTGGCCCGCCGCGCGCTGGGCCGCGGCCGAGAAGGCCGCGCTCGCGCTGCTCGAGTCAGCGTAGCTTTTCGACCGTGACCGTCGCCGCGTGGTCGGCGGTGACGCGCGCGATCGCTCGGTACTTCATCACCGGCGACAGATAACCGCCGTGGCCGCCCTCTTGATAGTCGAACGGGATCGTCAGCGTGCCCGCGCCGTCGGGTCCGAGCTCGACGACCGGATCGCCGCTCGGCTGGAACACGCCGATCAACGAGGGAGCGTTCAGCGCCCACGCGAGCGCCTTGGGCAGCTTGCGGAGCTCGTCGGATGGCGGATGCGCCCACAGGCCGGCCTGCTCGAGCAGCACTCCGAAGTTTGCCGTCATCGTGATCGCGCGGCCGTCGCCGGTGGCCCATCCGCGTACGAACGGCTCCTGCAGCGCGTCGGTTGCGATCCGGCCCGCGAAGAACGGCCAGGCCCGACCGATCGCGAGCTCGGGATCGATCTCCTTGCCGAGCGTCACGCTGGCGACGGCACGCGCTTCGACGCGGCTCGCGTCGACACCGAGCTGCTTGGCGGCGAGCACGCGAAAAGCCGTGGTCGCGCGTGCGATCGGCGTCATCTCCGAGGTGACGAGCGTCGCTTCGTAGGAGGCCGAGCACGCGACCTCGGCGGAGTAATTGGTTGCGGGTCCCCCGTGGTCGTCGAGCTTGACGAAGTAGAAGCGCAACACGGCACCGCCGGCGGAGCGGTCGAGCGCGGGCGGTGCGATCTCGGACGGCACGGGGTACGCGCGATAGTCCGAGAGCCGCTCGACCACCTGATACCCGGGGCCCATCATCCACACGATGCGTCGTGCCAGCTCGAGCGCGGACAGCGACTTCGCAGCATCGAGCATGTTCGCGGCGCGAAACAGGGGCCCGAGCGCGTTGCTCCCGGCGACCACGGCTGCATCGGGGCCGGCGAAGCCACGCACGCGCAGGTCTCGCGCGGTCGCCTCGAAGGGCACGAGGTCTCCGGTGTTGTAATCGTCGAAGCCGACCACGCGTTCGGACTCGGGCCCGATGGTGAGACTCGACGCCTTCTTGCCGTATGTCGCGGCGACCTCGTCGCGAAAGCGCGCGCGTGCCTGCTCGAAACGGCCTGCCATGTGGTCTCCGGTCGACTTCGAGGCGCACGCGGACAGCGCGACGGCCAGCACGATGCACGTCGCTCGTTGGACGGTCATGCTCGTGCCAGGTAGACGGTGAACGCGGGCGGCGCCGCGGCGACGAATGCAAGCCCCACGTGCTGCACGACCGGCAGGCGCGCATCTTCGCGCAAGAGCCGCCACGCGGCCTGTTGCTCCGCGGTCGCGCGCACGGCGTCGAGCAAGACCTCGTCGGTGCGGCGTTGTTCGTCGCCGCGCGCGAAGTAGTAGAACTTCCATCCACCGTCCTGGCCGATGCTGCGCGCCGCCCACACGCGTGGCCACCGGCGGCCACCCGGCTCGAGGCCGAGCACGCCCTTGAAGAACAGGTTCGCCGACTGCGAGACCGGGATCCGTGCGAGCTCGAGCACGCGCAGCGCATCGCTCGCCGCGTGCAGCTCCACGTAGATCGTCGCGCGGCGCGCCGCTTCGATCCCGACCGCGACCAACGCGTGCCGCCCACCGGCGGCGCGCAGCACGCCATCGATCTCGGGTGCGAGCTCCGGCCACGCCGCGATCGCGCGTGAGGCGGCCGCTTCGCCGTCGCGCACGAGCGCCCACCAGCGCCCGGTGGCCGGCTCGCCCGCGCGAAATGCGAGCCCCACTCCTTCGAGATCGTCGGCGACGAGCGAGTCGCGCAGCGCGAGCTGGTCGGGCGCGATTCGCGCGAGCGCCGCCCGGGCGGCGGCGTGGTCGCCGGTCCACGTGCTGACGCGAAACGCGCCGCGCGCGCTGCCCGCATTGCCCGCATTGAACGACCACTCGGTCACGACCGGCGTGAACGCGAACAACGGCGCGAGCACGTCGGCGCTCGCCGCGATGCCTACGGCGGCCGCGAGGCGATCCGTCATCTCGCGATCGTTCATGCGCCGAGCTGCTCGCTGCCTTCGGCCTCGGGCACGAGGATCGCGCGATGATCGACGAGCAGCCCGTCGGGGAACGCGAGGTCGATCGAAGCCGCGAGCTCGGGCGCACCGGCGAGGGCGTCGTACATCACGCGCGGGATCGGCGCCGCGCGCACCATGCCATCGGGCTGCGCGCGCTCGAGCACGAGGGTGTCGCTTCGCACCTCGGTGAGATGGAAGTAGCGCGCGGGCGAGAAGTCGTCGTGCGAGTCGCGGATGAGCTGGATCTTGAGGAGCTCGACGACGCGGTCGTCGAGCCCGGCGTCGAAGATCACGAGCTTCTCGCGCAGCGACGCCAGGCCGAAGATCAGTCGCCGCGTCATCTCGCGCGCCCATCCGACCACCATCGGCGGCGCGTTGCGCTCCATCGTCGTCTCGAAGCTCTCGCGCGCGAGCGCGAGCCATTTCTTGCGCCACGGCAGTCCGTTGCCGGGTGCGACGGTGAACCACTGGCGGCGTGGGAAGTCGGTGAAGGCGAGCAGGCCGTCGATCTGCGTGATCGTCGCGCACCGCGGGCAGCGAAAGCGATGGAACTCGCCGTCGAGGATCTGCTTGCGCAGATCGGGCCGCAACGAGATGTGCAAGCCATTGGCGACCTCGACCGGGTACGTCTCGCCGCATCGGCACGCGATCTTGGCTGGAACGAACGTGCTCATTTCTTGAGCTTCTTCAGCGCGTCCTTGGCCATGTACGAGACGGTCGAGTCGCTGCTTTGCGCGGCCTTCTCGAGTGCCGGCTTCGCGCGCGGGTCGCCGAGCTGGCCGAGCACGTCGGCCGCGGTGCCCTTGACGTTCGAGGATGGATCCTTCTCGAGCGTCGCGATCAGAGGATCGATCGCCACCGGCCCGCAACCCTTGAGCGCGGTCGCGACGCGCATGCGAAACTCCTCTTGCTTCCCGGTCGCGAGCGCTTCGAACAGCGCCTTGCGCGCGGCCGGATCGCTGCACTGCTTGACCGCCAGATCGATCGCCAAGTCGTACGTCTGGGTGCGTCCTGCGGTCGCCGTCGCGAGCACGGCCAGCGCGTTCGCGAGCTGCTCGCTGTCCGGAACGGCCGGCTCCTGGAACGTGAACGCCAGGGTCCCGAGATCGAGATGAGCGTGATAGAGGTTGCGGTAGGGACTCCCGCTCAGCACCCAGAAGTCGAGCGCAGTCGCCGACAGCGCCGGCGCGGTCACGCCTCGCTTGCGCTGGAGATCGTCGCCCGCGCTGTCGAGGATCTGGCCGACCCGCCGATTCACCACCATGGTCGCCGACGCGAGCAGCTTCGGATCGCGCGTCGCCGCGATCACGGCCTTCATCACGTCCGGCCCCTGCAGGATCGGCTTGCCGAGCCCGCCGACCACGGCGACCACGGGATACGTCTTGTAGGCATCCATCGGCACGGGCCTGCCGTCGTCGAGCCCGAACAGCTCGATCCCCGGGATCTCGACGCCGACACCGACGACCTTGGTTCCCGGCGGCGCCCAGCGCTGCACCTGCTCGAAGGTCGTGGTCGGTGCTGCCTGTTGACCTGAATCGATCGGATGACCTGAATCCATCGGATGCCCTCCTCCGGTCTCCGGGCTCGTGCTGCCACCGCCCGGCGGCGCCTGCGAGCTGCACGCGACGATCGCGGCGCCGATCAGCAGCGTTCGAAGCGTCATGCGCCGAGCTTCTCAGGTTCCCGGCGGCCGCGCGACGGTTCCACCCTGCATCTGCTGTGGCGAGTAACCGCGGTCGACGAGCTGCGAGATCATTTGCGCCGCTGCCGGATCCCTGGAACGCAACAGGCCGCCGACCGGCGTGTTCGGTCCGGTCTCGGTCTCCGAGTAATAGACCTGGTAGCACTCCGCGAACCATTCGCCCGGCGCGCGCCACTGGTAGTCCGACACCTGGCGTTGCGTCCGCGTCGCCGCGACGAACGAGTACAGCGTGTCCGCGCGGCCGTAGGCGTCCTGGTAGTTGCGGCCGCTGTTCGACGTCTTCCACTTGTGCGTGTACCAGGGGCCACCGTCGCCGGCCTTGTCGCTGTAGAGGTCGACCGTCCACACCGCAGACACCGGCCCGCCCGGGTCGTTGGCCGGCGGCGTCTGGTGGCGGTCGGTCAGCGCTTGCGAGAACGACTTGTGGTGGGTCACGGCGTCGATCATCGCGGTGCGATAGATGTCGTTGTTGGTGCCGTAGCTCATG
>DATJXL010000019.1:0-25349 GCA_035500135.1 Kofleriaceae bacterium
AGAGGTGGATCTGGATCTGGATCCGGATCTGGCCAAAGCCTAACGCCCAAAGCCCAAAGCCCAACTTCGCCCCTCACGGGCACGGCGCGCCGGCGTCGATCCACGTCTGCAGCGCGCGCACGGTGTCGGCGCGCGGGACCGGAACGGGCGTTCGGCCGGGGCCGGGATCCCAGCCCCACGCGACGAGCGGATCGTGCGCGACGTGATCGACGAGCGCCGCGAGGTCGCGGCCGCCGGTCTGCGCCGGATCCTTGAGCTGCGCGCACAGCTCGGCGGGCGAGCGGCCCTCGAAGATCATCGGCGTCGCGGCGGGCGGCAGCTTCCAGCTCGGCGCGCCCGGCGGCTCGCCCGGCCGCGCGCCGTTCTTGTCGTGGTGACAGGTCGCGCACGTCACGCCGTTCTTCTCGGAGCGGCGCGAGATGTTCATCGCGTGGGGACGGCCGTCGTCGAATTGCAGCGGCGCGTCGCCCCTGGGATGGCAGTTGCGGCAGCGCGGCGACTCGAGCACGCGATACACGACGCCGAACGCGGCGCGGCCGGCATCCTCGTCGGCGCGTGCGCTGACGGCGATCAGCCCAACGCCCAGCGCCCAGAGCCCGAAGCCCAGCCTCACAACGCCTCCACGATCGGCAACGTCCGGATCCTCCGCCCCGTCGCCGCGAAGATCGCGTTCACGAGCGCCGGCGCGACCGGCGGCACGCCCGGCTCGCCGATTCCGGTCGGCTCCTCGCTGCTCGGCACGATGTGGGTCTCGATCACCGGGCACTCGAACATGCGCAGCGCCCGGTAGCTGCCGAAGTTCGTCTCCTGCACGCGGCCGGCGCGATGCGTGATGCGCTGGTACAGCGCGGCCGACAGCGCGAAGATCACCGCGCTCTCGATCTGCTGCACGACCAGCTGCGGATTGACGACGCGCCCGCAGTCGACCG
Source organism: Kofleriaceae bacterium (assembly GCA_035500135.1). Classification (GTDB taxonomy): domain Bacteria; phylum Myxococcota_A; class Polyangia; order Haliangiales; family Haliangiaceae; genus JABFXX01. The sequence continues at coordinate 930 of DATJXL010000019.1, forward strand.
CGCTGACGACGCGATGCACGCGCACGCGCTTGCCTTCGACCGATGCCTCGATCACGTGCGCGCAGTAGCTCTTGAACGACGCGTGCACCGCGACGCCGCGCCCGACGCCGGGCGGCAGCGGCGAGCCCCAGCCGGCCTTCTCCGCGGCGAGCTCGAGCACGGCGAGGTGTCTGGGAGCGCGCGCGAGCAGCGCGCGGCGCGCGGCGACCGGATCGAGCCCGGCCGCATGCGCGAGCTCGTCGAAGAACGCCTCGGTGACGAAGCCGTTGTGCGAGTGGCCGACCGAGCGCCAGAACCCGACCTGGACCGGCGCCTCGACCGGCGTGTGCTCGACGCGCAGGTTCGGGATCGCGTACGGCAGATCGGCGGAGCCTTCGACCGCGGTCGAGTCGAGCATCATCCCGCGTGCGAACGCGCGGGGGATCGAGTCGGAGAGCACGCGGCGGGCCGCGCGCGGCGTCGCGTCGGGCACGAGCGCGCCCGCGAAGTCGCCGCCTTCGTCGGCGAGGATCGACTGGCACACGAGCTGGTGGCGCCACGACGTGATCGCGCCAGGTCGCACGCTGCCGCGCAGCCGCGACACCGCCATCGGCCGGTACCAGTCGTGCTCGAGATCGTCCTCGCGCGACCACACGACCTTGACCGGCCGCCCGGCGCGCTGCGCGACGCGCGCGGCCTCGACCGCGTAGTCGACGAGGCCACGGCGCCCGAAGCCGCCGCCGATCAGCGTCGTATGGATCGCGACGTCCTCGAGATCGAAGCCGATCGCCTCGGCGACGCGAAACCGCGCGATGCCCGCGGTCTGCGTCGGCGCCCACACCTCGCAGCGGTCGGTGGGCCCGGAGCGATAGATGACCGCGGTCGCGTTCTGCGGCTCCATCGTCGCGTGCGCGAGGTACGGCACGCTGTAGATCGCGTCGATCGTCGGCGCGATCGCGCGCGCATCGCCGACATCGCGCGCGACCTTGGTGCCCGGGCGATCGAGCAACCGCGCGAACGAAGCGTGCAGCTCGCCCGTGTCGACCGGTTGACCGCCGGTCCACGTCGCGCGCAGGTCGTCGGCGCCGCGGCGCGCCTCCCAGTAGCCGACCGCGAGCACCGCGATCGCTTCGCCGAGCCGGACGACGTCGACGACGCCGCGCCGCGCGCGCGCCGCGCGCTCGTCGAACGACGCCAGCCGCGCGCCCGGCACCGGCGGCCGCGCGATCACCGCGGTGACCATCCCGGGCAGCTGGACGTCGATGCCGTAGATGCCGCTGCCGTCGATCTTCGGGCGCAGGTCGAGCCGGTCGAGCGACGTGCCGATCCAGCGAAACTCGCGTGGCTCCTTGAGCCGCACGTGCGGCACGTCCTGCGCGGCGGCGTCGCCGGCGAGCTCGCCATAGCTCGCGCTGCGCCCGCTGCGCGCGTGCGTGATCGTGCCGTCGTGCGCGACGCATTCCGCGACCGGCACGCCCCACCGCGCGGCCGCGCCGGCGCGCAGCATCTCGCGTGCGACCGCGCCCGCGTCGCGCAGCGGCTGCCACGACGACGCCGTGCTCGTCGAGCCGCCGGTGATCTGGATCGCGATCTGCTTGTCGCGGTTGTCGTAGACACGACTCGCTTCCGCGAGCTCGATCTGCAGCTTGCGCGGATCGACCTCGAGCTCCTCGGCGACGAGCATCGCGTGCGAGGTCGTCGTGCCCTGCCCCATCTCGACGCGATCGAGCGTGAACACGATCGCGCCGCTCGGCAGGATGCGGATCCACGCGTTGGGCTGGAACTCGCCGGTGCGGTGGTAGTGCCGCCAGGTCGTGCTGCCGGTCGGCCCGAGCGCGCAGCCGACGACGAACGCGCCGCCCGCGGCGAGCCCGAGCTGCAAGAACGCGCGGCGCTCCATCATTTCTTTCGCAGCGCCTCGGCCGCGCGATGGACGGCGCGGCGAATGCGCGGATACGTCCCGCACCGGCACAGGTTCGCGGACAGCGCGCTGTCGATGTCGTCGTCGTCGGGCGTGGGGTTGGCGGCGAGCAGCGCGACCGTGGTCATGATCTGCCCGGCCTGGCAGTACCCGCATTGCGGCACGTTCTCGGCGAGCCAGGCTTCCTGTACGGCATGCAGGCCGTGCGCGCCGAGCGCCACTCGATCACTCGAACGATCGGGTTCTCCCGAAGGCATCGCGAGCGCCTCGATCGTCGTCACGCTCGCGCCCGCGAGCTCGCCGATCGGCAGCACGCACGACCGCCGGGCCGCACCGTTCACGTGCACGGTGCACGCGCCGCACTGTGCGACGCCGCATCCGAACTTCGTGCCGGTGAGGCCGAGATGATCGCGCAGGACCCACAGCAGCGGCTGATCGTCGTCGACGTCGACCTCGTACGCGCGGCCGTTGACGTTCAGCTTCATCACCACAGCGCGTAGCTCACCGCGAGCTGGCCGCGCACGCCGCCGAGCACGTCCGCGCTCGTGAACGGCAGCACGACGTCGGCCTCGAGATCCACGATCAGCATCCGCCGCTCGAGCAGGTACACGCCGGCGCCGCCGTCGGCGAACAGGTGCGAGCCGATCCGGTTCGCCCACACGCCGCCGAGATCGACGGCGAAGTACGGGATGAGCCAGTCGCGCGACGCGTTGCGCTCGAACGAGACCTGCACGCCGCCGCGATACATCACCATCGTGCCCTCGTCGGCCGTCGTCGAGCCGAGCGCGCCGATGTCGAAGCGCAGCTTGCCCTGGCTCGGCCCGAACGCCGGCGAATTATCCGACCACGCGATCGCCGCCTCGAACCCGCCGCCGAGCCACGGCCCGTGATACGTGTGCGGCTCGTAGACGATGCCGATCGCGGTCGGCGGGACGAGCGCCGTCCACGGCCGGCACACCGGATCGTCGGGCGTGGTCGGGCAATCGCCGCGCGCGGGCGCCGCCGCCGCGAGCACGAGCAGACCTGGAAGTACGCCGCGCAACCCGGGCATCCTAACTCACTCGCTGCCGCGCCGCGCGCGCGCCTCGGGCACGGCCTCGGCGTGGAGCCTGCGCGCCCATCGCGCGGCTTCGTACGCGCGATGCTGGCCGAACATCGCGACGAGGTCGCGCTCGAGCAGCGACCGTGGCTCCTGACTCGCGCGCCACGCGCGCTCGCGATCCTGCACGCGCTCCATCTGCGCGAGCCAGTCGTCGGGCGTCTCGATCGCCACGCGCTCGACCTCGTGCACGAACTGCCGGTGATACGCGACGAGCGACGCCGGCGGCGCGTAGATGCGTTGCACGTGGATGCTCGGCGAGTGCGCCCAGCCGCCCTGCATGCCGGTGCACGTCACGAACGACCACCCACGCGCGTACGACTCGAGCACGAGCTCGACAGTCGTCGCGCCGACGCGCGCGACCAGGCACGCGCAGATCGTGCCGCTGTCGCCGACGAGCACGCGCGTGATCCACGTCGGCGCTTCGCCGATCGGACCGACCGCGAAGTCGGCGAGCGCGGCGAGCCCGTTGCGCTCGAGCTCGCCCTGCAGCCGCAGGTGCCGCGACAGCACGCGACCATCGTCGGCGCTCGCGACGCGGTACCACCGCCGCGCGGTCGCGAACGCGAGCTGCTCGCGCAGCCGGCGCAGGAACTTCCGCCGGCCCGCGATCTGGCTGTAGACCAGGAGCACGAGCGAGCTCGCCACCGACGCCAGAAAGTAAGTCAGGGCGCGATCATTGCGGCGGCGTGCCGTCGCAGCAAGCGATCGGCCGGTCGATCTCGCAACCGCCGTCGGTCGTGCTCACCCACGAGCTCTGGAAGCCACCGAGCGAGGTCAGGATCTGCGCCGCGTAGACGTTGTTGAACCCGTTCGGCATGTAGCTCGGCGACGACGACGTCCAGCCGTCGCACGTGGTGTAGTCGGTCGTCGAATAGCTGCCGTGGAACATGCGCGTGGTCGGATCGTCGTTGCCGGAGTCGAGCCACGCCCCGCTCGCCGGGATCGGGGCCGGGATCGCGGCCTGATCGGCCTCCCAGTTCGTGCACATGTGACTGCCGGCGAACGCCGCATTGCACAGGTTACGCGCGCCGGTGCGCCCGCCGAGGTTGCCGGCGGTCGCCGCGGTGAACCCCCGAAACCGCACCGTCGTGCCGCCCTTGCAGCACGCGAGCGGGCGCAGCGTCTCGCAGCCGCCGTCGGTGGTGCTGAGCCAGCTGCTCTCGAACCCGCCGTCCGACGTGTAGATCTCGGCATAGACGTTGTTGAAGCCGTTCGGCATGTAGCTCGGCGATGACGACGTCCAGCCGTCGCACGTCGTGTAGTCGGTCGGCGTGATCTGCCAGCGAAAGAACCGCGACGACGTGCTCTGGTCGCCGCGATCGATCCACGCGCTCGTCGCGGTCGGCGGCGGGACCGCTTGGTCGAGCTCCCAGTCGGCGCAGAAGTGGCTGCCCGCGAACGCGGCGTTGCAGACGGCGTGCGCGCCGCTGCGACCGCCGAGGTTGCCGCCGTAGGTCGCCGACGTGTAGCCGGCGAACGCGACGTGCATCTGCTCGTTGCCGTCGATCCCCGGGGGGCCCATCGCGCCTTGCGGCCCCGCTGGACCGGCCGGTCCGGTCGCGCCGGCCGGGCCTTGCGACCCCGGCACGCCCTGCGGCCCCATCGGCCCGGGCGAGCCTTGCACGCCCGCCGGTCCGGTCGCGCCGGCCGGACCTGCCGGGCCGATCGCGCCGGTCGGGCCGGGCGCACCTTGCGGACCCTCGGGACCGGTCGCGCCGGCCGGGCCGGCGGGGCCCGGATCGCCCGGCGGTCCGGGCGGCCCTTCGCCATCCGAGGTCTGCTTCTGCCCGCACGCCGCGAGCGCGATCACGACGAACACGAGACGCGTCACGCCAGAGCGAGCCGGCAGCCGGCGCCCGGTCGCACGATTTCTCACACCACGCGAGCGCGCGGCAGCGGGTTCGCGAGCCGGCGCGCCAGGTGCTCGCCGAGCTGCGCGTAGTGACGGCCGAGGATCGCGCGCAGGTCGAGGTCGAGCAGCAGCCCGGGCTCCTGCTCGCGGCGCCACGCGATCGCGCGCGCCCGCAGCTGCTCGAGCTCGCGCATCGCTTCGTCGAGCGCGTGCACCGCGAAGAGCCCGGCCGCATCGCCGACGAGCCGCCGGTGCGCCGCGTACGTCTCGGCGAGCGACGCCGAGATCGGCACGTCGCAGCGCCGCAGGAACGGCGGCTCGGCGAGCGCGACCGAGCCCGGGATGCGGCGCGTGACGAACAGCTGGTCGCCGCGCCGCGAGATCAACACGGCGACGTGGATCCCGATGCCCCGCGTCTCGGCGAGCGCGATCCAGCCGAACGCGTTGCCGTCGCGATCGCGAAACCATCGCGACGGCTTGGGATCGTGGTGCGATGCGGCGTCGCCGAGCACGACGAGGCCAACCGCATCGAGCTCGCCGCCGAGCGCGTCGAGCTCGCGCTGCGGCTCGACCTGGCGATAGCTGAGCGGGCTCTCGGCGATCGTGCGCAGGCTCCGGATCTTGACCTCGAGCCGATCGATCGTGCGGCGAAACCGCGCGTAACGCACGATGCCGACGATCGCGATCGTGAACAGGATCGCGAGCGCGCGCTCCACTACACCTTCGGCCCGGCGGCACGCACCTCGGCCGAAGCCTGCGCCTCGTACTTCTTGAAGTTCTCGGCGAACAGCTTCGCGACCTTCTTGGCCTTGTCGTCGTACGCGGCCTTGTCGGCCCACGTGTTTCGCGGCACGAGGATCTCGCTCGGCACGCCCGGGCACGACGTCGGCACCGCGAGGCCGAACACCGGATCCTCGGTGGTCGCGACGCTCGCGAGCGAACCAGCATGGATCGCGTCGACGATCGCGCGCGTGTACTTGAGCTTGATGCGCGAGCCCGTGCCGTACGCGCCGCCCGACCAGCCGGTGTTGACGAGCCAGGTCTGCGCGTTGTGCTTGCGCAGCTTCGCCGCGAGCATCTCGGCGTACTTCGTCGGGTGCCACACGAGGAACGGGCCGCCGAAGCACGGCGAGAACGTCGGCTCGGGATCCTTCACGCCGACCTCGGTGCCCGCGACCTTCGCGGTGTAGCCCGAGATGTAGTGGTACATCGCCTGCGCCGGCGTCAGCTTCGAAACCGGCGGCAGCACGCCGAACGCATCGGCGGTCAGGAAGATCACGTTCGACGGGTGGCCTGCCGTCGCCGGCAGCTTCGCGTTCGGGATCGTGTCGAGGATGTAGCTGCCGCGCGTGTTCTCGGTGATCGACGTGTTGTCGTAGTCGACGAGGCGCGTGAACTCGTCGAACTTCACGTTCTCGAGCACGGCGCCGAACGACAGCGAGTTCCAGATGTCGGGCTCCTGCTCCTTCGACAGCTTGATCACCTTCGCGTAGCAGCCGCCTTCGATGTTGAACACGCCGTGATCGGTCCAGCAGTGCTCGTCGTCGCCGATCAGCAAGCGCTTCGGATCGGCCGACAGCGTCGTCTTGCCGGTGCCGGACAGGCCGAACAGGATCGACGTGTCGCTGCCGTCGCGCGCCTGGGTCGCCGAGCAGTGCATCGACAGCACGCCCTGCTTCGGCATCAGGTAGTTCATGATCGTGAACACGCCCTTCTTCATCTCGCCGGCGTACTCGCTGCCGAGGATGACGAACTCGCGGCGCGAGAACGACAGGTCGATCGAGGTCGACGACGTCATGCCCGCGGTGTGGCGGTTCGCGGGGAAGCCGCCCGCGTTGTAGATGACGTAGTCGGGCTCGCCGAAGTTCGCGAGCTCGGTCTCGGTCGGCCGGATCAGCATGTTGTGCATGAACAGCGCGTGGTAGGCGCGCGCGCAGATCACGCGGATCTTGAGCTGGAACTTGCTGTCCCAGCCGGCGAAGCCGTCGATGACATACAGGCGGTCGCGCGTGTTCAGGTAGTCGATCGCGCGCTCGCGGTTGATGACGAAGCTCTGCGGATCGAGCTTGATGTTGACGTTGCCCCACCACACGTCGTCGCGCACCTCGGGCTCGTCGACGATGCGCTTGTCGGTCGGGCTGCGGCCGGTCTTCTTGCCGGAGTACGCGATCAGCGCGCCGGTCGACGAGATCGCCGACCCCTTCTCGAACTTGAGCGCGGCTTCGTACAGGTACGCCGGGCTCGTGTTGCGGTGAATCTCGGTGACGCTGATGCCCTGCTTTTCCAGGCCGAAATGCGACATGGGCGGTTTTATACCGCCTCAGGGATTGGCCGTGCCAGGGGTCTTCGTCGCGCAGAACTGCCAGTCGGTGTTGGCGTTGTCGGTGTCGTTACCATTCGGATGGCGACACAACGAGCCATCGACGGTGTTCGAGTCCTTCGCCGTCGCCGCGGTGCCCTCGACGAGCGTGACCGGCGCCGCAAAGCCCGGGAGCGAGACCGACGTGATGCCGCCCGCAGTGTTTGCGTAGCTCAGTGCGTCGAGCACGACCGTCGCGTTGGTATCGACGAGCGCCATGCCGTCTGGTGACCCGTTCTGGATCTGGTTCGAGGTCCAACCCGGGTTCAGCGTCAGCGCGCTCGGATCGACCGTCACGCCCGTGCCCGCGACCACGAGGTATCCTCCCGCCGGCAGCGTGCCGAGCGTCGACAGATCGATCGTGTCGTACACCGTGTCGTTCGCGCCGTTGACCAGGTAGACGACGATGCCGGTGAGATCGACGTCGGAGCCGGTCGGGTTGTAGAGCTCGAGGAACTCGGCGCTGTCGGTGCCGACGTTGTCGTAATCGACCTCGTTGATCACGAGGTGATCGATGCCGAACGCGATCGCCGCCATCGCCGTGCTGCTGCCGAACGTCGCCGTCAGCGTCGCGCCGGTCGCGCCGCTGGCGGGCGCGGTGAACGGGAAGCTCGCCGCGATCGCGTTGGCGCCGACCGTGACGCTGGGCGCCACCGTGCCGGCATCGGCCGCGAGCGTGACCAGCGTGCCGCCGGGCGGCGCCGGGATGTCGAGCGTGACGCTGAAGTTCTTCGCGGCGCCGTACGCGATCGTCTGCATCGGCGGCGAGAGCGTGACCGTCGTCGGCTGCTCGTTCGTGCCGAGCGCGCGCACGTGCGCCTGCGCCGAAGCCGTGCCGAGCGTCGCGGTCAGCGTGACGTCCGCGACCTGCGCGTTCGCCGTGATCGGCACCTGGATCGAGGTCGTGCCGCTCGTGACCGTCACCTTGCCGCCGGGCACGAACACGTTCACGTTATCCGACGTGATCGTCACGTCGGTGTCGCCCTGCGCCGGGCCGGTGAGCGTGACGGTGAGCTCGCTGCCGGCCGGGAACGTCACCGCGGTCGTGCCCTGCCGCGCGTACGACAGCATCGGCGCGAAGCTGCCGATCACCGGCGGCCCGGCGACGAGATCGGTCGCGGCGCGCGGCTCGAGCGTCGACGTCATCGACCGCGTCGCGAGCACGCCTTCGAGCGCGGTGAACGGCTGGCCGATGCCCGCGCTCGGGTACGCGAACAGGAAGTTGCCGACGAGCAGGCTCGACGTGCCGTCGGTCACCGTGAACGTCGGCGCGGTGACCGTGCTGATCGACGACGCGCCGAGCGAGACGATCGTGCTCTCGAGCGTGCTCGCGCGCGTGCCGCCGGTCGCGACCTCGGCGTAGGCCGCGGCGATCGCCGCCGGCGGCGGCTCGACCGTCATCGTCGTCTGCACGACGTTCGTCACCGCGTCGACCTCGGTCTGGCCCTGATAGACGTCGACCGCGCCGTCGATCGTGACGCGCGTGCCGACCACCGCGTTCGCGAGCAGCGTCGAGCCGGTGCCGGTGAACACGAACAGGCCGGAGTAGTCGCTGCCGGCGTAGCTCGCGTCGGTCTCCTTGACCTGGACGAAGAAGCCGCTCGCGCCGGTGCCGGTGACGAGCGCGTTGCCGACCTCGACCGGCGTGCCGATCGGCCACTTGCTCTGCTTGATGTCGTAGATCGAGACCGGGCAGCCCATGCTGCCGGGGTTCGCGAGCATCGGGCACGGATCGCACGCGTCGCCCTTGCCGTCGCCGTCGGCGTCGGCCTGATCCGGGTTCGGCGTGTTCGGGCAGTTGTCGCTCGTGTTCGCGACGCCGTCGCCGTCGCTGTCGTCGGGGTTGTACGGGGTGCAATTCGTGGAGTTCGCGTCGCGCGGGCACGGATCGCACGCGTCGCCGAGGCCATCGCCGTCGGCGTCGCCCTGCTTGCCATCGTCGACCGGCCGGATCGGGTTGAACACCGTCGGGCAGTTGTCGCTGGCATCGGGCACGCCGTCGCCGTCCATGTCGCCGGCGGCGGGCGTGCCGGTGTAGACCGTCGACCCCGCGACCGAGACCGGGCGCATCGGCGTGCAGCTCGGCTCGTTCATCGGCGTGCCGCACGCGAACGCCGGGTACATCGCCGCGCCGACCGAGGTCGTGAGATCGGCGAGGCTCATGCCGATCTCGCTCTGCAAGCACACCTGCTTCGACGTGCCGCACACGTCGACGGTGTCGCAGCCGGTCGCGAGCGCGCCGACCGACGTGTCGTCGCCGTAGAGGACCTTGCCGCCACGCATGACGAGCGCGACGTCCTGCGGCTGCGCCTGGATCACCGCGCGATATGGCGCCGCGCCGTGGCCGGCGAAGATCGCGATGTCGGCGACCTTGCCCATCGCGAGCGAGCCGATCGCGCTGTCGGTCGCGGTCACGCCGGCCGCGTTCGACGTCGTCATCGCCCACAGCTGCTTGTCGGTGAAGTAATGGTTGAAGTACGTCGAGTTCAGGCTGTCGGCGCACGCGAGCTCGCGCAGCATGTTCATCGAGCCGCTCGGCAGCCAGTCGGTGCCGAGCGCGATGCGCACGCCGAGGCTCGCGGCGGTCGTGACGCGCGCGGTGTCGCCATACAGCGTGATGTTCGAGCGCGGCGACCAGATGAGCGACGTGTGCGACTGCGCCATCAGCGCGTAGTCGTTGGGCTGAAGGCCGATCGCGTGGATCATCGCCGTCTTGCCGAGCGCGAGATCGTTCGACACGCCGGGCGCGGCGGTGTCGTACGTCGCCGACGACTCGCACAGGAATTCGTTGTGCGCGTAGCCGTCGATGCCCTCCGCGGTGTGCGGCTCGTACGCGTCGACGCTCGCGATCTCGGCGGGCGTGGTCGCGGTGCCGTAGTTGCAGTTCGCGAGCTGGCGGGTGCCGCTCGAGTCGCCGAGCGGAAACGTGTCGAACTTGACCGCGGGTGTAGTCAGGCCCTCGAGCAGCGTCGCCTTGTCGAGGTTGCGCAGGAGGCCGGCCGCGCCGCCCGAGCCGACCGTCGACGTCGCGCCGCCCATCAAGAACCGCAGCTCGCCCCAGCTGACCTGATCGGTCGACGCGCCGCCGGGCGCCGGGATCTTCGTGTGGTTGTCGAGGCCGATGCGCCACTGCTGGCGATCGTCGTAGCGCTCGCCGGTATCGGTGTACGGCGGATCGTTCGTGTACGTGATGTGATCGTGCGTGTTGATGAGGCCGGGCGAGATCGACGCGTCGGGGCACACGACCGTGGTCTCGCCGCCCTGCGCGCAGTTGCAGCCGACGCACTGGATCGTACCGGTCGCGTCGACCGCGACCTGGCCGCCGACGTAGACGGCATCGGGCGCGAGCACGTTGCCTTCGAGCACGGTCGTCGTGCTTCCCGGTGTGACCTGGCACGTGCCGGTCGCGAGCGGCGGCAGCGCCGCGCACTGGATCGTGTTGTCGCCGCTGCCGTCGGTGACGCCGGCGTCGGGGTTGTGGTGGCTGCTTCCGCCGCAGGCCGCTGCGACGACGACGACGACGAACGAGACCGCGATGGGGCGCATGAAAAGTGGGGCACCCTACCACGTGGGGCGTTACGCCCGATGACTTTTCTTACTCGGCCACGTCGCGGATCTGCACGACGGCGGCCGTCGGCAGCGGCATCGCGATCGGCGCGGCCGGCGCCGGCGCCGGCTCGGCGGCGGGAACGCGCTGGCGGTCGCGCGCGCGCCGCACCGTCTCGCTCGCCGCGAACAGCACGAGCCCGAGCGCCGCGTACATGACGAGCGTCACCCGGCGCGCGATCACGAGCGTCACGCCGCGCGCCGGGTTCTCGCCGAGCGCCTTGAACAGCCAGTAGTTGCCGCCCTCGCTGATGCCGAGCCCCATCGGGACCAGGCTCGATACCAGGTAGATCGCGTGCGAGCCGACGATGTACGCGGCGACGAACGCGAGCGTCAGCGGCTCGCCGACCGCGTGCAAGACGAGCAGCGACAGCGAGTACGACGTGGCCCGCGACGCCAGCACGGCGCCGATCCCGATCATGCGATCGCGGCGGCGCGCCCCGGCGACGAGCCGCAGCTTGTCGTCGACCGCGCGCAGCTTCTGTTCCCAGCGCGTGTAGCGCGCTGGCGATAGCACGTGGATCTTGAGCGCCGCGCGCGCGACGCTGGTCAGCATGCCGCGGCGCACGAGCGCGTACAGGCCGATCGCGATGACGAGCGAGACCGCGCCGATCACGAGCAGCGTGTACTGCGTCCACGCCGGCATCGGCACCAGCACGGCCGCGATCGGCGCGGCGACCGCGACGAACCCGAACTCGGCCGTGAAGCTGACGACGTTGTAGAGGAGGATGGTCGCGACCGCGCGCGAGTTCGAGACGTCCTCGGTGAGGACCGAGATCTTGACGGCCTCGCCGAGGTTTCCCGACGGGGTGACCGCGTTGACCGAGCGGCCGGCGAGCTGCGCGAGCACGACCGTGCGCAGGCGCGTGAGGTGCTGCTCGGGCGACAGGAACGAGTGGATCGCGACCGCGTCGAGGGACGTGATGGTGATCTCGAGCGCGACGACCGCGAACCACCACCAGCCGATGCGCTGCAGGTAGTGGCCGATGTTGCGCGGCCCGATGTCGCGGATGGTGAGCGCGAGCGCCGCGAGCGCAACGACCAGGGAGATCCTGGTCACCCAGCGTGCCCACCGCGGACGGCTCATTCAACCGAAGCTATAGCAAGTTCGGCCGGTAAGCCCCAGCGAATTCGCGGTGTCACGGCCGCCTGATAGGGTCTTCGGATGGCGTTCCGGGTACTGGCGGTCTTCGCGGTGGTGATGTTGGGTTGCAGCTCGAGCAGCGGCCGCACCGCGGGCGAAGCCTGCCAGCAGCAGAGCGATTGCGAGGCCTCGCTCGACTGTCTCGACATCGGCCAGTTCGCCGGCACGACCTGCACGGTCGTCGGCAAGATCTGTTCGGTGACGTGCACCAGCGCCAGCGATCCGAGCTGCACCATGCTCGGCTCGGGCTACACCTGCCTGGCCGGCTGTGGCTCCGACCCGATGGTCTGCGCGGCGACCGCCCCGTAACCGCTCGTCACGCAGGTCACCGGTGCTGATAGCCGGCGAGCAGCATGATGCCCGTGTTGTACGAGGGGATGTCGTGGAGCATGCCGTCGGTGCCGAGCGCGACGCCTCCGCCCGCCGAGTATCGGCTCGGCGTCGCCTCGATCGAGATGTCGACCGCGTCGGCCGGGCCGAGCGCGAACGAGTAACCCGCGCGCAGATCGAGCGCCCAGCCTTGCTGGCCGTCGTACGTCCAGTCGAGGTGCTCCGCGACGCCGACGCCGCCGCCGACCCACACGTGATCGCCGAGCCACGCCTTCACGCCCGGGCCGACGAACACGTCGCCCTCGGGCCGCGCCATCGCGAGGCCCGACGGATCCACGGGTTCGGGCCGGATGCCGACGCCGACCGCGCGCAGCGTCAGCGCGACGCGTGGCTCGAGCCAGAACCCGACGCTCGCCCCGAACCCGAGCCACGGATCCGGCGAGCCGCCGGCGGAGTAGTGCTCCATGCCGCCGCCGAAGTCGGCTTCGACCAGGACGTCGGCGTGCGCGAGCGAGGGCAGGAGCAGGATCGCGAACGCGTATGGCTTCATGCGCTCGCATCGAGCAAGCGCGACGCCAACGCGCAACCACGCGAAGCTGCGCGCCAGCCGGGCACGCGCGCTGCCAGATCGGCAACCTTAATCGAGCGGCTGGTCCAGGCTGTCCGCGACGAAGCCCATGACCTCTTCGAGCATCTGGCCGAAGTCGTCGTAGAACTGCTGGTCGAGCGCGCAGTCGCGGGCGTCGAACAGCATGATCGGGCACTCGCCGTTCGCCCGTTGCTTGCTGAAGTCGAGGCAGAACCACTCCTGGTGCTGCGCGCCGAACCCGACCACGACCAGGTACTCGGCGAGCTTGCGCTCGTCGCGGCCACGCTGCGTGCGCGCCACGACGTCGGCGTCGGCGTCGCTCGGCGAGACGCCGATGAAGTCGTGCACGATCCCGAGGTGCGTCGGCAGCGCGATGCCGCCGAAGGTCCGCAGGAACGTGCGGTACGACGGCGGGAACACGCAGTCGAGCGTTTGCTCCGCGGCCGCGATCGCCGACTCGGGCACGGGCCCGAGAATCCGCACGGCTTTGTCCTGATCCTTCAGGCGGTGACGAACGCGTTCGACGAGCTCGATGGTTCCAGACGTCATGGCGAGTCGTTCGATTATGCACGCGATGGCGGATTGTCGAGCGAGCGATCGACATTCGTCGCGCGCGCCCCACCGCTTCGCACAGACGGGCGCAGACAATCATTGACATCGCCGTGCGTGCGCGTTCCACGCGCTCACGCGGGCCGTGGTAGCGCCGCAGAAAATGTCAAGGCGTCGACCGCCGCGAGCTCCATGTCGGTGTCGGTGATCTGAAACGCCGCCTGCATCACGCCGATGAACGGGATCACGCGCCAGCTCGGCACCGCCGACGGCGCCTCGGCGACGAGCGCGTAGACGACGATCCAGTAGCGATCGACCGGATCGGGCAGCGTCTGCGCGAGGCGCGCGAGCTCGCCGAACACCTGCGCGTCGGGTGCGCGCGGCCGACGGAACGCACGATAGAGCTCGGCGTCGAGGTCGTCCTGCGAGAGCGCGAGATCGGGCAGCGCGGCGAAGAAGTCGCGCACCTTGAAGCGTTGGTCGTCGTTCGCGTTGCCGCGCGACAGCGCGCGCAGGGCAAACACCTCGGCCGCGATCGGAATCATCGAGCGCAGCCGGAGGTAGCGATCCTCGATGAACGCCGCGAGCTGACCGGTGCGCGCGGCATGGACGATGTGCTCGGCCTCGGTGGGCGAGATGCGCTCGGCGATCCGCAGCGCCTCGAGAAACGCGATCTCGCCATCCACGAGCTGCTGGTCGGCGGCGGCGACCTCGGCGGCCATGCCGAACGCGGCGAGCCGGTGGATGCGCGCCGGCAGGCCCTTCGCGATCGCGGCGGCACGCGACACCGACGACCCGGCGAACCGGATCGCGTCGTTCGACAGGTCGATCAACGTGCGGGCGGCGGCCGCGCCCAGCCCGGCAAACAGCGGGTGGCTCGCGACCTGGCGCTGGACCTCGGCCGCCTCGCGCGGATCGGCGATGCCATCGGCGCTCATCGCGCCGACCATCGCCTCGATCAGGAACCTGCGCGGATCGTTGGGCTTGAGCCCGCCGCCGAGCAGCGCCTTGACGCTTCGTTCCATACCGAGAGTGTATAGGGTTATCATTACGGGATGGGCCGGGTCGCGCCGCTTGCCGTCGCGCTCGTCGCGGTGACATCCGGTGCCGCGTGGGCGAGCCCGACGCATCGCGTCCGCATCGAGACCACGCCCGAAGGTGCGCACGTCTATCTCGGCGACGTCGAGTCGGGCGCCAAGTGCGAGACCACGCCGTGCGAGTTCGACGCGCCGGTCGGCGACGACTCGATCATCCTCCAGCTCGACAAGTACCAGTCGCGGATCGAGGAAATCACGGTCAAGGCCGCACGCGACAAGAAGGCGCAGGTCTTCCAGTACAAGCTCGATCCCGCGGTCGCGACGATCGTCATCGAGGACAAGCGAGCGGCCGGCGCGTCGATCCAGATCGAAGGCCACGAGAAAGCCAAGGTGCCGGCGCGCGTCGAGGTCGATGCCGGCGGCCACCAGGTCACGGTCAAGCTCGGCAACAAGGTCCTGTACGAGGACTTCGTCGACGTCGATGCCGGCAGCGAGAAAGTGATCGAGCTGCCCGCCGGCGCGCTCGGCAAGGACGTCGTCGCGGCCGGCGGCGACGGCGACGGCGACAACGGCGACGGCGACAAGGGCGACGGCGACAAGGGCGACGGCGGCGGCTCGATCACGAAGGGCACCGAGCCGAGCCAGGAGCGCGCGCGGTTCATCAGCGCGGCGCTCGTCGTCGACGTCGGCTGGCGGCGCTTTCATTACGAGAGCCCGCCGAGCGGCACGCCGCCGCAGGAGGCCGAGGACGGTCAGGTCATCGGCGGCCCGGCGGTCGAGATCTGGCCCGCCGAGCTGCTCCACGCCCAGCACCTGCGCGGCCTGTCGCTGTACGGCCGCGCCGAGTTCGGCATCAACCAGCTCAACGTCTTGTTGAACACCGGGACGCCGATGATGCCGGTATACACGACCGTCGGACAGACCTCGTGGCAGAGCTACGAAGGCAGCGTGCGCCAGCGCTGGACGCTCGACAGCTTCGCGATCGAGGCGAGCGCCGGCTACGCGCAGGACATCATCGCGTACAGCGCGCCGACGCGGACGCTGCCGTCCGCCGACTACGGGGCGCTGCGGGCCGGCGGCCGCGCGTTCTTGATCACCGGCGGGTTCGCGCCGTACGTCTCGGGCGAGGCCCGCATCGTGCTCGCGGGCGGCGGAACGCTCGGGATGCCGGCCCAGGCAAGCGCGACCGGCATCCGCGGCGCCGCCGGTTTCGAGTACGTGTTCGGCCCGCTCTACACGCGCGCCGAGGCCGAGTACCTCCACTACGAATGGACGTATCCGACCAGCGCGAACCCGACGGGCGCGAGCGGCGCCTCCGACAAGATCTTCGGGTTTTCGGTCAGCGCGGGATATCAGTACTAGCCGGCTACCACACCGCGCACGGCTGCGCCGGGTTCATCGGCGTGCCGGCCGCGCACTGGAACGCACGCGCGAACTCGGGGAGGTTGCGGAGTGCGCCGTAGACGCGGAACTTCGGCGGCGAGTGGGGGTCGATCGTGAGCCGGCGCTGGATCTCCTCGGGGCGATCCTTGGCGCACCACGCTTGTCCCACCGCGATGAAGAACTGCTGGTCCTCGGTGAAACCGTCGGCGACGTACATCTTGGGCGCGTCCTTGCGCAGCGCGCGATACGCGTGGAACGCCATCTTCACGCCGCCGAGATCCGCGATGTTCTCGCCGAGCGTGAGCCGGCCGTTGACGAAGGCCTTGGGCTGGGCCTCGAACGTCGAGTACTGATCCGCGACACACGTGCCCTTCGCCTCGAACTTGGCCTTGTCCGCGTCCTGCCACCACTGCACGAGATTGCCGTCGGCGTCGTACTTCGCGCCCTCGTCGTCGAAGCCGTGGGTGAGCTCGTGGCCGATCACCATGCCGATGCCGCCGAGGTTCGCGGCGACCGCGCGATCCTGGCCGAAGAACGGCGCCTGGAGAATCCCGGCCGGTAGCGCGGTCTCGTTCGCGGTCGGCTCGTAGTACGCGTTCACGGTGTACGCGTTCATCTGCCACTCGCTGCGGTCGACCGGCCCACCCGACTTCGCACGGTCGCGGTGCGCCTCGAACGCGTCGGCGCGGAGCAGGTTGCCGGCGAAGTCGTCGCGCCGGACGTCGAAGTCGTACGTGCGCCACTTGTCGGGATAGCCGATCATGCGCGCGATCTTGCCGAGCTTGGCGAGCGCGGTCTGGCGGGTCGCAGCGGTCATCCAGTCCTGTTGCGCGAGCTGATCGGCCATCGCGTGGACGAGCGCGTCGACGAGCGCGGTCGCGGTCTGCTTGCTGCTCGGCGGAAAATACTTCGCGACGTACTGCTGGCCGAGCAGCTCGCCGAGCTCGCGCTCGGTGATCTCGATGCAGCGCTTGTTGCGCTCGAGCGGCTGCGGCTGGCCGGTGAGCTCCTTGTCGAGCGCGAAACTCTCGTCGCGAAACGCCTTCGGCAGCGCCTGCGCGTCGTGCGCGACCAGGTGATACGTGAAGTAGCTCGCCCACTGCGCCGGCGGGAACTTCGCGCGCAGCGCGTCGAGCGCGGCGAAGTACTTCGGCGTGCCGAGGTTGATCTTCGCGCTCGCCGCGAAGCCGAGCGCCTTCCAGTACGCGGGCCACTCGATCGACTTCACCTGCTTCGCGAGGCCGCCGGCATCGATCGGGTTGTACGCGTCGACCGGATCGCGCTTCTCGACGCGCGTCTTCGTCACCTTCGCGAGCTCGGTCTCGATCGCGACCACGGTGCCGGCGGCTGCATCGGCCTTCGCCGCCGGCGTGCCTGCGAGCACGAGCATGCGCGCGACGTGCGCGCGGTACGCGTCGACCTTCTTCGCGCGCTCGGGGTTCACGTAGTAGTCGCGGTCGGGTAGCCCGAGCCCGTCGCTGTCGAGCTGCGTGAGCTCGGTCTTGGAGTCCTTCGCGTCCGGTCCCGAGCTCGTGCGCCACACCGCGGGCACGCCGAGCCGGTGCAGCTCGACGAGCGCGGCCTGCCAGGTCGCGGCGTCGTGCACCCTCGCGATCTTGTCGAGCGCCGGCTTGATCGCGGCGGTGCCTGCCTTCTCGATCGCGGCTTCGTCCATGCACGAGGCGTAGAACTCGCCGACCTTCTTCGCGGCGGCATCGCCGCCGACGCCCTTCGCGTCGTCGTCGAGCAGCGCCTGCACCGCGACCTTGTTCTTCTCGTCGAGCTCGGGGATGCGCCCCCACCGCGCGCGATCGCCGGGGATCTGGTTCGTCTGCAGCCAGCCGCCGCACGCGAACTGGTAGAAGTCGACGCACGGATCCGCGCTGCGATCGAGCGACGACGCCTCGAGCCCGACGTCGGCGAGCGTGACCTTGACCGCCTGCGGGCCGGCCGGCGGCGGCGCGGGCTCGGCCGGCGGCGCCTCGTTGATCGGCGGCAGCGGGGCGGGCTTGGTCGGGCTCGAACAGGCAACGCCGGCGGCAAGGACGATCCAGCGCAAGTCGCGAAGCTTCAATCTCATGGCTTCGCGACCTTACCGCGACAACGCAACCGGCGAGCAGCCCGGCCGATACGTCGGGCATGACCGAGACATCTCCAGCATGCGCCGGCGCGCGCAGCGACGTGGAGCGCTGCGCCGTCGTGATCGAGGCCTATGTGACCGCGACGATCCACGCGTTCGCACACGCCGCCGAAGGGATCGAGGGCGCGCTGCCCGACACGCCGGCAGCGCGCCGGCTGCTCGATCGCTACGTCGAGACGCTCGCCGGGTTCGCGCTGGGCATCGCGGCTGCGTCGATGGCGCATGCCGCGCGCGTCTGGCTCGGCGAGCGCGCCGACCAGCCGGTCATCGCCGCGCTCGCCGCGTTGACCGCGCGCGGCCCGCTGCGCGCACCGGCACCGGTCGATCCGTTCGCGTCCGAGAGCTCGGCGCCGGCGATCCGGCTTCACGCGCGCACCCACCGCATGGGCGCCGACCTGCGCGCGCTCGCGAACGCGGTCTGCGCCGAGGTCGCGGGCGAGCGCAAGAACGTCGCGCTGATGTTCGCGCAGCTGGGCCGCGACTCGCTCGCCGCCGAGCGGTTCGCGCGCGAGATCGAGCGCGGCTGGGCCGCCGTGCAAGCGGTCGTCCACGGCGAGCCGCACGCCCCGGGCTCGCCGCTGTGGGGCGAGTGGATCCGGCGCGTGCGCGGCGAGTGGCGTGCGGCGCCGCCGCCGGCGGTGCGCGAGCACATCGCGGTCATCGCGTGAGCGCGTCGATGCGCAGCGCCTCGGCGAGCGACCACGCCTGAAACGGGCAGCCGCGCGGCGCGTGCGGCGCATCGCCGTCGCAGATCTCGGGCAGGTGGCCGAGCCCGGCGAGCTCGCGGCGCGCGAGCAGCGGCTCGACGAACTGCGTGCGCGCCTCGCGCTTGGCCGCCGGCGTGCCGCCGCGCACGCGCAGCCACGCCTCGACGAACGCGCCGGCCAGCCACGGCCATACCGGGCCGTTGTGGTAGCAGCGGTCGCGGCTCGGGCCGTCGCCGGTGTAGCGGCCGCGATAGCGCGGATCGCCGGGCGCGAGCGAGCGCGGCCCGGCCGGCGTCCACAGCTGCGCGAACGCGCGATCGACGACGGCGCGCGCGCGCGCGTCGTCGAGCAAGACCAGCGGCAGGCCGCCGACCGCGAACATCTGGTTCGGGCGGCACGTGCGATCGACCGCGCCCGCGACGTGATCGGCGTCGACGACGTCGTGGAGCTGGCCGAGCTCGCCGTCCCAGAACCGCGCGACGAACGCGGCGCGCCCGCGCTCGTACGTGGCGAGCCAGCGCGCGTCGCGGCGGCCGGCGATCGCGAGCGCGTTAAGCCACAGCGCCTGGATCTCGACCGGCTTGCCGATGCGCGGCGTGATCACGTCGTCGCCGACCTTCGCGTCCATCCACGTCAGCTGCACGCCGGGCTCGCCGCACGCGAGCAGGCCGTCGCCCGTGCCGGCGATCCGGTGGCGCGTACCGCGCGCGTAGCCGGCGACGATCGCCGCGATCGCGTCGTCGAGCGCGCGCTCGGGCCCGGCCGCCGCGGTGTAGGCGTCGGCGGCGATCGCGAACCACAGCGCGGCGTCGACGGTGTTGTACTCCGGCCGCGCGTCGTGCTCGCCGTAGCGATTCGGCAGCATGCCCTCGGAGACCGCGCCGGCCCACTCGAGCAGGATGCGGCGCGCGGTGTCGAGCTGACCGGTCTCGAGGCACAGCCCGCGCAGCGAGATGAACGTGTCGCGGCCCCAGTCGGCGAACCACGGATAGCCCGCGATCACGGTCTGGCCCCCTTGCGCCGCGCTGCGCGGCGCACGAGGGTCGGTGACACCGGGGCCGCGCGCGACCAGGTACTGCGCGGCCGCGCGCCGCAGCGGATCGGGCTCGCGCGCGCGGTATGGCTCGCCGCCAAAACCTGCGTTCGCGCCGTCGGCCGCCGCGAACGCGAGCCGCGCCGGCCCGGCCGCGAGCTCGAACGCGAACGCACCGGGCGTCGCGAGATCCTCCTCGCAGTCGAGGCCGCGCTCGCGCTCGGCGACGAGCACGAAGTGGCGGTACCAGTCGGGCGCGTGCTCGTAGCGACCGTTGCCGCGTGCCGCGATCGCGGGCACGCCGTCGTACGGGCGCCACGTCACGCGATCGCCTTGCACCTCGGCGTCGAAGCGAAACGCGCTGTTCTCGTGGTGCAGCGCGTGATAGTCGCGACCGGCGAGCAGCGGGCGCACGGTCAACGTCGCGGGCCCGTCGCCGCGCACGCGCCGCCACTGCAGCGCGACGTGCGGCGCGCCGTGGGCGACCGCGAGCTCGCACGTGATCTCGGTGCCGTCGGGCAGCCGCCATGTCCACAGCGGCCACGCGTCCCAGCCGAACCCGACGAGGTGCGCCGCGCCGTCGGGATGGATGACGTCGCCGCGGTAGCGGTGCGAGCTCAGCGCGAACCGGCCGCCGGCGGTCTCGACCCACACCTCGAGATCCGCGACGAGCAGCATGCGGCCCTCGGGCGGGCGCGTCGCCGCGAGCAACAGGCCGTGATAACGGCGCGTGCGGATCCCGTCGGCGCAGCCCATCGCGAAACCGCCGAGGCCGTCGGGCTCGAGCCATTCGCGCGGGTCGTTCATCTTCGCGGGCGACTCGCGCGCGCTGCCGCGACGCGCTCGACGAGGTTCGCCGCGAGCGCGGTCCAGCCGGTCTGGTGCGACGCGCCGAGACCGCGGCCGGAGTCACCGTGGAAGTACTCGTGGAACAGCACGAGATCGCGAAACGCCGGATCCTCGGCATAGCGCGCGTCGCCGCCGTGGCACGGCCGCCGGCCCTTCGCGTCGCACAGGAACAGCGACACCATGCGGCGCTCGAGCTCCTCGGCGACCTGGCCGAGGTGCATCTTCACGCCCGAGCCGGTCGGGCATTCGACGACGAGCGTGTCGCCGTAGAAGTGGTGGTAGCGCTTGAGCGCTTCGATCAGCAAGTAGTTCGACGGGAACCAGATCGGGCCGCGCCAGTTCGAGTTGCCGCCGAACATCCCGCTCGCCGATTCGGCCGGCGTGTAGCGCACCTCGTACTCGTGGCCGTCGTAGCGCAGCACGTACGGCTGCTGGTCGTGCGCCTTCGACAGCGAGCGCACGCCGTGCGGCGACAGGAACTCGTTCTCGTCGAGCATGCGCGACAGCACGCGCAGCAAGCGGTCGCGGCTCGGGATCGCGAGCAGCCGGTGCTGATGCTCGCTGTCGAGCTGCATCGAGATCGACTTCGCGAGATCCGGGCGGTTCGCGTAGAACCACGCGAGCCGGTCGCGAAAGATCGGCAGGTTCTGCAACAGCTCGTCGTCGAGCGCCTCGACGGCGAACAGCGGCACGAGCCCGACCAGCGAGCGGATCCGCAGCTTGAGCGGCCCGTCGTGCGTGTTCATCATGTCGTAGTAGAAGCCATCGCGCTCGCTCCACAGCCCGTCGCCGCCGAGCGTGTTGATCGCGCGCGCGATCGCGACGAAGTGCTCGAAGAATTTCAACGCGAGATCGGCGTACGCGTTCTCCTCGCGCGCGAGCTCGAGCGCCATCGCGAGCATCGTCGTGCAGTAGAACGCCATCCACGCGGTCGCGTCGGCCTGGATCAGCTTGCCGCCGCCGGGCAGCGGCTGGCTGCGATCGAACACGCCGACGTTGTCGAGCCCGAGGAAGCCGCCCGAAAACAGGTTGTCGCCCTCGGCGTCCTCGCGGTTGACCCACCACGTGAAGTTGATGAGCAGCTTGTCGAACGCGCGCTCGAGGAACTCGCGGTCGTAGCCGAACCCGGCCTCGCCGGCGAGCCGGTAGATGCGCCACGTCGCCCACGCGTGCACCGGAGGGTTGACGTCGCCGAACGCGAACTCGTACGCGGGCAATTGCCCGTTCGGGTGCATGTACCACTCGCGCATGAGCAGCAGCAGCTGCTGCTTCGCGAAGCTCGGATCGAAGCGCGCCATCGCGACGCAGTGAAACGCGAGGTCCCACGCCGCGAACCACGGATACTCCCAGCCGTCGGGCATCGAGATCACGTCGCGCGCCCACAGCTGATCCCACTTGCGGTTGCGGCCGTGCTTGCGCGAGTCGGGCGGCGGGGGCTGGCCCGGATCGCCGTCGAGCCAGTGCTCGACGATGTAGTGATAGAACTTGCGCGACCACACGAGGCCGGCATCGGCCTGACGCGTGACGAGCCGCTCGTCGGCGGTCATGTGCTCGCCGCGCGCCGTCAGGTGATAGCGGTCGGCCTCGGCGATGCGCGCCGACATCACGGCGTCGAAATCGGCAAATGGCGCCGGCTGCGCGAGCGCGCCGGCCGCGAGCCGCGCGCGCAGCACGCGCTGGCCGCGCGCGGGGACGTCGAGCACGTACCACGCCGCGCACTTGGTGCCGATGCCCTGCGGATTCACGGCGGCGGCCTCGCCCGCCACGACGCGGCGATGAAACGCGTCCTTCGTGAACTTGGTCGCGCTCGGGTAGCCCCACAACCGCTCGGCGTTGGTCACGTTGTCCGTGAACATCAGCTCGCGAGGTGGCGCCTCGAGATCGAACCGGAACTTGCCGAGCGTGGGCTGCGCGACGTGCACGCTCGCCGCGCCCGCGCGCTCGATCGAGCCCATCCCGTCGTAGCCCTCGCCGCGGCGGCCCCACGACCACGTGTTGCGCAGCCACAGGTGCGGCAGCACGTGCAGCGTCGCCGCCGCGTCGCCGCGGTTCACGATCGTGATGCGCACGAGCACGTCGTCGGGCGCCGCCTTCGCGTACTCGACGAACACGTCCCAGTAGCCGACGTCGAAGATGCCGGTGTCCTCGGGATCGAGCTCGGGATCGTTGCGCGTGCGCCGGTGGTTCTCCTCGACGAGCCGCGCGTACGGGAACTCGACCTGCGGATACTTGTAGAGCGCCTTGCCGTACGAGAACGTCGGCGTCGCGTCGAGGTAGTAGTACAGCTCCTTGACGTCTTCGCCGTGGTTGCCTTCGGGCCCGGTCAGCCCGAACAGGCGCTCCTTCAGGATCGGATCCTTGCCGTTCCACAGCGCGATCGCGAAGCACAGCCGACACTCGCGATCGCACAGGCCGAGCAAGCCGTCCTCGCCCCAGCGATACGTGCGGCTGCGCGCGTGATCGTGCGGGAAGTAATCCCAGCACTCGCCGGTCGGCGAGTAGTCCTCGCGCACCGTTCCCCACTGGCGATCGGCGAGGTACGGCCCCCACCGCCGCCAGTTGTGCACGCGCCGCGCATCTTCCTCGAGGCGTTCGCGCTCGGCGTCTGGCGTCATCACCTGCGAACGTAGCGCAAAACGTTGGCGGCAACGGCTGCGGCTGCCGGCCGTGACCGCCTAGCGCTCGCCGACCTGCGCCTGATGCGCGACCGCAGCCCATTCGATGCGCTGCGGCGTCGCGAGCCCGAGCGTGACGATCGCGGTCGAGAGCTGCACGCGCATCGAGCGCTGGTAGGCCTGCGCGGCGCGCAGGCGCTCGCGCGAGAGGATGCCCGCTTCCACCAGGTACTCGCCGAAGCCGGGCAGCTCGGGCACCGACGGCCGGGCGAACGAGCGACGCGACGGGCGCGCGCCCTGCAGCGTCGTCGGCTCGACGCGCGCGAGCGGCTCGACCTGCGGGATCGGCGTGATCGACGGCTCGGAGCCGGCCGCTAGCCGCGGCCGCTCGAACTTCCCGGTCGGCACGTCGGTGCCCTGCCGGCGGAGCGTCGGGCGCTCGTCCTCGGCGGGAGGCCGCGTGCCGCGCGCGAAGCGCGGCTGGCTGCCCGGTCGGTTCTCGACACGCGCGGGCGAGCTCAGCGATCGCGAGCCGCCGGTCTGGGCGCGCTCGATCGGGCCTCGCGCTCCCGCCCAGAGGCCGGAGCGCTCGGATCTTTGACCCGGCGCCGCAGGAAACCGACCAGCCGCGGCAGCGGGTGCCGGGAGTTTTTGTGCTGCCGCGGCTGGTCGAGACGTTAGATGGCGATCGACGATCCGCAGCCACTCGGCTGCTTCCTGATCACCGGAGTCGAGGCGCAGGGCCTCGCGAAAGAAGATGGCGGCCGACTCGTTCTCGTCGCGACGTGCCGCGAGCTCGCCGAGCAAGCGGTACGCGACGCCGTTCTGCGGATCGAGCCGGATGATGTCGCGCAGGTCGGCCTGCGCCTCGAGATCGCGGCGCAGCGCGATGTGCGCGCGCGCGCGGAGCAGGAGCAGCGCGACATCCTCGGGCTCGTCGTCGAGCGCGTCGCTCAGGAGCGCGACGACGCTCGGGTAATGCCGGGCCTCGAACAGCTCGTTCGCGGTTGCGAGCACGGCATCCACGGGACTGGATTCAGCAAGGGGTGGGCCAGCGCGCCCCAAGCGGTAACCGGGCGGAACCACGGTGGTTCCGCCGATCCCGTGCGGTGAGTCCACTACCCCGTGCGGGGGGTGCGGACCCGGGGCGCCCTGGCATACTTCCTCGGTGCGCCTCGCGATCTTCGTGCCGCTCGCGATCGCCGCCGCCGCCGACGCGCGCCCG
>DATJXL010000020.1:0-5182 GCA_035500135.1 Kofleriaceae bacterium
GGCCGGGGATCGACTCGTGCCAGGTCAGCGCTTCGAGCTCGAAGCGCGGCCGGGTCTCGGGCTTGTACGTGTTGACGAAGTACTCGCCCGGCTTCGAGCCGTCGTAGTGCGGCTGGCGGTAGTACGCGATCGTCGAGTACGGCGCCTCGTAGTCGGGAATCTCGCGCATCACGCAATCGGCCTTCGGCAGCACCGAGAAGTACGCCGGGATCGCCGCCTTCGCGCGGGCGAGCGCGTGCTGCGCGGCGTCGAGGATCTGTTCGCGCGACTCGAAGTACAGCGAGTGATCGTCGCGCAGCTTCGCGATCGTCGATGCGAGATCGCGCGTGCCGAGCACGCGGCCGCCGAGCTCGACGAGCCGCGCATCGGTCTTGCCGATCTCGGCGAGCCCGAGCGCGTGCAGCTCCTGCGGCGACATCGCGAGCCCGACGTGGTTGACGATCGTCGCGCGATAGCACGCGTCGCCGTCGGGGAGCGCGGCCAGGCCCTCGTTCTCGCCGCGCGCCTTCGGCAGGACCTTCGACACGAGAAACTCGCGCTGGCGCGCGAGCGCGGGTCGGATCTCGAGGTCGACGACGGTGCCGAGCTCGGCCGCCAGGCTCGGCTGCGCCTTCGCCCAGCTCGGGTTCGCCATCGCCCACTCGGCGGTCGGCTTGTCGAGCTCGACGCTCAGCTGCTCGATCGCACGCCGCACCTTCTCCTTCGACGACACGCGACCATCGGCGAGCCCGACCGCCAGGTTCGCGATCGTGTCGTCGACGAGCTTCGCGCCCTGATGCATGCGCGCGATCAAGTTGTGCGCGTCGCGCGGCGTCTTCACGAGGTGCGACTCGACGAGGTAGCTGAGCTCGCCGAGCACGCTCGAGCCACCCGAGTCGACGAGCCACTCGTGAAACTTGCAGACGTCGAGCCCGGCCTCGGCGTCGAGCCGGCCGGCGAGCAGCGCGAGCGTGACCCGATCGGTCTCGCCGAGCTTCGCGCCGTCGACGCGGTGCACGCGCGCGCGCAGCTCGTCGCGCTCGTGCTGGTAGCGCGCGATCGCCGCGGCGTCGCGCGGCGCGAGCTGGTCGTCGTAGCGATGGTCGCCGAGCGTGGTCGCCCAGGTCGGCGTCCACCGCATCATCAGCTCCCAGTGCTCGGCGACGACCGCGCGCAGCGCGGGGTCGTCGATGCCGGCGACCGCGTCGGCGGCGAGCGGCGAAGGTTCGGGCGTCGTCGTGGCGTGCATGGTGTCCTTCGGCCCGGTGCAGGCGACCACCGCGATCGCCGTCCACGCGAGCATCCGCATGCGCGAGTTCTAGCACTCCTGTGTCAGGTGATCGCCGGCTGCGACCTGCGCTGCGCGGGTGAATCGCAACGTGCGCCGCGGTTCACCTCGCGACGCTTGGTCTCGCTCGGCGCTTACCTGCCACAGGGGTGCTGGCGTACTCTGCGCGCGTGGACGTCCATCTGTTCGACGGGACGTACGAGCTATTCCGGGCGTGGTTCGGCGCGCCGCCGGCGCAGCACGATGGCCGCGAGGTCGGCGCGACGCGCGCGTACCTGCGCTCGCTCGCCGGCTTGCTCCGGACCGGCCAGGTCACGCACGGCGGCGTCGCGTTCGATCACGTGATCGAGTCGTTTCGCAACGATCTGTTCGCCGACTACAAGACCGGCGAAGGGCTCGATCCCGCGCTCGTCGCGCAGTTTCCGCTCGCCGAACGTGCGGCCGCGGCGCTCGGCCTCGTCGCGTGGCCGATGATCGAGTTCGAGGCCGACGACGCGATCGCGACCGCGGCGGCGCGCCTCGCGGCCGACCCGCGCGTGACGACCGTGCGCATCGCCGCGGTCGACAAGGATCTGTGCCAGTGCGTGATCGGCACGCGGGTCGTCGAGTGGGATCGCTGGAAGAACGTCACGCTCGACGAGCCCGGCGTGATCGCGAAGCACGGCGTGGCGCCCGAGTCGATCCCGGATCTGCTCGCGCTCGTCGGCGACACCGCGGACGGCATCCCCGGGCTCCCCGGATGGGGCAAGGCCTCGGCCGGCAAGTTGCTCGCGACGTGGCGCCACCTCGACGCGATCCCCGACGATCCCGCGCGCTGGAACGTCGCCGTGCGCGGCGCCGAGCGGCTCGCCGCCGCGCTGCGCGAGCACCGCGAGGACGCCGTGCTCTACCGCACGCTCGCCACGCTGCGCCGCGATTGCCCGATCGTCTGCGACGCCGACGCGCTCGCGTGGCGCGGCCCGGACCGGCCGGCGCTCGCGGCGCTGTGTTCCGAGCTCGGGCTGTCCGCAGACGCGGTCCGACTGTGACCGGCGCCCGAGGTCCGTCGTCCGACGCCTATCGGCTGATCACGATCGATGCGGTCGTCTTCTGCGCCGGGAACGTCAACGTCGCGATCACCTTCGCGGCGCACGCGCGCACTCGTTCGCTGCTGCCCGGCGTCGTCACGGTCGCGGTGCCGTCGCCCGCGATCTCGACGTGCACCTTCAGCAGCGTCATGTCCGCATCCATGCAGCCGTGCAGCTCGCCCGCCTTGGTCTGCAGGATCTGATCGACGCGCGGCGGTCCACCCGGGCCGCCCTGCGCGATCGCGCCTTCTTCGCGCGGCGTCGGCCCTCGGGTCGGGCTCGGCGCCGCCGGCTCGAGATCCGGCGGAGGCGGTGCCGGCGCCGCGGGGGGGCGCGGCACCCGGATCGGCGTCGGCCGTGGCGGCGATGACGCGGTCACCGGTGCCGGTGGCGCAGGGGTCGCCGGCGCGGTCGCGACCGTATCGGCCGCGCTGCGCTCCGCCGGCCGCCCGGCCGAGGTCATGTCCTGGATCACCACGCTTGCATTGCCTTGATTGCGCGGGAGCTTCCACGCGATCGATTCGGAGACCTTCTGCCGCTTGCCCGGCCCGAGCTGCCAGTGCGCGAGGTTGTGGGTGAGCTCGATCGTCACCCGCCCGTCGTCTCCGGTCTCGACCAGATCGTCTTCGGCGAGGGTCTGCCCCACGGTGACGGGCTTGCCCGCGAGCGTGACTTGCCCCGAAACCTCGAGCACTTTCCCGGCCCCGGCGGTCGGCGCCGACGCGGGCGGCGCCGCGGCCGACCCGGCCTGAGGTGCCGGCGCCGGCTGCTGGTCCGACGACTTGCACCCCACTCCCACCCCGGCGAGAACCACGAGCAGCACGACGCGAATCATCGCCGCGACTATACGTGATGCTGGACGCATCGCACGAGTTGGACGCTGATAGCAGGTCCCGGCTTGGCTCGTCCCCGGCCACCCGGCATGCTCGGCGCGATGAGGGTGATGTACGTGCCCGCGATCGTGCTCGCGGGGTGTGGTGCGTCGCAGCGCCCGGCTGTCGCGAACGAGGGCACGATCGCCGGGCTTGCCCGCGACCACGACACCGGCGATCCGATCGCGAAGGCCGAGATCCGGATCCGGGGCGCTGGCGAGATCGCGATCGCGCGCGCCGCGACCACCGACCGCGCCGGGCTGTACGAGGCGCCGCACCTGCGGCCTGGCCGCTACACGGTGACCGCGAGCTTCGCGGGGCAACCGATCGAGGTCGACGACATCACCGTGCGGGCCGGGAACATCGCGGTCGTCGACCTGACGTTCACGCTCGGCCGGCCCGACCCGCAGTACACCGTGTTCTCCGATCCGAAATCCGGCGCGATCTCGAGGTTTCGCTCCCCGCACGTCGCGGCCGAGGCCGCGATCATCGAAGGCTCGGTGGCCGACTCCGCGACGCGCGCGCCGGTCGTGGGCGCGGCGGTCACCGCGACCGGCCCGGGCGGCGGCGCGGGCTCGTCGACGGTGGAGACCATCACCGACGATCTCGGCCACTATCGCTTCGAGCTCGTCCCGCCGGGCGCGTACACGGTCAGCGCGTATTACTCGATCGGCGGTCGCGGTCAGATCGAGGTGCGCCGCGGCGGCATCGAGGTCGATGGCGGCGGCGGCGTGATCGTCCCGCTGTGGGTCGAGCTCGAGAAGCCGTAGCTCTCAGCTGAACCAGTAGCGCACGCCGATCGAGAAGTCGTAGTCGAGGCCGAGCGAGTGATTCGTGTAGTCGTGGAAGAAGTCGAGCGTGGGCGCCAGCTCGATGAAGACGTCGAGCGGCACGTTGTTGAAGTCGAAGTCGATGCCGATCGGCATGCGGACGCCGAACGTCGTCGCGTCCATGCAGTTCGTGCCGTTCGGGTTGCACGCATAGCCGAAGTCCCAGAACCGCGCGCCGACGCCGATGTAGAACGGCAGCTCGAACGCGTCCGGTCGCGCCAGCACCTTCGGGTGCCACAGGTAGTCGGCGTAGATGTGCAGGCCGCCGGCATTGCCGTACGGGCCGTAGTAGCGGTCGCCGATCCCGAAATCGATCGCCTGGTTCGAATTCACGAACAGCTTGCCGGTGATCCCGACGAGATCGCCGAGCTCGAGGCCGAGGCCGAACTTCTTGTTCGCCTCGAAGTCACTCGGGCCGAACCCCGTCGGATGTGGCCGCCCTTGCGCGTACGCCGACGCGGAAGCGAGCACGATCGCGAGCACGACTAGGCAGGTCTTCATGCCGGTAGCGTAGACCGGTTTCGTGTCACAATGGATCCGTGCGCGCATGGGGCTCGCTGCTCGTCTTGACGGCGAGCACCGCCTGTGGTTCCGGACCCGCCGCGCCGATGGCGGCGGCGCCGACCGCACCGGCGGAGACCCACGTCGTGACGATGAAGGCCGCGATCGTCGTGCCGCCGCCCGATGCCGCGCTGCCCGAGGCGCCCGAGCCGCCGAAGCTGTCGTGCGCGCCCGGCACGTCGGCGATGGCAGCGCCCGCGCCCGAGCCGACGTGGTTCTGCGGCCGCGCCGACGGCACGCGCCACGGCCCGTTCGTCACGCTGTTCCCCGACAACACGACCGCGATCCTCGGGGCGTATCGCGACGGCAAGCTCGATGGCACGTGGCAGCGCTACTACCCGGGCGGCACGCTCGCCGAGGAAGGCACGTTCGCGGCCGGGCTGAAGGACGGCCACTGGCGCCAGCTCGGCCCGACCGGCCAGCTGCTCGGCGAGTACGACATGAAGGCCGGCACCGGCACCGAGCGCTACTGGTTCGAGGACGGCAAGCTGTACCGCGAACGCCAGCTGCGCGCCGGCGTCCCGAACGGCCAGCTCAAGCTGTTCGATCGCGACGGCAACCTCGTCGTGGTGGCCAAGTTTCTCG
>DATJXL010000021.1:0-48990 GCA_035500135.1 Kofleriaceae bacterium
GCGGCGTCGGCAGCACCGGGCGCGCGCCGACCTTCGACGCGGTCAGGTCCATCGCCGAGTTGCCGGCGGCAAGCTCGGTCGAGCTCGCGCCCGCATCGCTGCCGGGCATATCGGGCAGCGTCGGGCGAATCCGCTTGATGACCGTGCGCACGGCCGCGAGCCGGGGCCGCTTCGCGGCATCGTTCGACATCATCGCCGTGACCAGCTCCTTGAGCTCCTGCGACACCGGTGCGGTCGCGAGCATCTCGGCGGGCGTGCCGCCCTCGAACGCGCCGTCGCTGCGGCGACGCGGCCGCTTGCCGAGCAAGCACTCCAGTGCCGTCACGCCGAGCGAGTAGATGTCGGTGCGCGCGTCGACGGTTGCGGCGCCGCGCAGCTGTTCCGGCGACATGTAATCGGGCGTGCCGAGCTGCGCGCCGGTCGCGGTGCGATACATCCGCGCGCCGGCGCCCGGCAACAGCTTCGCGAGCCCGAAGTCGAGCAGCTTGACGTCGGTGCGCCCCGGATTGGCGACGAGGAAGATGTTGTCGGGCTTGAGATCGCGGTGGGCGAAGCCCTTGGCGTGCGCCGCGATCAGCGCGGACGCGACCTCGTCGACGACGCGCACGACCTCGCGCACGTGCAGCGCACCACGCCGGACGCGCGCGCGCAGCGACTCGCCGACGAACAGGTCCATCACGAGGTAGCGGCGGCCGTCGGGCAGCGCCCCGAACGCGAAGATGTCGACGATGTTCGGGTGCCCGATCTCGTTGACCGCGCGCGCCTCCTGGATGAAGCGCTCGACCGACGCCGGGTTCTGCGACAGCGACGGCTTCAGCACCTTGATCGCGACGCGCTTGCCGATCACCGGATGCTGCGCCGAGTACACGATGCCCATGCCGCCGCGCCCGAGCTCGCCATCGATCGCGTAGCCGCCGACGTCGGTACCCGGTGCCAGCCGCGGGTCCTCGGCGAACGGCCCGGGCGCGGCATCTGGCGCGGTGTGCGCCGTATCGTCGGGGTTCGCCACCCCGCGATTCTACAGCGTGTTCAGGAATGCGATCAGCGCATCGCGGTCGGACTGCACCGCGGTGCGGAACGCTTCGCGCGCCGTCATGGCCTCGCCGCCGTGCCACAGGATGGCCTCCTCGAGGGTGCGGGCGCGGCCATCGTGCAGGAACGTGACGGTGTCGCGGATCACCTGCGCGAGGCCGAGCCCCCACAGCGGCGGCGTACGCCACTCGCTCCCGCTCGCCATGTAATCGGGCCGGTTGTCGGCGAGCCCGGTCCCCATGTCGTGGAGCAAGAGATCGGTGTAGGGGTGGATCGTCTGGTGCGCGACCGCCGCGATCGGGTGATCTCCCGTGACGAGCGTGACGACGTGACAGCTCGAGCAGCCGAAGTCGTCGAACAGGACCCGGCCATGGATCGCCGCCGCGTCGCGCGCGGCGGCGCGCGGCACCGCGACGGTCGACACCATGAACACGAGGCCGTCGACCTGGGCGTCCGTGAGATCGTTGACGCCGGAGGGGTCGGGGAAGACCTTGTTGGTGAGGCCGATGTCGTTCACCGCGGCGCCGCCCGCCTGGGCGAGCAGCGACGGGTTATTGGCCTTCCATCCGAACTTGCCGCGCACCGTCTGCAGCGTGACCGGGTCCCATACGTAGTTGATGTGGCCGCCGTTCGCGGCGGCGAGCGCTTCGACCGTCGCGTCGTCGACCGCCTCGAGCAGGCCGAGCCCGATGATCGCAGGCGCGGTGCGATACGAGTACATCGCGTCGGTGGGCAGCGGCTCGTCGACGGTGCGAATGTTCGCGGTCGGCTGGCGCAACGAGAACGGCGTCCCGTCGCCGTACGTGCCCGGGGTCTCGGTCCACGTCAGGTCGATGAAGACCTGCGCGGCGCCGACCGTCGCGTGATCGTGGAGCTGCAGCCCGAAGTCGCCGGCCGGCACGTCGCCGCCCGGCGTCGACGGCGCGCCGTCGCTGAGCGGCAAGCTGATGCGAACGAGCGCCTCCGACTGCGGGCCGTTGATGTCCTCGCGCGCGCCGTCGGCGCCGATCTGCGAGCGGCCGCGCCCGTTGCTCTCGTGGCAGCCGAAGCATTGATCGTCGTTGTAGTAGGGGCCGAGCCCCGAGGTCGGCTCCCACGTGAAGTCGAAGGGGCCCTTGCCGGCTTGAAACGTGTACTGGTCGTTGGTGTCGAGGTTCGCCGCGTAGTGGAGAAACGCGTTCTCGGTGCGGTCGTCGACCGTCGTCTTGCCGCCCTGGATGTCCTCGCCGGGCAGGTTGTCGCCGCACGCGGCGGACGCGGCGAACGCGAGACCGATGGCGAAGCGCCTCCCCACGATTCAAGGATATCATCGTCGCAGGTGGGCGACGCGAAACGTGACGAGAGCAACGCCGCACCCACCGTGGACTACGGACCCGGCGGCGGGGCGCGTGACCCCGACGCACCGATTGCGGAGCGGATCCCCTCGGCATTCGACGGAAGTCGCGACCGGTTCGAGCGCGTCGGCGAGCTCGGCCGGGGTGGGATGGGACGCGTCGACGACGCGATCGACCGCGCGCTCGGGCGGCCGGTCGCGATCAAGCACATGCTCGCCGGTGGCGAGTCCGATCACGCGCGCTTCGAACGCGAGGCGAAGATCACCGCGCGGCTCGAGCATCCCGGCATCGTGCCGATCCACGACGTCGGGCGCGGCGACGACGGCCTGCCGTACTACGTCATGCGACGTGTCGACGGGCGCCCGCTCGCCGAGCTCGTCGCGCAGAAGCCCGAGCTCGATGATCGGCTCTCGCTCCTGCCGCACGTGCTCACCGCGTGCGATGCCGCCGCCTACGCGCACGCGCGTTCGATCGTCCATCGCGACATCAAGCCCGCGAACATCCTGATCGGACCGTTCGGCGAGACGCTGCTCATCGACTGGGGCCTCGCGCGCGAGGTCGGCGGCACGCGCGGCGAGGCGAGCGAGCTGCCGCCGTCGGATCCATCGCTTACGCGCGTCGGCACGGTCGCGGGCACGCCCGGCTTCATGGCGCCCGAACAGGCGCGCGGCGAGCCGGTCGACCAGCGCGCCGACGTGTTCGCGCTCGGCGCGACGCTGTTCTACGTGCTCGCCGGCAAGCCGCCGTACGCGAGCGACAGCGCGACCGAGATGATCGGCCAGGCCGGCGCGGGGCGGCCGCCCGACTGGCGCGCACTGCCGTCGCAGGTGCCGCCCGATCTACGCGCGATCGTCGAGAAGGCGATGGCGAGCGACGCCGCGCGCCGCTACAGCGACGCCGGCGCGCTCGCGGCGGACCTCCGGCAGTTTCTCGTCGGCAACCTCGTCGGCGCGTACCACTACGGCCGGCTCGCGCGGCTCGCGCGGTTCGCGCGCCGTCACCGCGCGGCGGTCGCCGTCGCCGTCGTGAGCGCGCTCGTGCTCGCGGCCGTCGCGATCGTCTCGGTGCGGCGCATCGTCGCCGAGCGCGACGATGCGAACTTCGCGCGCGTGGTCGCCGAGCAGCAACAGCGCGAGGCGACCGAGATGGCCGACCGCCTGATCATCCTGCGCGCGCAGGAGCTGCTCGCGATCGACCCGACGTTCTCGATCCAGATGCTGCGTCAGCTTCGCCCCGATTCCGCGGCGTGGCCTCAGGCCGTCGCGGTCGCGCAGGCCGCGGCGCTGCTCGGAGTGCCGAACGGATATCGCGGCTCGGGCACCGACCTGTTCAACTTCTCGCGGGACGGACGGCGCATCGCCACGATCGACACGATCCACGGCGAGGTCGACCTCGTCGATCTGAACGCCCACGTGCGGCGCAAGGTGATCACGATCCCGAGCGCACACCACCTCGCGTGGCTCGGTGCCGACGAGGTCGTGGTCGTGACCGACCGCGACATGATCGCGCTCGATCTCGCGACCGCCGCGACGCGGTCCCGGCCGATCCCGGGCCGCGTGGGCGACCTGTTCGTCGACCGCGACGGAGCGATCTGGCTCAACGCGGACGGGCGTCTGTCGAAGGCCGCGACGTTCGACGCGCCCTTCGAGCTCGTTCGCGAAGAGCCGATCCAGCCGACGCTCGATGGAAACGTGTTGGTAGGCATCAACGGCGGTGCGCACGTCATCGACGGCCCGCGCAACGTTCCGGTGCCGCCCGATCCGGGCGGTGTCGAGCAGACGTACGTGACGGTTCGCGACGGCGTGATCGCGCT
Organism: Kofleriaceae bacterium; assembly: GCA_035500135.1. Taxonomy (GTDB): domain Bacteria; phylum Myxococcota_A; class Polyangia; order Haliangiales; family Haliangiaceae; genus JABFXX01. The sequence goes on from DATJXL010000021.1 coordinate 4,180, forward strand.
CGCAGCCGACCACGTCACGGCGTGGCGCTGGCGCGACCATGCGCTGTCGCTGCTCGGTACGTGGAAGGTGACGCGTCCGATCTACGCGGAGATTCTCGCCGATCGCGTCTACGTCTCGATGGCTACAGGCCTCGCTCGCATGGGCACGGCGCGCGAAGGCTTCGTCATGGTGGCGCACGGCTCCTGCAACATGCCGATCCACGCGGCCGATGCGGACGTGCTCGCGGTGCCGTGCAACGACGGTTCGATCACGATCATCCGTCCGGGAGGCACCGTGGTGATCGCGCCGCGCCACGTGTCGTACGACAACCTGTGGCTCGGACCCGACGGGCGCTCCGTGGCGGCGCGCATCCCCGACGGGACGATGCTCGTGTGGGATCTGGCCTCGTTCGTGCCACGCCTGTACGCGCTCGGCGACCAGCGGATGCTCGCTGCGAGCGACGGGACGCTGTGGGCATACGATGATCTCGGTGGCATGACTCGCTACAACCTCGTGGACAGCTCCGCCAAGGCGCTCGACGCGCGGCTCGGCCTGGTTCACGCGGGCTATCTGGACTGGACCGGCAAGATGCTGGTGATCGACCGCCTGGAGCCAGGTAGCTACGCCGACCTGGCGGGCCTGACTCTCGAGATCCGCGACGCCGCGACCGGCCAGCTGTTCGCCAGGCTAACGGATGGCGAGGTCATCCAGTTCGGCGAGCTCGGGATCGTCGTCTCGCGCGGTGATGGCTCGATCGAGCTGCTCACGAACGACGGCACGTTCGCGTCGCGCAAGCTCCTCCAGCTCGAGGCGCAAGCAAGCGCCGCCACCGAAGCTGCGGGCGTGGTGGGCGCTGTCGTTCACGATCACGAGCTCGTACGGCTGGAGCTCGCGACGGAGCGCGTCGCGCGCGTGACACTGCCCGGCACGATCACGTCGATGACCGTCGGGGGCGACGGGATGGTGTGGGCAGTGACCGACAAGATGCTGTGGTCGTGGGACGGCGTGCTGCCGCCGCATCCGCAGCCGCTCTCCGATCGCGTGTTCGCGCTCACGCTGACGGCGCATCACGTCATCGCGCGCTCCACCAGCTCGGTGTTCGTTCCGGACGTCACGCCGCCGCGAACGATGGTCCTGAACGGCTTCAAGGCGGACTTCGCCAGCTCGCTCGGCAACGACTGGCTCGCCGCGTACGCCGGTTCGGAGCTCGCGTTGCTCGACGTCGACGGTGGCGAGCCGATCGTCCTGCCGCTGCTCGCTCTCGCCGAGCACATCGAGGTCACCGGGCGGTCGCTGTTCGTGGAGACGCTCGGGTCCGGGGGGAATCGGCTGGTACGACAGTATCCGCTGTCCGTACCGACCGAGCCCGCCGAGCTGCAGCGCTGGCTCGCGAACGTCACCAACGCGCGCTCGGTGCCGGGCTCCGAAGCGGTCGTGTGGCCTTAGGCGAGGCGCTCGTTCGCGACCAGCTGCTCGTACGTCTCGCGCGTGCGGATGATCGTGTAGCGGTCGCCGGCGACGAGCACCTCGGCGGCGCGCGGCCGCGTGTTGTAGTTCGAGCTCATCGCCGAGCCGTACGCGCCGGCCGCGCCGATGCACAGGAGATCGCCGGGCTCGAGCGCGGGCAGCGCGCGGTCGCGCGCGAAGAAGTCGCCGGTCTCGCAGATCGGGCCGACCACATCGGTCGTGATCGGCGCGCGGTCCGCATTCTTGACGGCGCGGATCGGATGGTACGAGTTGTACAGCGCGGGACGCATCAGGTCGTTCATCGCGGCGTCGACGATCGTGAAGTGCTTCTCGTCGTTGCGCTTGCGATACAGGACGCGCGTGACGAGCGCGCCGGCGGCGCCGACGATCGCGCGGCCGGGCTCGACGACGAGCTTCGTGCCCGCGCGCGTGAGCGGCTCGAGCGCGGCGAGCACTGCGGCGCCGTACTCGGCCGGGCTCGGCGGCGCGGCGTCGCCCTTGCCGTAGTCGATGCCGAGGCCGCCGCCGATGTCGATGTGGCGCAGCATCGTGCCGTGTTGCTGGACGAGGGCGACCAGTCGCGCGATCGCGTCGACGAACGGCGTGGTCTTGGTCAGCTGCGAGCCGATGTGGCAGTCGATGCCGAGGATGTCGATGCCGCGGTGCTTCGAAGGCAGCTTCATCATCTCAAGCGCCTCGGCCATCGACACGCCGAACTTGTTCTGCTTGAGCCCGGTCGAGATGTACGGGTGCGTCTCGGGATCGACGTCGGGATTGACGCGGATCGACACCGGCGCGTGCTTGCGCATCGCCGTCGCGACGCGATCGAGCACGTCGAGCTCCTCGGCCGATTCGACGTTGAAGCAGCCGATGCCGGCCTCGAGCGCGGTACGCATCTCGCTTTCGGTCTTGCCGACGCCGCTGAACACGACGTGCTCGGGCGCGCCACCGGCCCGAAGCCAGCGATACAGCTCGCCGATCGACACGATGTCGGCGCCGGCACCGAGCTGGACGAGCACGCCGAGGATGCCGAGCGTCGAGTTCGCCTTCACCGCGTAGCAGATCTCGTGTGGCACGCCGGCGAGCGCGGCGTCGAACGCGTGATACGCGCGCTCGATCTCGCCGCGGCTGTACACGTACACCGGCGTGCCGACCTCGTCGGCGATCTTCGCGAGCGAGACGCCTTCGCAGCACAGCTCGCCGGCGCGGTATTCGAACGGAGTCATGGGTGCGAGTTCTACCCGATCTCGCGCGCCACGCGATCGATCTCGGCGACAACCTGCTCGCGCGCCGGCCCGCCGGTGACCGCGCGGCGATCGACCGCGCGCGCGGGATCGAGCCAGCTCGCGACATCGGGCGCGAATGCGGCGTGGGCCGCGCGCAGTTCGTCGAGCGGCAGCTGCGCGAGCTCGACGCCGCGCGCGCTCGCCGCGCGCACGAGGTGGCCGGCCACGTCGTGCGCCTCGCGGAACGGCACGCCCTTGGTGACGAGGTAGTCGGCGAGCTCGGTCGCGACCAGGTGCCCGGCATCGATCGCGGCCCGCATGCGCGCGGTGTCGAACGCGAGGCTCGCGACCATGCCGCGCGCGACCTCGAGGCACGCGAGCGCGGTCTCGGCGGCGTCGTACAGCGGCTCCTGGGTCTCCTGCAGATCCTTGTTGTACGCGAGCGGCAGGCCCTTCACGACCGTCACGAGCGTCACCCACGCGCCGGCGACGCGCCCGGCCTTGGCGCGCAACAGCTCCGCGAGGTCCGGGTTCATCTTCTGCGGCATCAGCGAGCTGCCCGAGCAGTACGCCTCGCCGATGCGCGCGAACGCGAACTCCTGCGAGGTCCACAGCACGAGCTCCTCGCCGAGCCGCGACAGGTGGACTTGCAGGAGCGCGAACGCGGCGACCAGCTCGATCGCGAAGTCGCGATCGCCGACCGCATCGAGCGAGTTGCGCGAGACGCGCGAGAATCCGAGCGCGGCCGCCGTGCGCTCGCGATCGATCGGCTGCGGCGTCGCGGCCAGCGCGCCCGAGCCGAGCGGCGACTCGTCGCCACGCGCGCGTGCATCGGCGATGCGGCCGGCGTCGCGCGCGAGCATCGCGTCGTACGCGAGCAGATGATGGGCGAGCCGCACCGGCTGCGCCCGCTGCAAGTGCGTGTAGCCGGGCATGAGCGTGTCGACGTGTGTGCGCGCCTGCGCGAGCAGCGCGCGGCGCAGCTCGCGGATCGCGGCGAGCGCGTCGTCGGCGATCGCGCGCGCGTAGAGGCGCAGATCGGTGGCGACCTGATCGTTGCGGCTGCGCGCGGTGTGCAGCCGGCGGCCGGCGTCGCCGATGTCGTCGATCAGCCGCGCCTCGACGTTCATGTGGACGTCCTCGAGCGCGTCGTCCCACGCGAGCTCGCCGCTCGCGAGCTTGGCCTCGACGCGCCGCAGGCCCTCGGCGATCGCGTTCGCGTCGGCTTGCGAGATGATGCCGCGCGCGGCGAGCATCTCGGCGTGCGCGATCGAGCCGGCGACATCGTGCGGCAACAGCCGCCGATCGAACTCGATCGACGCGTTGAGCGCGGCGGCCGCCGGATCGAGCGCGTCCTCGAATCTGCGACCGCGTGCGCCTGGCATGCGGGGCAGTATAGACGTCTGTTGCGGCGGATACCGTGCTCCGAGCGGCGGAGAGATTTCCGGCGCACGAGACGCTCGTCCGTACGGGCGGAGGAAAATGGGATTCGTCACCGTCGCCGGCTTGCGCCGACGCCGAGGGCACATAGCATGCGCTCACCATGATGAACGCGATGCCGATGCCGATGATGAACCAGATGCCTCACATGCACATGCCGATGAACCCGATGATGGGCATGATGAACCCGATGATGATGATGAACCCCATGATGGGCATGGGGATGGGCATGCCGATGATGGGCATGATGCCGATGATGGGCATGGGGATGGGCATGCCGATGATGTGCAAGGTCACGATGGAGATGACCAAGGACGGCATGATGTGCAAGTTGATGCCGATGGATCCCTCGCACATGGATCAGATGAAGGACCGCATGAACACGATGATGTCGTGCATGCAGAACGGGATGCCGTGCATGATGATGTGCGGCGGCATGCCGATGATGATGATGTGCTGCTAGCTCGTTCAGCTCGGCGGTGGTGACACCATGCCGCCGAGCGAGCTCCCCGGGACCACGTGAATGATCCCGGCGCCGCCGCCGCCACCGCCGCCGCTCACGCACGTATTCGTGCACGTCGAGCTGCCGGGAGCGGCAGCCGTGGTCGCGGCAGCGCCGGCGCCGCCCGCGGTGCCGTCGTTGTTGTTGTTGGTGCCGCCGGCCCCACCGGCCGCGGGCGTGGTCGGTGCCGTGGTGGTGGGCGTCGTTCCGGACTTCGCGTTACCGCCGCCGATGCCGCCGCCCGCCGAGCCACCGGCCCCGCCGCCGCCGTTCGCCATGATCGTGCCGGTGTTCGAGATCGTGCCTTCGAGCCCGATGTAGCCGCCGGCGCCGCCACCGCCGCCGCCGAGCGCGCCGTTGGTGAAGCCGACCGCGCCTCCTGCGCCCGACGCGTTGATCGCGCCCGACACCGTGATGGTCGGCGAGATCAGGTACACCGCGCCGCCGCCTCCTCCGCCCTGGCCGGCGTTGGTCCCGCCGCCGTTCTGGCCGGCGCATCCGCCGACGAGATCGGTGATCGTGACCGGGTTGCCGGCGACGCCTGCGCCGGTCCAGCCGCCGGCGCCGCCTACCGTCCCGAAGCTGCCGCCGGCGCCGCCGCCGGTGCCGGTCGGGGCGGTTCCCGCATTGCAGGTCGTGCCATCGGCACCGGCGCCGGTCTGCGTGCCTCCGATGCCGCCTCCGCCGCTCGAGACGTCGAGCGTGCCGGCGATCGTGATCGAGGTCGCCGCGACGAGCACCAGCGGCTTGTTGCCGCGACCGCGAACGCTGGCGCCGCTGCTGATCCCGATCGTGTCGGCGGCGATCACGCACCACGCGGTCGAGTTCGCGACGCTCGCGCACATCGTCGAGCTGTCGGTCGTGATCGACGTCGAGCTCCCGAACGTCTGCGCGCCGCTCGGCGTCGCGAGGAAGCACACCCGCACGATGTCGGTGCCGTAGCAAACCTCGCCGGGCGGTGCGTCGGCGCCGTCGTTGCCGCCGACGCACTGGTTCGACAGCGTGCCCGACAGCGAACCGTATTGATATCCCGACGCGCACGTCGTGCTCGGGAACGCGCAGTAGCCGTTCGCTTCGCACATGCCGCCGCTGCACGATTCGTCGCTGGAGCACATGAACGCGCCGCCCCCGAAGGGGCTGCACGCGCCGACCAAGGACGCAATTGCGGCGCAAACCGCCCGATTGCCCATCCCGGCTATTGTACTGCAGCACGCCGAGCTTTCGTCTATCCTATGCATAGAGGGTGGTCAGTCCAGCGCAGCTCGAGCGGAGGTTGGCCCCGGGAGACAAGCTCGGGAAGTACGACCTGATCCGCCAGATCGCGGTCGGCGGGATGGCCGAGCTTTATCTCGCGCGCACGGTGGGAATCGAGGGGTTCGAGAAGCTGGTCGTGATCAAGCGCATTCTCCCGCAGTTCGTACAGAACGAGCACTTCACCTCGATGTTCCTGAACGAGGCGCGGCTCGCGGCGACGCTGCACCACCCGAACATCGCGCAGGTCTACGACATCGGCCTCGATCACGGCGACTACTTCTTCGCGATGGAGTTCGTGCACGGCGAGGACCTGACTCGGATCTTGCGCGCGGCTCAGCAAGAAGGAGCGCCGCTCGCGCTCGACGCCGCGCTCACGCTCGCGACCGGGCTCTGTGCCGGCCTCCACTACGCGCACGAGAAAGCCGGCCCCGATGGCAAGCCGCTGCAGATCGTGCACCGCGACGTGTCGCCGTCGAACGTGCTCGTCAGCTACGACGGCGCGGTCAAGCTCGTCGATTTCGGCATCGCGCGCGCGGCGAACAAGCGCCAGACGACGACCGGGCTCAAGGGCAAGATCGTGTACATGTCGCCCGAGCAGTGCAAGGGCCAGGGCGGGCTCGATCGGCGCAGCGACATCTTCTCGACCGGCGCGGTGCTGTACGAGCTGACCACCGGGCACTTGCCGTTCGACCACGAGAGCGAGTTCGCGGTCATGCACCAGATCGTCAACGACGATCCGATATCGCCGACCAAGCTCGTGCCCGGGTATCCACCGGCGCTCGAGCAGATCGTGTTGCGCGCGCTGGCGCGCGATCCGGCGCATCGCTACCCGACCGCGCAGCATCTGCAGTCGGCTCTCGAGGATTTCGCCCACGAGAATCGGCTGCGCGTCTCGCCGCTCGTGCTCGGCCGCTTGATGGCGAGCTTGTTCCCGGAGCGGCTCGAGGAGTGGGCGCAGGCGAAGACGCAAGGCGCGTTCTTCGTCGAGCAGCACGTCGTGCGAACGCTGATCGAGGCCGGCAAGACGCCATTTCCGGCCACCGAGCTGGTGCCGATCGCAGCCGCCGCGGCGGCTGCCCCGCCGCCGATCGTGCCGAACATGCCGGGCGCGGTCCCGATCGTCCCGATCGTTCAGGCGCCGCCGATCGTGCCGGCGCCGCCGCTCGTGCCGGCGCCGCCGATCGTGCCAGCCAGCGCCGGCACGATGCACACGTCAGCGGCACCGGCCGAGATCCGACCGCGGCCGCGCCGTCAGGCCGCCGCCACCGAGATGGTGCGAATCCGCCGGCGTCGCAAGTGGCCCGCGCTGTTGCTCGCGCTCGCGGTCGGTGCCGCCGGCGCCGGCGCGTACTACTACGTCGCCGTCATGCCGGACCAGGATCGGGTCGCTGCGCCGAGCGCACCCGCCGCGCCGCAGGAGCCGGCACCGCTCGCCGCGCCGGCAGCGGCGCCGCCCGAGCCGGCACCGCCGCCGGAACCTGCGCCGCCGCCGGAGCCTGCGCCGCCGCCCGCTGCAGTCGCCGAGCCCGAACCCGTTCCGACGCCCGCTCCGCCCGAGCCGCCGCCGCCACCGGCGCCACCACGGGCGAGCGTCACGACCGTCCCGCACCGAGTCGCGCACCCGGTCAAGCTACACTCCGCGCCGCCGGTGATCGCCAAGAAAGCCGAGCCGCCGCCACCACCGCCACCCGCACCCGAGCCGCACAAGGAGGCCAAGACGTGGAGCTCCGATTCGCCGTTCCACACCGAAGACTCGCCGTTCATGCCGGTGCGTTCCGAAAAGCACTGATCGCGGCGGTCGTGCTCGCGAGCGCGCCGGCCACGGCCGCGCCCAAGGGCGCCGAAGCGAAGGCGCAGTTCGATCGCGGCGTCGCGGCCTATCAGAAGGGCGACTTCGTGACAGCGGCCGATGCGCTCGGCAAGTCGGAGGCGCTCGAGTCCGATCCCGAGACGCTGTACGCGCTCGCTCAGACCGAGCGCAAGCTCGAGCGCTGCGACCTCGCGCTCCCGCTCTACGACAAGCTGCTCGCGACGGACATGCCGAAGGAGAACCGCGACACCGTCACGTCGCAGCGCGCCGAGTGCAAGCAGATTCTCGCGACCAAGCCCGCCGAGCCGGCGGCTTCACCTGCGCCGGCGCCCGCGCCGGCTCCCGCCGCGGCGGCACCCGTGGCGCAACCCGCGCCCGCGGAAGGCCGTCCGTGGTGGCACAACCCGGTCGGCGACACGCTCGTGATCCTCGGCGTGGCTGGCATCGGCGTCGGCACCGGCTACCTGGTCGCCGGTCACTCCGCCGATTCGAGCAAGTCGAGCGCGACGACGTACACCGAATTCAAGACGTACTCGGATCGCGCGACGAGCGACGGCAAGATCGGGGTCACCGCGGTCGCGGCCGGCGCCGGCCTCGTCGCGGTCGGCGTGATCTGGTACGTGGTGCACGGCGGCGAGTCGCACGCGCCGGTCACCGGCTGGCTCGCACCGCACTCCGGCGGGCTCGCGCTGTCGCGTAGCTTCTAGCCGATCTCCTCGGCGTACGTCATCACGAGGTACATCACCGCTTCGTTGCGACCGGAGTTGCGGTACGCGTGCGGCGTGTCGGCTTCGAACAGGATCGAATCGCCGGCCTCGAGGCGATGGGTGTCGCCCGCGACGTCGATCTCGATCGTGCCCTGCGTGACGACGAGGTTCTCGGACGTGCCCGGGGGATGCGCGTCGGCGTCCTCGACGCTGCCGGCCGCGAGCCGCAGCTCGTAGAACTCGACGCGGCGCGGCTCGTCGAACGGGAACAGCGCGCGCGAGCTGAAGCTGCGGTCCTTGCTGGTCAGGATCTTCGACTCGGAGGCCCGCAGCACGAGCGCGCCCGATTGCGTGCGCGCGCTGATCAGCGCCGAGAACGTCACCTCGAGCGCGCGCGCGATCTTCCACAGCACGTTGATCGTCGGCGCGCTCTGGCCGAGCTCGATCTGGCCGAGCATCGCGCGCGACACGCCGGAGATCTGTGCGAGCCGCTCGAGCGACAGCCCGCGGCGCGTGCGCAGCCGCCGCAAGTTCGCGCCGACGACCGGCGCGAGGTCGGTCGCCTCGGCGTTCGATGCGACCGGCGCCGCCACCGGCGCGGACTCTTCGCGCGTGACCTTCTCGACCCGTTGGCTTGCCACCGAAGGTTTCCCCGAGCTCGGCTTCTTCACCAGACCCAAACCGGGACCCAGTATACCCACACGGCAGGTGCGGGTTGGGCGACCGGAGTCGGTTGAGGCCGCTCGGCCGGGCGCCGGTCACCGCGCGATCGACGGTAATCGTCGAGGCTCACGATGTTGGTCGCCAGCGCCGCGTTGCTCATGACTAGATGGATATCCGTTTCAGCGGAACCCGTCAATCTGTTTTTACGGACGGATTGCCAATTGCGCGGAACTACGAGCTTCCGTGAGCGACCGATCCGGGACTCCCGTACGCCGACTCGCCGTGCAGCGCGCCATCGAGGCCATCGTGCTCGACCTCGGCGTCGACGCGCAGGCCGATCGTCAGGTCGATCGCCTTGAGCAGCACGAACGTGACGACCGCGGCCCAGGCCGCCGACGCCGCGATGCTCGTGACCTGCTTGCCCATCAGCGACAGCCCGCCGCCCACTCCGTTGTTGAGCGCGGCGCGCGCAAACACGCCGGTCAGCAGCGCGCCGGTCGCGCCGCCGACGCCGTGGACACCGAACGCGTCGAGCGCGTCGTCGTAGCCGAGCCGACCCTTCGCGAGCACCGCGCCGTAGCAAACCGCCCCCGCCGCGATGCCGATGAAGATCGCGACCACCGGCGACACGTAGCCGGCCGCCGGCGTGATCGCGACGAGCCCGGCGACCAATCCCGACGCCGCGCCGAGCATCGTCGCCTTCTTGATGCGCGAGCCTTCGACGATCACCCAGGTCAGCGCGCCGGCCGCCGCCGCGAGGTGCGTGTTGACGAGCGCGAGCGCCGCCGTGCCGCCCGCGCCGGGCGCCGAGCCCGCGTTGAAGCCGAACCAGCCGAACCAGAGCAGGCCGGCGCCGAGCACGGTCATCGTCAGATCGTGCGGCGGGTGGCGCACGGTCGGATAGCCGCGCCGCTTGCCGAGCACGAGCGCGACCACGAGCGCCGAGATGCCGCTCGACAGGTGCACGACCGTGCCGCCCGCGAAGTCGATCGCGCCGAGCTGGGCCAGCCAGCCGCCGTCGCCCCACGTCCAGTGCGCGATCGGATCGTAGACGAGCGTCGTCCACGCGAGCGTGAACACGACGTACGCGGAGAACTTGAAGCGCTCGGCGTACGCGCCCGAGATCAGCGCCGGCGTGATCACCGCGAACATGCACTGGTACGCGACGAACGCGAGCGTCGGCACGCTGCCGTGCGTGCTCTGCTCGGTGATGCCGGCGAGCCCGGCGAAATCGCAGCCGCCGATGATGCCGTGCCAGCTCGGCCCGAACGCGAGCGAGTAGCCGATCACCGCGAATTGCACGCTCACCAGCGCGAGCGCGAAGAAGCTGTGCATGAACGTCGACAGCACGTTCTTGCCCTGGACCATGCCGCCGTAAAACAGCGCGAGCCCGGGCGTCATCAGCATGACGAGCGCCGTCGAGATGAGGAGCCAGGCGGTGTCGCCGGTGTTCATCCAGCAACTTTGGCCGGGAGCATGTTTCCGGCGGGTAAACGGCTCGCAAAAAGTTCGGCGCTACTTGGTCCCGAACAGGCGGTCGCCGGCGTCGCCTAGGCCGGGCACGATGTAGCTCTTCTCGTTGAGCCGGTCGTCGACCGCGGCGGTGTACACCGGGATGTCGGGATGGGCGCCGTGGAACACGCGCAGCCCCTCGGGGCAGGTCAACAAGCACACGAACTTGATCGAGCGCGGGCCCGACGCCTTGAGGCGCGAGACCGCGGCGACCGCCGAGTTGCCGGTCGCGAGCATCGGGTCGACGACGATCGCGTCGCGGTCGCCCATGTTATCGGGCACCTTGTAGTAGTACTCGACCGGCTCGAGCGTGCGCGGGTCGCGATAGAGGCCGATGTGGCCGACGCGCGCGCTCGGCAGGATCTCGAGCATGCCGTCGAGGATGCCGTTGCCGGCGCGCAGGATCGCGATCAGCACGATCTTCTTGCCGTCGAGCGCCGGCGCGCGGGTCTTCGCGATCGGCGTCTCGATCTCGATCGAGGTCGTCGGCATGTCGCGACAGACCTCGTACGCGAGCAGCATGCTGATCTCGCGCAGCAGGTTGCGGAACGTGCTCGTGCTGGTCTCTTTCGAGCGCATCAGCGTGAGCTTGTGCTGGACGAGCGGATGATCGATGACGTTGACCTTGCCTGCCATGAGCAGGCGCAATCTAGATCATCCGAGCGTGACGATCGAGACGAGCGCGGTCGCAGCGACGCAGAGCGTGAACAGGGCGTCGCGGACGCGGGTCGACTTCTGGCGGGTAGCGATGGTGGCGAGGCGGCTCATGGGTAGCTCCTGATTGGCGGGTTAGCGGTTGGCGAGCTCGGCATGCGCGGCGCGGGCCGCGAGCGTGGCGGTGGACAGGGACATGGCGCCGGCAACGACGACGAGCAGCGCGAACGCGACGTCGCGGAGGCGGCTGTGGCGCTGGCGGCTTTGGATGTTGTCGAGGCGGGTCATGTCAGGTCCCTACTTCATGTTCGATGCCAGCCGCGGCACCGCGGATTTCGGGTACTTGCACGTGCTCCGCGACGGTCGCAGCGCTGTCGCAGGCCTGCCGCTGTCGCAGGTTATTCGGGGATGCGGCGCACTTGCTGCGCGTCGATGAACGGCAGGATCGCGATGATCGCGATCTGGAACGCGGCGGCCGCCAGGTAGATACCGGAGTACGACCACCAGTCGTGGACGTGGGGCGCGAGCAGGCGCGCACCGATGATCTGGGACAGGCTCGTGAGCGACGTGTACGCGGCGAACTGGGTCGCGGCGGTCTTCTTCACCGACACGGCCATGCACACCGACCACATCGCGACGATCATGATCGCCTGCGCCGTCGGCTCGAGGATCGCGAGGGCGTAGATGAACGCGTGGACGTGCCACCACTGCTCGCGCAGCGCGAACACGACCCAGCCGACGCCGAGCAGGACCGACGCGATCGCGGCGAGCCGGCGATGGCCGACCCAGTCGGCGAAAAATCCGGCCACGGTCGAGCCGACGAACCCGAAGAACAGGCCGACGCCGCCGACCAGGAAGCCGTAGTCCTCCTGTTTCCAGTGGAGCTCGTACACGTAGAGCCGGGCGGCGACGACGCTCAACATGCCCGTCGAGATCGTCATCACGAGCATCATCAGTGCCGCCAGCCACGGTGAACGCATCGCGTAGACGCGGCGGAGCACGGCCCAGACCTCGCGCGGCTTCGAGGGCTCCGGCGGTGGGCCGCTCGCGCGCTCGCGCACGAGCAGCGGCACGGCGAGCACCGCGCCGAGCAGGATCGCTTGCACGAGCACCGCCGCATGAAAGCCCCAGTGACCGAGCACGAACGACAGCCCGAACCCGCCGACCATCCCGCCTGCCCATTTCGAACCGTACATGAAGCCGTTCGCGCGGCCGCGCTCGCGGGGATCGAGCAGATCGATCGCGAGCGCGTCGGTCGCGACGTTCTGGAGCGCGTTGAAGCTGGTGTGGACGAGCACGAGCGCGAGCAAGAAGTCGAGCTGCGCCGCGACGTCGTCGATCGCCACCATCGCGAGGACGGTGACGGCCATCATCCCCTGTGCGAACACGATCCATGGCCGGCGTCGGCCCAGGCGCGGGATCGCGACGAGATCGATCAGCGGGCCGCCGGCCCACTTGAACACGTACGGCCAGTACGACATCGCCTGCACGCTGCCGAGGGCGGCGAGCTCGAGGCCGCGGTCGGACAGGTGCCCCGGCAGCGTGATCGCGAAAAACCCCCACGGAATCCCCTGCGCGAAGAACAGCGCGCACAGCGTGAACAAGCGCAGCCAGCGCTGTTCGGCGAGACTCACCTGGCGAGTATAATGAAGCCGTGAAGCTCGCGTGGATCGCTCTCGTGCTCGCGGCGTGCACGCAGCCGCGCAGCCCGCGCTGCAAGCAGATCTGCGCGCGCGAGTACGAGTGCACGACTCAGCTCAAGGCGTCGGTGCCGTTCGACGAGAAGGAGTGCGTCGCCGCGTGCGCCGTGCTCGAGGCCGACCAGGACAACGTCGCGAAGGTGCAGCAGCACGCCGACTGCGTGCAGAGCCATCAGGACTGCGGCGACGTCCTGAAGTGCCCCTGAGGACGCCTTACAGATCGTTCGCCGACTTGATGATCTCGACCACGAAGTCGTGGCGCACGCGGATCATGCTCGGCTCCTTGCCGGTCTGGATGGTCGCGACGGTCGTGCCGCTCGCGGTCGGCGAGTTGCCGTCGATCGTGTCGGCGGTCGTGAACGTCAGCTGACACGGCTTGTTCGCCTTGCGCGCCGCCGCGCAGTCGTCGGCGTGCATGGTCTCGGCCGACTTTGTCTTCGGGGTGTCGGCGAGTGCGGGGCTGGTGAGCAGGACGAGGACGAGCAAGCTGCGCATGTCCGATCGACACCGGCGCGCGCGCGCGGTTGCGGGTCAGTCCTCGCGGCGTTCCGCGAGCTTGCGCCGGTCGTCGCGCCAGCGGGCGAAGTGGCGCTCGATCACCTCGCGATCGGCCCGGGCGCGGGCGAGCGACCGGCGCGCGAGGTCTACCTCGCCGGCGCGATCGTCGCGCGCGAGCTCGGCGCGTAGCTCGTCGTGGCGTGCTGCCACGAGCTCGTGACGCCGGCGCGCCGCGAACCGATCGGCGAGCGCGCGGGTCGCAGCCGTGGGCTGCGCGTCGCGCGCGGCCAGCGCGGCTTGCACGGCGGTGCGCGCCCGGGCGACGCGCTCGCGCGCCGCTGCGAGCCGAGCCTCGGCGTGACGCACGCTGTCGACGGCGCCCGCGAGCTCGCCCCGCTGCGCGCGCTCGGCCAGCTCGCGCACCTCGCGCACCGGGGCGAGACGGTAGCGATCCTCGTCGCGCACACGGCGATGTTACTATGACCGCCAATGGTCCAGGCCGGCGACGCGCCGATCGACCGCTACGTCGTGCTCGAGCATCTGTCCGAGGGCGGCATGGGCGCGATCTACGTCGGCAAGAAGCTGGGCGCCGGCGGCTTCGAGATGGAGGTCGTGCTCAAGCAGCTGCTTCCCGAGTTCACGCAGCAGGAGGAGTTCATCGACCTGTTCCTGCGCGAGGCGAAGCTGTCGGCGACGCTCGACCACGCGAACATCGTCCACACGATCGATCTCGTCACCGCGGGCAGCGAGTACTTCATCGTGATGGAGTACCTGCCGGGCGGCGACCTGCGCACGCTGCTCAAGAAGGCGAAGCGGCGCGGCCACCGGTTCTCGCCGAAGGCGGCGATCTACATCTCGCGCGAGGTGCTGTCGGCGCTGTCGTACGCGCACTCCAAGCGCGACTTCAACGGCCAGCCGCTGCAGCTCATTCACCGCGACGTGTCGCCGTCGAACATCCTGCTCTCGTACAACGGCGAGGTGAAGCTGACCGACTTCGGCATCGCGAAGGCGGCGACGCACACGTCGCTGTTCTACAAGGTGAAGGGCAAGATCGGCTACATGTCGCCCGAGCAGGCGAAGAGCGAGCCGCTCGATCACCGCAGCGATCTCTACTCGCTCGCGGTGTGCATGTACGAGATCCTGACCGGCGAGCGGCTGTTCGTGCACGCCGGCCTCACGACCTCCGCCGACGAGATCTACTCGCAGCCGGTGCCTCAGGTGTCGCGCAAGGTGCCCGGCCTCACGCCCGATCTCGACGCGATCATGCAGAAGGCGCTCGCGCTGTCGCCGGCGGCGCGCTTCCAGACCGCGGGCGAGCTGCAAGAGGCGCTGATGCGCTGCGCACATCGCAACGGCCTGCTCGTGTCGGCGAGCGACATCGCGGGCGAGCTGCGCGAGGTGTGCGGGCCGCCCGAGCAGTGGCGCGACGACGCCGCCGATGATGACGACGACTTCGGGCCGATGCGCGCCGGCACCGAGGTCTACGACGCGGGCGAGGACGAAGAAGACGAGGACAGCGGCGGGTTGCACATCGCGCCGTCTGGTCCGCTGTCGATCCATTCGATCGCCGCACGTGCGAGCGCGCCGAAGATCCTGCCGCGCGCGAAGACCGAGGTCGGCAAGTTCGCCGGCGTCGAGCTGACGTCGATCATCAACATGATCGATCTCGAGCAGCAGGGCTCGAAGCCGCTCGTCGATCTCGGAGCGCCTTCCGAAGGGATCACCCGCACCGCGCTACCGCCGCCGCCGCCGCTGCCGCCGCAGGTGCCGCCGCCACTCCAGCCGCAACATCCGCTGCGCGCCGAGACGCCGCCGCCGCTCGCGACCGACGAGATGCTGCGGGTCCAGCAGCGCCGCGCGAGCACGCCCTCGAACGCCGGTCGCACGGCGAAGGGCCGCGGTGCGACGCGCGCCGGGCGCTCCGGGATCAAGCCGTGGCTTGTCATCCTCGTCATCCTGATCGTGGCCGGCATCGCGGCGGTGATCGTCGCGATGTCAGGTCCCAACTTGCCCGACGGTAAGTAGTGGAGCCCAATCGCTCGGGATCCTTACGAGATACGAAGGGTGGGGCTCTAGACACCAGGGTCAAGCGCGGTCTACCATCGCGATGCCGGGGAGATGTCTCGAGATCGGTCCAACGTCACCGCTCTGCTCGACGACGCGCCGTCGTATTCGCGGCAGAACGCGGGCGGAATTTTTCTGGTGATCAAGGGACCGGATCGCGGCGAGGCGGTCCGGCTCACGCGCGACGCCGTGTCGTTCGGGTCGGGGCCGCAATGCAGCCTCGTGCTCACCGACAAGACGGTCTCGCGCAAGCACCTCGAAGCGCAGTTGCTCGGCGACGAAGTCGTGATGGTCGACTGCAACTCGACGAACGGCTCGTTCATCCAGGGCTCGCGCTTCGAGAAGATCTCGATCGGCTTCGGCGCCGAGGTGAAGCTCGGCCGCACCGTCATCAAGTTCCTGCCGGATGAAGAAGTCGTCGAGCCCGAGCCGTCTGCGCAAACCGCGTTCGGCTCGATCGTCGGCGGCGATACCAAGATGCGGCAGATGTTCACGCTGCTCGAGGACGTCGCCGGCACCAACGCGACCGTGTTGATCGAAGGCGAGACCGGCACCGGCAAGGAGCTGATCGCCGAGGAGATCCACAACCACTCGCCGCGCAAGGACGGGCCGTTCGTCGTCTTCGACTGCGGCAGCGTGCCGCGCGAGCTGATCGAGTCGATGCTGTTCGGTCACGTCAAGGGCAGCTTCACCGGCGCCATCACCGACCGGCGCGGCGCGTTCGCCGAAGCGCACGGCGGCACGATCTTCCTCGACGAGATCGGCGAGATGGCGCTCGACCTCCAGCCGTCGCTGCTGCGCGTGCTCGACAAGCGCGCCGTGCGCAAGGTCGGCTCGAACACGTACGAGAAGATCGACGTGCGCGTCGTCGCCGCGACGAACCGCGACCTGCGCGCGGAGGTCGCGAAGAAGTCGTTCCGCGAGGACCTGTACTACCGGCTCGCGGTGATCCGCGTCAGCGTGCCGCCGCTGCGCGAGCGCGGCAGCGACATCCCGCTGCTGATCCAGCACTTCGTGAGCTCGTTCGCGCAGGGCCTCACGGTCTCGCCCGAAGACATGGCACGCCTCGTCCGTCACAGCTGGCCCGGCAACGTGCGCGAGCTGCGCAACGTGATCGAGCGCGCGTGCCTGCTCGCGCGCGGCTCGTCGATCAACCTCGAGGACGCGCTCGTGACCGAGGCCGCGCCCAGCCTCGGCATCCGCACCGACCTGCCGTTCAAGGAAGCGAAGGGCCAGCTCGTCGAGATGTTCGAGCGCGAGTACATCGAGGACCTCATGCGCCGGCACAAGATGAACCTGTCGGCCGCCGCGCGCGAGGCGCAGATCGATCGCAAGCACCTGCGCGAGCTGATCCGCAAGTACGGCCTCGATCCGCGCCACAAGCTCGATACCGAGGCCGGCGAAGAAGAAGCCGAGTAGTTAGTTCGAGTCGATGCGCACGCGGTACGACAGCCGCGTGTCGGCGACCTTGATGTCGAACTTCTGGCGGCTCTCGGTCACCAGATCGTAGACCTCGACGGTGTGCGCGCCGACGTCGGTGTGAATGCGCTCGGTGGGGCACGTCATGCCGGTCGGCTGGCCATCGACGTACACGTAGTAGCGATCCTTCGCCTTGCACGCGAGGACCTTGATTCCCGCCGGTCCGCCGTGCGGCGTGATCGGCTTGAGCTGGATCGTGAACTGGCCGTGACCGTCGACCTCGGCGATGTACAGGTCGTGGCCGGGCAACATCAGCGCGAGGTTGTGCCGATCCGCGGACCCCGGCATCTTCATCGGCGTCGTTCCCTGATCCGCGCCGTCGATGAACACGCGCGCGCCCGCGGGCGTCGACGCGATCTGCAGCAAATCGGAAGGCGCGTTCGCGACCGGCTTCGCGGCGGATCCGCTGCCGCTACCGCTACCGCTGCCGCTGCCCGCTGCCGTCTTACCGCTACCGCTGCCGCTGCCCGCTGCCGCGACCGTCGCCGATCCCGATCCCGCCGCCGTCGCCGATCCCGCCGCCGTGGCCGATCCCGCCGCCGTCGCCGATCCCGCTGTCGTCGCCGATCCCGCTGCCGTCTTACCCGAGCCCGAGCCCGAGTCCGATCCTGCCTTCGCTGAAATCTTCCCGCTGCCGCTCCCACCGCTTCCCACCGCGACATTGTCCGACGGGCTCTCCATCTGCGTATACGCGTACCAGCCCGCTCCTCCCAACCCTCCCAGCAGCAGCACGACCACCATCACCGCCGGCCACTTCCTGCGCTTTCGCTCGGCGACGCGCATGCCGATCGTCGGCATCGCCGATTCCCCACCCGAGATCTTGTGCGACGCCGGCACCGGCGCCGGCATCGCCATCCCGGTCTCGATCGGCGGTGGCGTCGGCTCGAGGTGCGGCGCCATCGGCGTCATCGGCGCGATCTCCGCGGGGGGCTCCGGCGGCGGCAACTCGTGGTCGCGCGCGTTCTCCTCCTGCGGATCCGGCGGCCGCACGTCGCTCAGCACCATCTCCATCTCGACCGACGGGCTGCGCTCGACGACGGGCGCCGCGCGCTGGGCGCGCGCCGGCGTTTGCCGCGCCGTACCCATTCCCGGCGACGTCTGATACCTGCCCGAGTCGATCTGCGTCTCGACTCGCGGATCCATCGCGATCTCCTCCGCGATGTCGTTCGCGATGTCCTTCTTCATCGCGTGCGGCCCGGGCACCGTCGGCGGATCGAGGAGCGGGTAATTCGCGTCCACGGTCTCGCTGTTGTGCGGGTCGAGCTGCGGATCGCGCTCGAGCTCCGGCAGCTCGATGCGCTCCGACGGCTGCGTCTCGTCGTGCAGCTCGTCGAGCACATTCGTCATCCCGCGCGGCGCGGCCGGCGCGGGCGCCGGAACCGGCGTGCGCAGGGCCGGCGGCGCGGGCGGGGGTGCGGGGACGCGCGGGATCTGCGGCCGCGCGCCGCTCGGCTCGTTGTTGCGCGCCGCGATCGACGGGATCACGGACGGGATCTGCGGCACGCCCGCCTTGCGCGCGGGCATGCCGACGAGCGTCGGCGCGTTGATCATCGCGGGCGGCGCCTGCCCGGACGCGGCGAGCCCCGGCGGCACCGGAATCGGCGGCGGCGCCAAGCCGGGCACGGTCGACGTCGGCTTCGGCAACTCCGGAATCGTCGAAGCCGGGCTCTCCGCGGACAGCTGTGCGAGCTGCGCCGCGAGCTTGCCGGGACCGACGAGCGGCGACGGGCCGGGGACGGGCACGTCGGGTCGCACGAACTCCTCGGTCGCGATGTCGATCAGCGCGTCGTTCGGCTGATGGCCCGGCCTCGGCATGTCGTGCGGGCTCGTGCCGACGTGGAGCGCGAGCATCCCCGACATCTGGCTCTCGTGCAGCGCGGCCAGCCGATCGATCGTCGCCTTGACCTGCGCGCCGATGTCCTTGCGCGTGCCCGGCACCGGCGCGACACGCAGCGCGGCATCGAGCGCGTCGGCAAGCGCTCGCGCGTCGGGAAACCGCTCGAACGGCGAGCGCGCGAGGCAGCGCTGCAGCACGCGCACGATCGGACGAGGCAGCATCGGATCCGGAGGTGGCCCGGCGAGGATCGCCTGCGCGATCTCGTGCGGCGTCTCGCCGCGGAACACCGGCTGGCCGCCGAGCAGCTCGTACGCGAGCACGCCGAGCGCGAACACGTCGGTCGCGGCGCTCGTCGCCTCGCCCGCGAGCTGCTCGGGCGAGAGATACGGAACGCGCGCCGCGAGCCGCGCGGTGTCGGCCGGGCGCTGCGGCAGCGTCGACGACAGGATCCCGAAGTCGGTCACCTTGACGTCGCCGTCGGGCGTGACGATGACGTTCGTCGGCGCGAGCCCGAGGTGGCTGATGCCGCGGCCGTGGGCGTAGCCGACCGCGCGCGCGGCTTGTGACACCAGCGCGAGCACGCCGCCGGTCGCGAGCGCGGTGCCGGCGAGCTTGGTCTCGGCGAGCAGCCGCATCGCATCGAGCCCGGCGACCATCTCGACGGCGGTGAACGTCTGACCCTGGGCGACGCCGAACTCGTGCATGCGCGCGATGCGCGGGTGCTCGAGCGAGCCGTACGCGCGTGCCGCGGCCGACAGCGCCTGCGCGTGCGCCGACAGCACCGTGAGCTCGGGCGAAAACCGTTTGATCGCGAACTGACGCTCGAGCCCGGCGACGCCGAACACCTTCGCGCGCGAAACCGCGCCGTTCGGGCCGGCACCGATCGGCTCGAGCAGCTGGTAGCGCCCCACGCGCTCGGTGGCGGTCGCTGGATCCTTCACCCGTGCTCGACTGTATACGATGTCCGCCCGATAACGCGACGCGTTGCTCGCGTGTTAAAAGAGGGCATGGCCAGGAAGGACGAGAAGAAGCCCGAGGCCGAGACGACCGAGGCGAAGGACGCCGCGAAGGTCGAGACCAAGGTCGACTCGACGGAAGCCGAGACGCAGCCGATCCCGGTGCCGGCTGCGGCAGCGCCGGCGACAGACAAGGAGCTACCGGCCATCGAGCCGCCCGCGCCCAAGGGCGAGCCGTGGCCCGATGCGACGCCCGAGCCGATGCGCCCGGTTGCGCCGGCGCAGGCTGCGGAGCCGGCGCGTTCGCGCACCGATACCGCGGTGATGCCGCAGGTGGCGCCGGTCGGCGCGCCGCCCGAGATGCCGAAAACCACCGCACCGCCCGCGCCCCGTGTCACCGATCAGGTCGCGGGCGGCGCCTCGCGCGCGACCGGCGCCGTCGAGAACCCCACCCACATGCCGGGTCCGCGCGACGTGCCGACCGGCAACCCCGAGGACCCGGCGCCGGCTCCCGGACGGGTCCCGGCGGGCGATTCGCGCTCGCTGCGCCGCGGGAACGATTTCGCGCTGGTCTATCGCCAGTCCACGTTCGTGATCAGCCGGTTCGGGGCGGTCGGAACGCGCGGCCAGTGGCGGGTGGTCGAATACCCCACCTCGTCGGCGGCGAGCCACGCGTATGCGAAGGAGTGCTCGCGATTCGTCTCGGAGGGCTTCTCGGACTATCGTGAATGAAGTCGTGACGAAGTCGTCTGGTCGTTCGCTCGCGCTGCGCTCGTCGTGGCTCGTGCGGTGGGCGCTCGAAGCGCCACGACGGTGGTTCGGCTCGAGCTCGACGATCGCGCAGGATGTCGGCGGCGCCGCCGACGGGCTGTCGTATCTGCGCCACCTCGTGCGCGGCAACCGGCTGCGCCGGCGCGACGCGTTCGGCGAGGTCACGCCCGAGTCGCCGCCGGTGTTGCTCATCCACGGCTTCCTCGGCACGCGCGGCTCGATGTACATGCTGGAGCGCCGGCTCGTCGACGACGGCTTCGTCGTCGTGTCGTTCAACATCGGCACGCTGAACGTCCGCGACATCCG
Source organism: Kofleriaceae bacterium (assembly GCA_035500135.1). Taxonomy (GTDB): domain Bacteria; phylum Myxococcota_A; class Polyangia; order Haliangiales; family Haliangiaceae; genus JABFXX01. The sequence continues at coordinate 25,006 of DATJXL010000021.1, forward strand.
GCGCTCGGCGTTCCTGATCCATCGCAAGATCGAGCGCATCCTCGCGCAGACCCCGTCGCAGAAGATCGACATCATCGGCCACTCGATGGGCGGCCTGATCGGCCTCTATTACGTGAAAAAACTCGGTGGCCACGTCCGCGTGCGCAAGCTCATCATGATGGGGACGCCGTTGCGCGGCACGTGGGCGGCGCTCGCCGGCGTCGTCACGCTCGGGTTTTTCTCGACCTCGTCGTGGCAGCTGTTACCGCGGAGCCGCTTCCTCGACGAGCTCTCGCAGGGTCCGATCCCGCCCGGCGTCGACGTCCACACGATCGCGGCCGCTCGCGACTGGGTGGTCCCGCTGCCGACCACGCGGCTCCGCGGCGCCAACGCGATGACCGTCCCGCTCGGCCACTCCAGCCTCGTGGTCTCCGAGGACGTCTACCGCCGGATCGTGAACACGCTACGGCCTCCGCAGGAGGCGTACGCTGACGAGCCGCCGGCCACCGATTGATGTTCGGGTCGGTTTGCTTGCGCCAACATCCGGTGGGGCACTAAAATTTTCGTGGGGTTGTCCTCGCCGTCCATGAACGATCGTCCGCGCTTCGCACTGCGCTTCATCTCGGGCAAGTACCAGGGTGGCGAGTTCCCGCTTCGCATGAACCGGGAAATCATCATCGGCCGGTCGAGCGACCTCGACATGGTGCTGGTCGAGGACATGGTGTCTCGCCGCCACGCCAAGATCTCGTCGACCGACGCCGACGTGTTCATCCAGGACATGGGCTCGACCAACGGCACGTTCGTCAACGGCGAGAAGATCGCCGGCCGCGCCCAGCTCCACGAGGGCGACCGCATCCTGGTCGGCACGTCGATCATCAAGCTGGTCGCGGTCGAGGGCTCGGTCGCGACCCAGACCGAGGCCGAGGCCCGCCGCCGCCTCGAGGCCGGGGCGCAGCAACGCCAGGCGACGCAGGGCCGGCCGATGTCGGGCGTGATCGAGGAGATCCCGCTCCCGGACCTCCTGCAGCTGCTGTCGACCAGCCGCAAGTCGGGCGTGCTCACGATCAACAACGGGGTCTCGATCGGCAAGATCTTCCTGCGCAAGGGCCAGATCTACTTCGCGACCATCAACGACGACTTCTCGGTCAAGCCGCAGAAGGCGATCTACCGCATGCTGACGTGGCTCAACGGCACGTTCGAGCTCGAGCCCGGCGGCGAGATGCAGGTGATGGAGGAGATCCAGGAGTCGACCGAGGGCCTGCTCATGGAAGGCGTGCGCCAGCTCGACGAGTTCCGGAACTTGCAGCAGCAGCTCCCGCCGCTCGGCTCGCCGCTCGCGGTGCCGACCCCGCTCGCCGGCCACCTGCGCGACCTGTCGCCGTCCGAGCTCGACACGTTCCAGCTCGTCCTCGATCACGGCCAGCTGCAGAAGGTGCTGGACAATTTCCCCGGCAGCGACCTCGACGCGGCGCAGAACATCATCAGCCTGATGAAGCGCGAGTTCGTCGTCGTTCCGTAACGCGCTAGAGTAAGGAATGGCGCCCGCTGCCGTCCGCGTCGAGCTCTACGATGCGGACGAGCGCCTGCGCAGCCCCTATCGCGGCGTCGTGACCGGCCGGCCGACGCTGCGGCTGACCGTTTCGATCGCGCCGCGCGGCATGCTGGCGTGCGAGGTCACGATCGAGGTCGACGACACGTCGATCGAGGTGTGCGATCACCGCGGCTGCTTCGCGGTGACGCAGATCGATCAGCTGTTCGTCGTCGAGCGCCAGCCGCCCGCGTGGCGGTTTCTGACCTGGTTCGGCGTGTTCGCGCGGCGCCGCGGCAGCGCGGACCGTCTGCTGCTGGAAACTCCGGACGGCCGCGTCGCGCGGTTCGTCGAGCGCGCGATCGAGCAGCGGCTCGGGCTGCGCGACGAGCCGGTTCGCGGCGAATTACGCGTGGCCGAGTGAGCTTCCGGCCTCCGGCTTCGGGCTTCAGGTCGGATCCTGATACTGTCGGCACGTGATTCGCGAGGCTGCCTCGGTGATCGTGCTGCGGCAGGAGCGCCGCGGACCCGAAGTGTTCTTGCTGCGGCGCCATCGCAGCGCGTCGTTCATGGCGAGCTCGTACGTGTTTCCGGGCGGCGCGTCGGAGCCGAACGAGGACGCGCGCACGACCGCGGTGCGCGAGCTGTTCGAGGAAGCCGGCGTGCTGTTCGCGAAGGACATCGGGGCGGTCGCCGAGACGCTGCAGGTCGCCAGCGCCGGCGCGCTGCGCAAGAAGATCCTCGCCGGCAATCCGGCGGCCGAGATGCTCAAGCTGTCGGGGCTCGCGTTCACGCCCGACGTGCTCGTGCCGTGGTCGCACTGGATCACGCCATCGATCGAAGCCAAGCGGTTCTCGGCGCGGTTCTTCGTCGCCGAGCTGCCGCCCGGGCAAGAGCCACAGTTCGACGACGGCGAGACCGTCGATCAGGTGTGGGTCACGCCGCGCGAGGCGATCGAGCGCGCCGCCGAGCTGCAGCTGCCGCCGCCGCAGGTGCGCACGTGCTGGGAGCTCGGCGAGTATTCGACGATCGCGGCGATCGTCGCGGCCGGCCGCGCGCGTGGCGACGAGCCGCACCCGATCATGCCGCGGCTCGCCCCTGGCGATCGCCCGTGCCTGCTCCTGCCGTGGGATCCCGAGTACACGACGCGCGGCACCGGCGAGGGCACGCCGCTGACGTATCGCCCGAGCTGGGCGAAAGGGCCGAGCCGGTTCGTGCTGGAGGATCGACGGTGGAAGCACGTCGAATATCCTGGTTCGACGACCGCGGGTTGATCGTCGGTGGCGTCGGCGAACGGCACGTGCCGTTCTACGCCGGCGCGATGCACTACTGGCGCGTGCCGCCGGCGCACTGGCGCGCGTGCTTGCGCCAGATGCACGCGCAGGGCCTGACGCTCGTCGAGACGTACGTGCCGTGGCGCGTGCACGAGCCCGAGCGCGGGACGCGCGCGTGGACCGGCGAGCGCGATCTCGGGGCATTTCTCGACGCCGCGCGCACGGCCGGGCTCGGCGTCGTGCTCCGGCCGGGCCCGCACATCAACGCCGAGCTGACCAGCTTCGGCATGCCCGACTGGGTGCTCGCCGAGCCGGCGTGTCAGGCACGCACCGCGCAGGGTACGCCGGCGTGGTTGCCGGCGCCGCCGCGCGCGTTTCCGATCCCGTCGTACGCGAGCGCGGCGTTTCGCGCGCACGTCCGGGCGTGGTACGCGCAGGTCGCCGAGGTCGTGCGGCCGTTCGTCGGCGACCCGGTCGTCGCGATCGGCGTCGACAACGAGGCGCAGATGTTCTTCCGCGCCGGCGCGTACGATCTCGATTACCACCCCGACGCGATCGCGTGGTTCGGCCCGGAACGCGGAGATCCGCCGCGCGCGTGGAGCGACGCACAGACGTGCGTGCCGTGGCTGAAGTTTCAGGACGAATACCTCGCGCGCGCGCTCGGCGAATTCGCGGCGATGCTCGACGACGTCGGGCTCGGCGGGCTCGCGCGGTTTCACAACCTGCCGCCGGGCCACTATCAGCTGTCGCCGCTGGGCGCGATCCAGCGCGCGATCGCCGGACCGGTCGGCATCGACGCGTACACGTCGCGCGCACAGTTCCGCGAGCTGCGCTGGCGCGCGGCCGCGCTCGTCGGCAAAGCGGCGCCGCTGCCGCTCGCGCTCGAGGTCGGCGTCGGATTCTTTCCGTGGTTTCCACCGCTGGATGCAGCCGACGATCCGACGCGCGAGCGCGATCATCTGCTCACGCTGCTCGCGGCCGGCGTGCGCGGCTTCAACCTGTACATGGCAGTCGACCGCGACCGCTGGTACGGCGGCGCGATCGACGCGCGCGGGCGCCTCGAGCCGCACGCGAAGTGGATCCACCCGCTGCTCGCCGCGCTCGCCGAGGTCGACTGGCCGTCGCTGCGGCGCACCGCGCCGATCGCGCTCGTCGACACGCGCGCGGACTGGCGCGTCGGGCTCGCGAGCTCGGCGCTGCCGATGACGCCGGTGGTCGCCGAGGCGATCGGCCTCGGGCCCGGCGGCGCCGCCGAGCTCGGGCTCGACTCGGCCGCGATCACGTCGCGGCGCTGGCAGACCGCGGTGTGCCGCGCGCTCGAGCTCGCGCAGGTGCCGTTCGCGATCGTCGACGAGCACGTGTCCGCGAGCGAGCTCGCGAAGTATCGCGCGGTGATCGCGCCGACGCTCGATCGCGTCGACGCGCGGCTGTGGGCCACGCTGCACGAGCTGGCGAAAACCCCTTTGCCTGCCGAGGCGCGGCCGACGATCGTCGTCATCGGCCCGGGTACGCCGACGCGCGACGAATGCGATCGTCCGCTCGCCGCGCCGGGGCCGAAGCGCGCCGGCCGGCTCAAGGCCGATTCGCTCGACGACCTGCCCGGGCTCGCCGCCGATCTCGCGGCGCTCGCCGAGCTCGGCGATGCCTGGCAGATCGAGCGCCCCGACGACGTGCGCGCGACACCGTTTCACGCGCCCGACGGCACGACGCGCGTCGTGTTCGTCACCAGCGACGCGGCACGCACGGTGGCGGCGACGCTGCTCGTGGCCGACGGCGTGCGCGGGCTCCGCGATCCGCTGTCGTCCGAGCACGTGCGCGTCGAACGCGGCCGCGCGACGATCGCGATGGCGCCGCACGGCGTGCGCATGTTCGTCGTCGCCTAGGCGAAGACGGCTCGCCTATGGTGCTAGCTCAGCCCTTGTCGATGCTCGGGTCGTGCTCCTTCGCGACCTGGTCGGCGATCTCCGGCGCCTTCGCGACCGGCGCGCCGGTGACGCGCTGCTCGTAGTCGTGCGCGGCCTCGGCGTCGCGTTCGCGCGCGGCCTCGGCGTCGCCGCCGGGCGGCTCGCCCGGCAGCTCGACCCCGAGCTCGCGCACGAGCATTTGCAGCCCTGCCGCGATCGGCAGCGCGAGCAACGCGCCGAGGATGCCCTCCAGCATGCCGCCGGCGAGCAGCGCGAGCAGCACGAGCGCGGGTGACAGCCGCAGCACGCGGCCGTACAGGCGCGGCACCAGGATGCGGCTCTCGAACTCCTGGTACACGAACATCGCGATCGCGACGATCACGATCGCCGCGGTGCCCCGGCTCGACACCGACAGGATCGCGGGCACGCTCGCGAGGTAGCCGCCGACGAACGGGATCACGTCGGTCAAGCCGGCGAAGATCGCGAGCGCGAGCGCCTCGCGCACGTGAAACGCCGACAGCAGCGCGAACGTGAACACCGTGATCGCGACCGACGTGATCACCTGTCCGCGCATGTAGCCGCCGACGATCGTCTTGAGCTCGATCAGGATGCGCGACAGCTTGACGTGGTGCGCGCGCGGCACGAGCGCGTAGACGACCGCCTTCGCGCGGCTCGGATCGGCGAGCAAGTAGATCGCGAGGAACAGCGTCGTGATCGCGTAGCCGATCGCGGACAGGATCTGGCCGCCGTAGCCGAGCAGCGAGGCCTCGGCGTCGGCGACGACCTTGTCGAGCGGCACCTCGCGCAGCGAACGGGCGAGCGGCGCGGTCCAGTTGTACTGCGACAGGAAGTCGGCGATCTTGCGGCGCTCGACCGGCGCATCGCCGATGATGCGGCTGAGCTGCGACAGAAGCGGCGGCACCGTGACGAGCAGGATCGCGGCGACGCCGGCGCCGACGACGACGAAGATCAGCGCGAGCGCGCGGCTGCGCCGCAGCCCTCGCCTCTCGAGCCACGCGACGAACGGATCGAACGTGCCGACCAGCACGAGCGCGACGAGCAACACGACGATCGCCGCCCACAGCTCGAACGCGAGCCAGACCGCGGCGATGCCGACCAGCACCCAGACCAGCGTGCGCGGCGCGATCTCGATGCGGATCGTGCGTCGGGGTCGCTCGTCGCTCAACGCCGCGAGTCTAGCCCGGTCGGCGCGTCCTCGCTGAAATCCTCGCCGACTTCGTGGTCGACGATCGCGCGGACCGGGCGAACCTCGCCGACGAGGCGGCTCACCGCCGCGACCAGCTCGCCGGCCTCGATCGGCTTGGGCAAGAACATCGCGGCGCCGATGCGCGCCGAGATCTCCGGTGCATGCGGCGATGCCGACATCAGCACGACCGGCGGCGTGTCGGGGAGCGCGCCGATCTCCTTGACGAGCTCGACCACGCCGACGCGCGGGTCGTACGAATCGATCACGACGACGTCGATGCCGCCTTCGGACACGCGCAGGTATGCTTCGCGCATCGTCCGCGCGACGAGCACTTCGTGGTGCGCTTCGCGCAGCGCACCGCCGAGGCGGTCCCGCGTATCCGGATCAGTTTCGACGACGAGGATACTACCCACGTTCGGATCGTACTCTCGTTCGGTTACGACTTCACGTCCGGCGGCGGATTCGATTTGCGCTTCGCGCGCTCGTGACCTTCGGCCCACCCGATCTCCTTCGTGATGGCAACCGCGTCCTGGATGCGACTCGGCACGACGAGCGCGCCACGCGAGGGCGTGTCGGTGAGCAAGAGCTCGGCGGTGGCGCGGCGGTCGCCGAGGCTGCGCATCTCGGTGATCGCGGCCTGGCGGTAGCGCTCGGCCTTGCCGCCTAGGCCCGCCTTCTCGCACAGCGTCGCGAGCAATTGCTGCACGCGCGCGGCGCCGAGACGCGAGCGCACGCGTTGCGCGTGGAACAGCGCGGCCTCGGCGAGCCGGAGCGCGCGATACGAGTCGCCGGCCGCGTCGACCATCTGCGCCTGCGCGCGCAGCACGCGCCAGAACGCCTCCGGACCGTCCATCGCGGTGAAGCCCTCGCCGAGCGTCGCGAGGTCGATGCACTCGACGAGCTCGCGGTTCGCGGTGTCGGCGTCGCCCGAGCGCATGAGCGCCTGCGAGAGATCCAGATAGAGCTCGCACACGAGGTTCATGTCGCCCGAGCCGATCGCGCGGCCGACGCCGCGGCGCAGCGCGCCGATCGCGCCATCGACATCGCCTTCGCCGAGCGCGATCGCCGCGCTCGCGCGATCGATCATCGACACGAGCAGCGGCGCGCTCGACCAGTCGCGCCCCTCGGCGAGAATGCCGCGCGCGAGCGCGGTCTCGCCGCGCGTGCGCAAGACGTCGGCGAGCTTGACCGACAGCGACACGAACTGCAGCTCGGCGCCTTCCATCTCGCCCGACTGCACGGCCTGGCGCACCGCGACCAGCGCGCGGTAGTAGAACGAGCCGGCGCCGGCATCGTCGAGCTGCGCCGCCGCGTGGTCGCCGCCCGCGCGCAGAAGGTCGATCGCCTCCTTCGCGTGACCGGCGAGATCGTGGTGGTGGCCGAGCAGCCCGATGTCCTGCGACATCGTCTCGATCGCGGCCGCCGCGCTCGCGTGCAGCGAACGGCGCACGTCGGCCGGCGTCGCGTCGTACACGATCTCGCGCACGAGCCGGCTCGCGAACGTCAGCTCGCCCGACGGATCGCGCGCGAGCAGCCCGCGCTGCTCGGCGTCGCGCAGCGCGTGCTCGAGCGTGTCGTTCGGCATCATCGAGCGCAGGAAATCGGCGTGCGGCTCGTTGCCGAGCACGGCCGCGGCCTGCAGCACGTCGCGCGTGGCCTGCTGCAACATCGACAGGCGCGCCGCGATCAAGTCGGGCAGCGACACCTTCGTGTCCTCGGCCTTGCCGCCCTCGACCAGGTAGCGCACGACGTGCTCGAGGTGGCCGGGATACGCGCGCGTGGTCTCGAACAGCTGCTGCACGAGCGGCAAACCCTTGAGGCCGCCGAGCGCGAGACTCTTCGCGATCGTCTCGAGGTCGCGCGACTCCAGTGCGGGCACGTCGAGCCGCGTGACCTGCGCCGGCCACTGATCGCCGAACGCGCGGGTCGCGGTCATCGCGATCGGCGGCAGCGCGAGGTCGGTGACCTCGGTCGCGCGCCGCAGGATCTCGAGGCTCGGATGATCGAAGCGATCGATGTCCTCGCACGCGATCGCGACCGCGCCCTTCGCGGCGGCGCGCTCGAGCGCGCGCAGCGCCGACCACACCATCTCGCGCCGGCGCACGACCGGCTCCAGCTCGAGCAGCGTCGTCGGGTGGCCGAACAGCTGCGAGATGCCGGGCACGTCGCGCTCGTTGAGGCCGAGCGCCATCACCGCGTCGCGCAGGTCGTGCTCGCTCGATACCGGCGGCAGCGCGAGCACGGCCGCGAGCAGCGAGCGGATCGGGTAGTACGGCGCGGCGAGCCCGCTCGGATCGGGCCCGACCTGGTAGATCACGCGGCCGTCGGCGGCGAGGTCTTGATACGCGCGGCGGAGCAGCGTGCTGCGCCCGGTGCCCTCGTCGCCGATCACGAGCAGGCCGGCGTTCGGGCCGGGCGCGCGGCGCAGGTGCGCGGACAGCGTGGCGAGCTCGCCTTCGCGGCCGGTGAACGGCAGCGGCAACAGCGTCGCGAGCGAGTCGGTCGGCGGCGCGATCTCGAACGTCTTCGACACGCGCTGGCGCGGCGCGCCGCACTCCGGGCAGAACTTGAAGCTCGGCTGGCACGACGTGCCGCACGCGCCGCAGCGATCGGTCGCGGGCAGGCTGCGCAGCCGCGCGCGGATGCCGATCAGTGCGTCGCGCATCTCGGCCGCCGACGCGTAGCGATCGGCCGGATGTTTCGCGAGCGCCTTGCCGATCACCGCGTCGATCTCTTTGGGCGTGTTCGCGCGTCGCGTCGCGAGCTGCGTCGGCTGCGCCTTCAGATGATTGGTCAGGATCTCGGTCGTCGAGCCGGCGTAGAACGGCGTCTTCTCGGCGAGCAGCTCGTAGAGGATGATGCCGACCGCGTACAGATCCGACGCGAACGTCGGCGGGCCTCCGGCGATCACCTCGGGCGCCATGTACTCGGGCGTGCCGCTGATCGAGCGATCCTCGGTCTCTCGCACGCCGGTGACGAGCCGCGCGATGCCGAAGTCGACGATCTTGACCAGGTCGACGCCGGCGCGGCGCTGGTCGACGATGATGTTGTCGCTCTTGAGGTCGGCATGGACGACGCCGGCGAGGTGCGCTTCTTCGATGCCCGACAGCGACTGCGCGACGAGATCGAGCACGCGCTCGACGCCGAGCGGGCTCTCGTTCGACAGCAGCTGCGTGAGCGTCGGGCCCTTGACGTACTCCATCGCCAGGTACAAGAGGCCGTCCGGCGACTGGCCGTAGTCGATGATCGAGACGCAGTTCAGGTGGTTGAGGCGCGACGCGCTCATCGCCTCGCCGCGGAACCGCGTGATCATTCGCGGGTCGGCGCACAGCTCCTCGTTCAGGATCTTCACCGCGACCGTGCGGCCGAGCGCGATCTGGTCGGCCTTGTAGACCGCGCCGCTCCCGCCGATGCCGATGCACGCCGTCAGCTTGAATTTATCGCCGAGGACGCGTCCGACCAGCTTGAGCGACTTCTGAACCTGATCCTGCACTTGGCTCATCTCCCTATCCCCGAGACTCCACCGACAGTCCCAACCGTTGTCGCACGAACGTGCTCACGACGCACGCTCGATCACGACCGCAATCCCCTGGCCTACCCCAATGCACATCGACGCGAGACCATACTGGTTGGACCGAGCGACGAGCTCGTGCATCAGCGTCAAGACCAACCGCGCGCCCGACGCGCCGAGCGGATGGCCCCACGCGATCGCGCCGCCGTTGACGTTCACCTTGTCGGGATCGAGCCCGAGCTGCTCGACGCACGGGATCGCCTGCGCGGCGAATGCCTCGTTGAGCTCGGCGACGTCGATGCGCTGGGCGGTCAGGCCAGCACGGGTGAGCGCCTTCTTGCTGGCCGGAATCGGGCCGAGGCCCATGTAACTCGGCTCCACGCCGGCCGCCGCGCCCGTGACATAGCGCGCCTTTGGGGAAAGCCCCAGGTCGGCCATCGCGCGCTCGCTCGCGACCAGCACGGCCGCGGCGCCGTCGTTCAAGCCCGAGGCGTTGCCGGCGGTTACGGTGCCGTTTGTTGCAAATGCGGGACGGAGTTTTGCGAGCTGCTCGGGAGTGGTGTCGGGACGCGGGTGCTCGTCCGCGGTCACGCGACGCTCGGCGCCGGTCTTCTTGTCGACACCGGTCACGATCGGTACGACCTCGACCGCCATCCGACCGGACTCGAGAGCGCGCGCGGCGCGCTGCTGCGAGACCAGCGCGAGCTTGTCCTGCGCCTCGCGCGACACGTGGCAGCGCTCGGCGACCTTCTCGGCGGTCTCGCCCATCGCGAGCGTGCCGTGCGTCGCTTCCATCTTCGGGTTCGGGAAGCGCCAGCCGAGCGTGGTGTCGTAGACGGTCTGGTTGCCGCGCGGGAACGCTTCGCTCGGCTTGGCCATGACGAGCGGCGCGCGCGACATCTGCTCGACGCCGCCGGCGATCACGAGCTCGGCCTCGCCGGTCATCACCAGGCGCGCGGCGTCGGCGATCGCCTGCATTCCGGACCCGCACAGCCGGTTGACGGTCACGCCCGGCACCTCGACGGGCAGCCCGGCGAGCAGCGCGGCCATGCGCGCGACGTTGCGGTTGTCCTCGCCGGCCTGGTTCGCGCAGCCGAAGATGACGTCGTCGATGCGCTCGCCCGGGATCTTCGTACGCGCGACCAGCGCGGCGATCACGGCGGCGGCGAGGTCGTCCGCGCGCACGCCGGCGAGGCCGCCGCCGTAACGCCCGAACGGCGAGCGGACTCCGTCGACGAGAAAGGCGGGGCGGGTCATCGCGGGGGACCATACGCCGAAAACTGGCGTCCGGGATCCGGGGTCCCTAGGGTCGGCGCATGATCCCAGACTTTCACGCCGCCGCCGAGCACGACGCCACCTGGCTCGCGATCCGCCAGCCCGCGGTCGTGCGCCTGCTCGAGGCCGAGCTGGCCAGCCGCGACGGCGACGCCTACGCCGCGGGGCTGGAGCTCGCGTGCCGCGCCCTGGGTGGCCGCCAACCCATCGGAGACCTCCGCCTCGACCACCACGCGCTCGCGGCCGGGCTCGCGGCGGTGCGCGCCGGTCGCTGCGACCGCACGATGGTGCGCTCGCTGCGCGAGCAGATCGGCGAGCTGCCCGTCGCGCTGACGCGCGAGGAAGAAGACGCGGTCGCGACCGTGATCGCGGCGATCATCTGGGCCGTGCTCGACGCGTCGGTGCGCGACCTCGACGATACGCTGCTCGTCTAGCCCCGTCGTAGCGCCGTCTAGCGCCGCGCCCGAGTCAGTGCGCGCACGCGGCCGGCGTGAGATCGACGTTGCCGAGGCAGTTCTCGTAGCCGTGCTTGCAAGTCCAGCCCAGCGTCTTCCAGTCGTTCGGCGGATCGCCCGCGAAGCAGCGGTTCTCCGCCTCGCGGCAGTCCTGGCAGCCGTTTGCGTGCTGCGACGCTTCGACGCGATCCCAGTGCTTGTCGCGCGCGACCTGGTCGTCGTGCGCGCGTTGCTTGGCCGCCTTGCGATCGGCGAGCTCGTGCGAGCGATCGTCCGCGCTGCCCGCGCGCGCGTACAGCGTGGCGGTGTACGTGCCGTGGCCGAAGTCGTTGCGCTTCGCCGCGCCCTCGACGCGCAGCTGCAGGTGCTTGGCGCCGAGCAAGCAGCCGAGCGGCGCGATCGAGTCGACGGCGCCGTGCACGTCGAGTCGCACCGCGAAACCGGTGTCGTCGGAGTCCTTCGCCTTGCCGGTACCCCAGCGCGCCATGATGCGCTGGCCGCCATCGAACTCGCCGTCGTCGTCGAGCCGGACCACGAGCGTGTAGCAGCGGTCGGCCGATGCGTCGAGCGCGATCGGCGTGAAGCGCTTGATGTCACCCGTCAGCGTCTGCTCGACCGCGTAGCCGCGCACGGCGTCGTCGATCTCGGGGTGCAGCGCGCGCTGCGAGCCGGAATGCTTCGCCGGCGCCTTCACGGTCGTCGTGCCGTCCGCGTTCGTGACGGACGTCGGTTCGGCTGCAGCCGGCTGCGGGGTTGGCTGCGAGTGCTGGCCGATCGGCAGCAGCGTGCATGCCGAAAGCGCGAGGAATGGCAGGGTGGTGGTTCGCATGGCCACGCCGTAGTCCATTGCACCGTGCGTGTCATGTCCTCGCGCGCCGAGAAGTGTTGCAAATCGCGCTACTGTCACGCGGGTGTCGCAAACGCGGCGCGCGCGGCGGCGAGCGCGGCCGCGAGATCGGGCGCGAGCTCGCACGCGATCGCGAGCTCGCTGCCGTCGGGATGCAGCACGCGCAGCGACGCGCAGTGGAGCGCGAGCCGGTGCAAGCCGAAGCGTTCGCGCCACAGCCGGTTGTGCTCGCCCTTGCCGTAGCGCACGTCGCCGATCAGCGGACACGACACGTGCTTCAGGTGACGGCGGATCTGGTGGAGCCGGCCGGTCAGCGGGCGCGCCTCGACGAGCGCGTAGCGGCCGAACGCGTCGCGCCGCCAGATCTCGGTCGTCGCCGGCACGCGCGGTCCACCGGGCGCGCGCGGCAGCGCGTGATCGATCTCGAGGTGGTCGGGCGGATGGCCGCGCGTGATCGCGAAGTAGCGCTTGTCGGCCGCGGGCCAGGCTTGACCGAACGCGCGCGCCGCCTCGCGGTCGAGCGCGAACAAGACGATGCCCGACGCGCCGCGATCGAGCCGGTGCACGGGGTAGACGTACGCGCCGACCGCGTCGCGGACTTGCTGCAAGAGCGCGTCGTCGCCGTCGTCCCAGCCGCGATGCGTTGCCACGCCGGGCGGTTTCGCCACCGCCACACAGCGTTCGTCGCGGTGGAGGATCGCGACCACGCGAACACGCTAGCATGCGCGCCTATGAAGGGATTGCCTGTGTTGATCGTCGCCGCGCTCGCGGTGAACGCGCACGCGAAAGTTCACACCCAGCTCGTCGAGTACAAGCAAGGCGATGCCGTGCTCGAGGGCTACCTCGCGTACGACGACGCGGTGAAGGGCAAGCGCCCGGGCGTGCTCGTCGTGCACGCGTGGATGGGCCTCGACGATAACGCGCGCCACCGCGCCGAGATGCTCGCGCAGCTCGGCTACGTCGCGTTCGCGGCCGACATCTACGGCAAGGGCGTGCGGCCGGCGAATCGCGACGAGGCCGGCAAGCTCGCGGGCAAGTACAAGTCCGATCGCGCGCTCCTGCGCGCCCGCGTCACCGCCGGGCTCGAGCAGCTCGCGAAGGATCCGCACGTCGACGCCACGAAGACGGCCGCGATCGGCTACTGCTTCGGCGGCACGACCGTGCTCGAGCTCGCGCGCTCGGGCGCTCAGATCGCCGGCGTCGTGACGTTCCACGGCGGGCTCGACTCGCCGGCGCCGGCCGACGCCAGGAACATCAAGGGCAAGGTGCTCGTCCTGCACGGCGCGGCCGATCCGTTCGAGAAGCCGGCCGACTTCGCCGCGTTCCAGAAGGAGCTCGCCGACGCGAAGGTCGACTGGCAGCTCGTCGAGTACGGCGGCGCGGTGCACTGCTTCACCGACCACACCGCCGGCAGCGACACCGCGAGCGGCTGCGCGTACGACCCATCCGCCGACGCGCGCTCGTGGGCCGCGATGCGCGCGTTCTTCGACGAGCTGTTCGGCACCAAGCGCTGACGCGTCAGCGCGCGCGGATCGTCATCGCCGTCATCACCCACGACGTCCCCGCCGACGTGAACGTCACCTGCTCGGCGCTGCCGGCGGCCGCGCCGGTCAGCCGGTACTCCGACCAGTCGTTGTTGGCGTCGTCCGCGCCCTTCGTGAAGCCCGCTTCGATCGCCGACAGGTTGCCGCTGCACGCGGCCCAGACGGTGTCGGTGCTGGCCGATGGCGTGACGGTCGCGGCGCAGTTGCCGGTCGCTCCGAGCGTCTCGGCGTGATCGCCGAACCCGGACACGTTCGCGAATTCGTCGCCGAGCTCGTCCATAAACTGGCAGTGGTTCGTGCCGGCCCACGCGACCGTGAACGTGGTCATCGCCGTGTCGGGGGCGATCGCGCCGACGCTCGCCACCCAATCGGTGTTCGCGACCGAGCCGGTCATCGGCCCGACCATGTCGAACGTCCAGCCGGGCGCGCTGATCGCGACGCCCGACGCCGCGGTGTTGCTCGTGCAGTACAGATGGATCGCGATCGCGTCGCCCGCGTTGCGCGCGGCGGCGACGAACGTGTCGGTGGCGATCGACGTGTTGTTGCCCTGGGCGACGAACACGCCGACCCACGCGACCGGCGCGGTCGCGGCATCGATCGAACCGGTGCGCGGCTCGAACCCGATCCGGCCGCACGCGACAGTGCAGACCAGCGCGCACGCCGCGACACCCCGGCCCATGCCGCATCATCGCATCGTTACAGGTGCGCGCGAAAGAAGTCGATCTGCACCTGCTCGCGCGCGAGGTTGAGCTTCGGATCCGGAACCATGTGCGTCGCCGACAGCGTGATCACGGTCGCGTAATTGCCGGCGGCGTACAGCGCTTCGACCAGCGCCAGCGTGTGTGCGAAGTGGACGTTGTCGTCGGTGATGCCGTGGATGATCATCAGCGGGCGCGCGAGCTGCGCGGCGTGAGTGAGCGCGGACGTGCGCGCGTAGCCGTCGGGGTTCTGCTCCGGCGTCTGCATGTAGCGCTCGGTGTACGCGGTGTCGTAGAGCGACCAGTCGGTGACCGGCGCGCCCGCGATCGCGCACCTGAACACGTCGGGGCGGAGCAGCAGCGCCATCGCCGAGAAGTAGCCGCCGAACGACCACCCGAACACGCCGACGCGCCCGAGGTCGAGCTCGGGATGGCGCGCGCCGAGCGCCTCTAGCGCGCCGATCTGATCGTCGAGCGGGATCGTGATGAGGTCGCGGAAGATCGCGTGCTCCCACGCGGTGCCGCGGTTCGGCGTGCCGCGGCCGTCGCTGCGCACCACGATGAAGCCGGCATCGGCGTACCACTGGTCCATCACGTAGCCGTCGCGCGCGACGTCGACCATCTGCAAGTGAGGGCCGGCGTAGACCTTGAGCAGCACGGGGTACTTGCGCGTGCGGTCGAACGCGCGCGGCCGCGTGATCGCCGCGTAGTGCGTGCGGCCGCCGAGCTGCACGGTCTCGATCTGCGTCGTCGGCACGAGCTTCGGGCGCTCGGCGACCGAGGGCAGCTCGAAGGTCTTGCCGTGCGCGATCGCGACCGTGCGCCTGCCGCCGGTCTCGGACAGCGTGGTCACGACGAGCACGCCGTGCTCGTAGCCGGCGGTCGAGAAGCCGTCACCCGCAGTGATGCGCACGGGCGCGCCGCCGGCGAGCGGCACGCGCCAGATGTCGGAGCGGGTCGGATCGACCGAGGCCTCGACGATCGCGGCATCGCCGTCGACGCCGACGAGCTTGCGAAAGCCGAATTCGGGCGACACGAGCGCGCGGCCACCGAGCCGGAGCGTGCCGTCGCCGCCATCCCACAACAGCTCGGAGCCGATCCAGAGCGGCGAGCCCGCCTGATAGCCGACGCCGCCCGGGCGCGGCACGTCGATCCACGTCGGGCTCGTGAACGTGGAGACGACCTTGCCGTCGTTCCAGATCGCGACCTTGTTCTGCGCGCGGTTCAGCGTGACGACGTCGGGCCAGCTCACGCGCGCGATGTAGTCGTCGGTGATCGCGAGCCACTGCGGCTCGCCGCCGCTCGCCGCGACGATCCCGAGATCGACCTTCGCGTTCGGCCGGCCCGCGCGCGGATACTTGAACGGCACCGCCGGCCTGTCGTTGTGGCGCGCGTCCGCGACGTAGATCGTGTCGACCGGCCGCAGGTCCGAGCGTTGAAACAGCAAGCGATCGTTGCCGATCCACCAGAACCCGCGCCGGCGATCGAGCTCCTCCTGCGCCGCGAACTCGGCGGTGCCGTACTCGAACCCCTCGGGGTGCTTCGTCACCTGCCTCGCCGGGCCGGTCCGCCCGATCACCCACACGTCGCCGTCGCGCACGAACGCGATCTTCGAGCCATCGGGCGCCAGGTGCGGATCGAACGCCTCGCCGCCGGGATCGATCGCGATGCGCTCGCCGGCCGAAGGTGCGGACGACCGATCGACGAGCCACAGCGTGCCGGCGAGCGGCACGAGCACGATCCGGCCGTCATCGGACACGTCGATGTCGACGACGCCCCGCGTGACCGTGCGCGTGCGCTCGCGGCGCGCCTTCTCGGCATCCGACAGGTGCTCGTCGCCGCCGGTCGCCGGGAACAGCACCCGCACGGCGCCGGTCCGGGTGTCGAGCTCGTAGAGATCGGCCGCGAACTCGCGCGGCGGTGTGCGCCGGAACAGCACGGCGCCGTCGGTGGTCACCGCGAGCGGCGTCGGCAGGCCGAGCCGGAAGTTGAACGTGGCGGCCGCATCGGCCAGGAGCTGCGCATCTAACGGTGGCCATTGCATGGGCGGAGGCGGGGTGGAATGGACGCACGCCGTCACTGCGACGAGCGCGAGCCGCTTCATGGCCGGCAGTATGCGCTCAAATTTTGCCCCGCCGCGCGCGGTGCCGGACCATTTACACATGATGGAAAGACGGCGCCGTCGCGCCCAGACGCTCACGCTCGCGCTCAGCTACCAGCTCGACGATTGCTGCCGGGACGGCGGCATCCAGGCCATGGTGATCGCCGATGGCGACGGCCTGCCGCTCGCCGCCGCCGGCGACGTCTACGCGTGCGACGAGGTCGCGGCGCGGATGGTGCTCGTCGGGCCGCGCATCCGCAGCTTCGACGGCACGCTGTTCGGCGGCGGCTGCCGCTGGGACGTGCAGATGACGAAGGTCGCGGTCGATGGCAGCGAGCTGCTCGTGTGCGCGGTCGGCGGCAGCCCCGAACAGCGCACGCGCCAGATGATGCGCGGCGCGAAGGGCGCGCTGCGGATCCTCGCGGCGGCGTGAAAGCGTCCTGCCTCGTCGCGCTCGCGCTCGTGCTCGCCGCGCGCGCGGCCCGCGCCGACGACACATCGGGGCCGGCGTATCAGCTCCAGGCCGAAGTCGACGTGCCCGTGATCGCGATCGCGACGCTCGCGACCGGCGCGTGGTTTCTCGACGATCTCGGCCCTGCATGGTGCGCGCCCCGGTGCGATCCGTCGCAGCTCGACGCGCTCGACCGGCCGTTCGCCGGCCGTTACGTGCCGGCGTGGACCACGGCCGGCACGATCACGGCAGTCGCGCTGCTCGCCGCGCCGCCGATCATCCTGCTCGCGACCGAAGGCTCGCGTCACGCCGCGAACGATACCATCGTGCTCGCCGAGGCCGTGCTGTGCGCGAGCGGCCTCGGCGCGGTCGCGCAGACCGCGGTGCGCCGGCCGCGCCCGTTCCTGTACGGCACCGCCGCGCCGCTGTCCGATCGCGAGGACACGAACGCGTCGTTCTCGTTCTTCAGCGGCCACACCGCGCTGTCGTTCGCCGCGACGGTGGGAACGTGGCGCACGCTGGAGCGCCTGCACGCCGGGCGCTGGCGCTACCTCGTGCTCGGCGTCGGGCTCGCCGGCAGCGCGTTCGTCGGCGTGTCGCGGGTCGTCTCCGGCGATCACTTTCCGACCGACGTGATCGCCGGTGCGGGCATCGGCGCATCACTCGGGGCGCTCGTGCCCGCGCTCCACCGCCACGGTGTGCACGTCACTCCGACCGGAGTCGTCGTCGTGTTCTAGGTGCTACGCTTGCGACATGCGTACCTGCATCGTGCTCGCCGTCGCGCTCGCCGCGTGCTCGTCTCGCCACCATGCTTCGACGTCGATCGACGACGGCGAGGCCCGCAAGCTGCTGCTCGATCGCAACTGGATCGATCGCATGCCCGAGACCGAGCGCGATCGCCTGCACGTGTACCGGTTCGTGCCGTCGATGGGCGGCGGCGTGTTCCAGGATCGCACGCTGTACAAGGGCACGTTCGAGCTGTTCCGGTTCTCGACCACCGGCGACGAGATCCACTTCGATCTTCCGGAGACGCATCAGGACATCGTCAGCAAGTTTCGCATCGACGCGGTCGACGGCCCGGCGCCGTTCGATCTCAAGCTGACGATCGAAGCCGATCCGCGCGGACCGCAGGTCTACTACGGCATGCGCGCGGAGACCGACCGCGACGGCCATCTCCTCGAAGCGCGCCTGCAGAGGTAGCCGAGCCCGACGAGCATGACGAGCGCGCCGGCGCCGCCGCGGCCGCTCGCATCGCATCCGCCGCCGCCCGCGTCGAAGTCGTACGAGCACGTCGCCGAGCAGCCGTCGCCCGACACGTTGTTGCCGTCGTCGCACTCCTCGCCCGGATCGAGGATGCCGTCGCCGCAACGCGGCACGCGCGGGATGCCGACGATGCACACGTCGTCGAGCGTCCACCCGCCGAAGTTGTTCGTCGAATCGCTCGCGAGCGACCACGTGACCTGCGCGCTGCTGTTCGCGGCGACCGACGAGATGTCGTAGTCGACGAACCGCCACTCCTTGTCGACGTGATCGAGCGTGCCCTGGATGTCGCTCGCGTTCTGCCACATCGTCGTGCCGTTCACCGCGATCGCGGCGGTGTCGTACATCGCGTCCTCGACGGTGAGCCAGCGCCAGAACTGCAGGTGCACGAGCGCGTAGCCGGTCGTGTCGTACGCCGGCGTCGTGATCGACGTCGTCTCGTCGGGCAGGTACGTGCCGAGCCCGGTGACGCCGGTGCCGAGCATGGCGCCGCCGGTGTGCGCCGCGGTCGCTGCGCGCACGTACCTGGTCTGGCCGGGCGCGCCCCAGTGCCACTGGTCGCCCTGGTTGCCGACCTGCGTCCACATCGGATCGTGGTCCATCATCTCGCACGCGATCGACGTCGTCGTGCCGACGAAGTCCTCGTAGTACGGATCGGCGGGGTTGTCGGGCAAGACGATGTGCGAGCCGTTGTCGAGCGCGGCGTCGACGTAATAGGAGATGACGGTGCCGTCGGGCGCGGTCGGAAACGCCGCGGTCCACGTGCCGGTGCCGTCGTCTTGCAGCGCGAGCTGGCTCGGTACGCCGTCGCCGCGCTGCCACGTCACGATGATCGACGTCACCTGCGGCGGCGGGCACTGCGCGTCGCTCGGCGTCGTGACCGCGACCGCGATCGTTTGCTGCGCGATCACCGGCGAGGCCACGGTCGTCGTCGTGAAGCCGGCCGGCGCGAGCCCGTGCACGCCGAACGCGCGGTAGATCGCGCAGAAGTGCGGCGTGCCGTTCGAGAGATCGCCGTCGTCGTCGTCGGCGACGAGCGCGGCGTCGTAGCTCGACGGGATGTCGACCGCGCGCTGCATGATGCCGGTGAAGATCGCCTCGGCTTGCGCGACGCCGGCATCGTGGCCGAGCTGCGCGACGAGCGCCTTGCGCAGATCCCACAGCGCGCCGGACAGGATCTCGCCGGTGACGTGCGGGTCGAAGTCGAGGTCGATCGGCCACACCCGCTCGGTGCCGTACGGATCGATCTCGCGCACCGGCTGGTCGTTGTAATAGAACCCGCGCCCGATGCCCGAGTCCTCGTCGAGGTTCGCGGCGCCGAAATCGGCGAGGCCCTCGCTCAGCTGCTGCTCGAACATGCCGACGCCGGCGATGACCGAGTGGTAGTGCAGCACGTGGCCGAACTCGTGAAACACGACATCGGCGACGCGCGCCGTGTTCTGGCACGTCGCGTTCGCGCGGTAGAAGTGCATCTCGGTCGGGTTCGCGAGCGCGTTGCACGAGCCGTTCTCGTTGACGAAGACCGGCAGCGACGTGGCGAGCCACGCGGCGACCGCGGGGTTGACCTCGAACGCCTTCGTCTTCGCGATGTTCGCGTAGATGAACGCCGACAGCTGCGCGTCGCCGACCTCGTCCGTCGCGAGCGACCACACGACGGGTTGACCGGGCTGCGCGGTCAGCGACGCCGTCGCGAGCGCGCCGGCCTGGTTGATGATCTGGATCGTGGCGCTCGCGAGCCCGGGCACGACGACGGAGGCCGCGGTGCCGGCCCACGCGAACGTGCCGTCGCTCGTCGTCGTGGCAGCGTTGCCGTCGACGGTGATCGCGACGTCGGGCGCGCCGAAGTCCGCGCGCGCGCCGGTCGCGTAGCGCACGCCGGCATCGTATTGCAGCGTGCCGGTCGCCTGCCACACCTTCGGCACGCGGCGCAGCTCGGCGTGCGTGGTGGCATCGCGGTAGACGGTCGCGTCGGCGCGGTCGTCGATGTCGACCGCGCGATCGTCGCCCGGCGCGACGCGCAGGATCGCGCGCGCACCGCGCGGCGCCGTGACGTTCGCCGCGAGCCGCGGCAGCACCGCGAACAGCCGATCGCGGCGGAACACGAAGCCGATCTGGCCGTCGATCACGGGCACGCCGCGTACGGTCTGCCGGAATCCGAGCGTGCGGACGTCGCCATCGAGCTCGTTCGCAGCGAGCACGAGATCGTCGGCGCGCACGCCGAGCTCGGCCGCGTGCGCCGCGACGAACGCACGCGCGACGCGCTCCGCGATGTCCGGATCGCGGACGCTACCGGGCGCCGCGATCGGCAGCACGCGATCGAACGGGCCCGCGCTCGCGACGCGAATCATCACGACGAGCGCGAGCCAGCACCGGCGCATCTGGCCAACCATGCCACGAACGCGCCCCGACGAGCGCGGTTCGGATCACAGCCTCGTAGCGAGCTCGTAGTGTTGTGCCCCGGCCGCCGGGAACTGCATGTGGCGTACGGCGTCGGCGGTGCAGCTCGCCACGAAGCTCTCGACATCCCCGCGGACGTGGACCTGCTCGACGTCGCCGGCCGCCGAGACATCGACGCCGTAGCGCACGAGATCGAGTTGCTTGGTGCCGAACTGTCTCTGGCAGGACGCGATCAACGAACGCGTCTGACGGTCGTTCGCGACCTCCATCGCGGCCACGAGCTCGCGCCGCACGCCGGGCCACTTCACCGGGGCAGCCACGGTCACCGACCGAGGCGGACGCGGCTCGGCCGGCAATGCGGGGCCGCTCTTCATCGCTTGCCGCGCGATCAACGCGTCCTCCGAGTTCGCGCCAACGTAATCGTAGTAGCAGTAACCCGTCGGTTGGCCGCTGGCGTCGACCGCGCAGCGCCGGATGCGCGCGAGCGCGCCGGGTCCGGGAAGGATCGCGGCGATGTAATACGCGACCGGCTCCGGTCGGGCAGGCTGCTGCGGCGGCGGCGCGACGACGCACGCGGCAGCGAACGCGAAAACGATCGCGAGCTTCATGCGCCGACTCTAGGCGACGCTCCGCGCACTCCTCGTGAAGTTGCCGTGAAACTACGCGCGCGCGACGGCCGGCGCCTTGGTCTTGCCGGCGGCCTTCTTCGAGCTCTTGCCGTTGCTGGCCGCGTGGCCGTTGCCGGCGCGCGCGTGATCCTTGAGCGCGTCGACGAGCGGCGTCTTCTCCCACGTGAACTCGGCCTCTTCGCGGCCGAAGTGGCCGTACGCCGCGGTCTTGCGGAAGATCGGACGGCGGAGGTCGAGCTCCTGGATCAGCATGCCGGGGCGCGCGTCGAACGTCGCGAGCACGGCCTTCGTCAGCTTCTCGTCGGACACGACGCCGGTGCCGAACGTGTCGACGAGCATCGACACCGGCTCCGCGACGCCGATCGCGTACGCGAACTGCACCTCGCAGCGCTTCGCGAGCCCCGCGGCGACGACGTGCTTCGCGATGTAGCGCGCGTAGTACGCGGCCGAGCGATCGACCTTGCTCGGATCTTTGCCCGAGAACGCGCCGCCGCCGTGGCGCGCGAACCCGCCGTAGGTGTCGACGATGATCTTGCGGCCGGTGAGGCCGGCGTCGCCGTGCGGGCCGCCGATGACGAAGCGCCCGGTCGGGTTGACGTGGATCTTCGTCTTGTTCGTGACGAGCTTGGCCGGCACGACCGGCTTGATCACGTGCTCGCGGATCGCCTCTTCGATCGTCTTCAGCTTCACCGACTCGGAATGCTGCGTCGACACGACGATCGCCTCGATGCCGGTGATCGCGCCGTCTTCGTAGCGCACCGACACCTGCGTCTTGCCGTCGGGCCGCAGCCAGTCGATGCCCTTGGTCTTCTTCTTGCGGACGTCGGCGAGCTTGAGCGCGAGCTGATGCGCGAGCTGGATCGGCATCGGCATCAGCTCCTTGGTCTCGTCGCACGCGTAGCCGAACATCAGGCCCTGATCGCCCGCGCCCTGCTTGGCCGGATCGCCGCGATCGACGCCCTGCGCGATGTCGGGCGACTGCCGCTCGACCGCGACCATCACCGCGCAGGTGTCGGCGTCGAAGCCGGTGTCGCTGCCGACGAAGCCGATGTCGCGCACGACACCGCGCACGAGCTTGGGATAGTCGAGCTGCGCCTTCGTGGTGATCTCGCCGGCCAGCAGCACGAACCCGGTCTTCGTCACCGTCTCGCACGCGACGCGGCTCAGCGGATCCTGCGCGAGGCACGCGTCGAGGACCGCATCGGAGACCTGATCGCAGAGCTTGTCGGGGTGACCTTCGGTGACGGATTCACTCGAGAACAGATAGCTGGCCATGGATGGGCGGACTATTCAGCGACGGGCGTCTGCTGTCAACGGAAAGTCGGGTACGATAACGGAGATGAGGTTCTTGCTCCTGGCGCTCGTGCTCGCCGGCTGCGGCGGCCACCCTCCCGTTCCCAAGCGGGGCGTCGTCGAATCCGATCTCGGCGACTGGAAGTTCCGGAGATATCAGTCGGTCCTGGACGTCGAGGTCTTCGTCGACAACAACAAGGCCGAGGCGTTCACCGCCAGCTACGTCGCCAATGACGCCGAGAAGCGCGGCCATGTCGAGGACAAGGACGTCGTGAACGTCTTTGTGACGCGCTACGAGAAGCCCGACGGAGTCGTGCGCGAGACCGTGAAGCTGGCGCGGCGGCTCGCCGCCGAACAAGGCTACCAGGTCGACGAGAGCAAGATCGGCGGCACGCGTGCGCTCACGATCAACGGCCACGGCGAATCGTGGGTGATGTGGCCGGCGAACAAGCACGTCGTGAAGGTCGGCGGGCGCGGGCGCACGGACGTGCCGAAAGCGGTCATCGCGAGCTACGCCGATCGCTACCCGTCGCAGCTCCCGGGCGGCGCGCTCGAGGGCCCGCTGCCTGCCGGCCCCGAGGACAAGCCCAAGCCGACCGACAAGCAGCCGTACGACGAGAACAATCCGCGGCCCGACCTCGACAAGTACGACTCGAGCAAGGTCAAGCTGCCGCCGAAGAAAGACCCGTGATGCTGCGCGTGGTGCGCGCGGGGACGCCCGCCGCGGCGGCGTTGCTCGACCGCACCACGTTGTTCGAGGGTGGCGTCGACGACGCGGTCGCGGCGATGCTCGCCGGCGTGCGGGCGCGAGGTGACGCTGCGGTGGCCGACTACACGCGCAAGCTCGAAGGCCGCGAGCCGCCGTACGAGGTCACGCGCGCGCGCCGGGACGCGCTCGCCGACGAGGTCGCGCCGCGCGTGCGAGCCGCGCTCGAGCTCGCGGCGTCGCGCATCCGCGCGTTTCACGAGCGCCAGCTCGAGCACGAGGTCGACGTCACGCTCGACGGCGTGCGGCTCGAGCTGCGCGTCACGCCGCTCGCGCGCGTCGGCGTGTACGTGCCGGGCGGCACCGCGCGCTATCCGTCGAGCGTATTGATGACGGCGATCCCGGCGAAGGTCGCGGGCGTCGCCGAGGACGTGATGTGCTCGCCGCGCGTTTCGCCCGAGGTGATGCTCGCGGCGCGGCTCGCGAACGTCGATCGCGTGTTCGAGCTAGGTGGCGCGCAGGCGATCGCGGCACTCGCGTACGGCACGACGAGCGTGCCCCGCGTCGACAAGATCGTCGGCCCGGGCAACGCGTACGTGGCGAGCGCCAAGCGCCAGGTCTACGGCGAGGTCGACATCGAATCGATCGCCGGGCCGTCGGAGGTGCTCGTCGTCGCCGATGCGAGCGCGCACGCGACGTGGATCGCGGCCGATCTGATCGCCCAGGCCGAGCACGATCGCGAGGCGCGCGCGGTCGTGGTCACGACGTCGCAGGCGCTCGCCGAGGACGTCAGCCGGGCGCTCGTGCAGCAGCTCGCGACGCTGCCGCGCCGCGACATCGCGGAGCACGCGCTCGCCCATCACGGCGCAGCGGTCGTCGTCGCGTCGATCGACGATGCGGTCGCGTTCGCGAACAAGTTCGCACCC
>DATJXL010000022.1:0-19574 GCA_035500135.1 Kofleriaceae bacterium
GTATTCGGCAGGCGCGCGAGCGCCTGATCGATCAGCTGGCGAGGCCGACCGCGCGAGCGCGAGCGCGCCTTCGCGTACGCCGTCTGCGCCGCACCGACCTCGCCGTGGCGCTCGAGCGCGACCGCGACCCAGTACGCGCGCGCCGCCGCGCTCATGTGACGCGAGCGGCGCGGCTCGACGAGCACCTGCACGGCCGCGACCCTCCCGGCCAGCGCGAGGAACATCATGCGGCCGCGATGCACCCAGATCGCGGCGTCCTCGCGGCCCGCGCACACCTCCTCGAGGCGGGCGAGCATCTGCGCGGCCCGCTCGAGGTCGCCCTTGTAGCCGTACGCGCCGAGCAGCTCGACCCACACCGGTGGCGCGATGCCGAGCGCCGAGCGCAGCGCGCCGCGCTCGGTCGGCGCCGGGCGCGCGGCCGAAAACAGATTCGCCTCGGCGTGCGCGATCGCCTCGTCCCAGCGATACGCCGCGAGGTAGAGCATCGCGATGCGCTCGTCGATCGCGAGCCGCGCGTCGGCCGGTGCGCGCCGCTTGGCGGTCTCGAGCGCGTCGATCGTCTGCTCGATGTTGCCGTCGCGGATCTCGCGCATCGCGCCGAGCAGCGCCTTCTCGTCGGCGACGCCCGAGCCAGGCGCGAGCACGTCGGCGAGGTCGAGCAGGCGCTGCGCGATCTGGAAGCGCTCGGCGGCCGCCGCGCTGCGCGCGAGCCCGCGCGCGATCGGGCCGAGCACGAGCAAGCACGCCCCGGCGCCGACGCCGACCGCGCCCACGATGCCGAGGCCGGGCTCGTCGACCTTGCGCCCGAGATAGCCGAGGCCGGCGAGCGCGGCCGCGCCGAGCAGCATGAAGCCGTACGTGCGCAACGTCGGCGTGCGCGCGAAGTACCAGCCCCAGTAGCCGCCCGCCACGAGCACCGACAGCAGCGCGAGCTCGAAGTACATGCTAGGCGGTCCGCCCGCCGCACGAGCGGCGCCGAGCGCGAGGCGCCGCGACGAAGCGGTGCGGGGCGCACCGCGAGGAACGCCAACGCAGCGATCGGCGATGGATCGCTACGGCCGGCGGAGCGGGATCGGGTGGCCGGTGCACTACACGCTCGCCTCGACGAACGCACCCATCTTGCGGAATTTCTGGTACCGGCGCTCGACGAGCTCGGTCGCGGTCATGGCGACGAGCTCCTTCAGGTGCCGCTTGAGCGCGACCCGCAGCTTCGCCGCGGTGATCGCGCCGTTGCGATGCGCGCCGCCCGGCGCCTCCGCGACGATCTCGTCGCACACGCCGAGCTCGACGAGATCGGGCGCGGTCAACCGCAGCTGGGTCGCGGCCTCGCTGATCTTCGCCGGGTCGCGCCACAGGATCGACGCGCAGCCCTCCGGGGAGATCACCGAGTAGATCGAGTACTCGAGCATGAGGATGCGATCGGTGACGCCGAGCGCGAGCGCGCCGCCCGAGCCGCCCTCGCCGATCACGACCGAGATCATCGGGCAGTCGAGGCTCGCCATCACCTGCAGCGCCTTCGCGATCGCCTCGGCCTGGCCGCGCTCCTCGGCGCCGAGCCCGGGGTACGCGCCCGGCGTGTCGATGAAGCACAGGATCGGGCGGCGAAACCGCGACGCGAGCCGCATCAGGCGCGTCGCCTTGCGATAGCCCTCGGGCCGCGCCATCCCGAAGTTCCGGTGCATGTTCTCCTTCGTGTTGCGGCCCTTCTGGTGGCCGAGCACGAGGACCTCCCACTCGTCGAACTGCGCGAGCCCGCCGACGATCGCCGGATCGTCGCGAAAGCTGCGATCGCCGTGCAGCTCGACGAAGTCGTCCATGAGCAGCCCGACGTAATCCATCATGTACGGGCGCGCGGGATGACGCGCGAGCTGCACCTTCTGCTGCGCGGACAGATCCGCGAACACTTCCTTTTGCAGCTTGCGCGCCTTCTGCTCGAGCTTGCGGATCTCGGCCGAGAAGTCGACGCTCTCGGTCGACAGCCCGCGCAGCTCGCTGATCTTCCGCTCGAGATCGATGATCGGCCGCTCGAACTCGAGGATCATGCGGTCCGTCAGCGGTGGCGGTTCGGTCGTCGACACTAGGATTCTGCTAGGTACCGCTGCAAGTCGTCGAGGTCAACGGCGCTGCCGGCGGCATGCCAGGCGATCGCCGAGTCGCCGCGATACCAGGCGACTTGACGCCGTGCGTAATGACGCGAATTCCTTTTGATGAGCTCGATCGCGCGCGCACGCTCGAGCCGGCCGTCGGCCAGCGCGTGCAGCTCGGCGTAGCCGATCGCCTGCTGCGAGCGGAGCGGAGGCCGAAACCCTCGCGCGCGCAACGCCGCGACCTCGGCCTCGAGCCCGGCTGCGAGCATCTCGTCGACCCGCGCGTCGATCGCGCGATACAGCTCGTCGCGCGGCGGCTGAAGCCCGACCGTGCGTGCCGGATAGCGCGGCGGCGCGGTCTTGTGATCGTGACGAGCCTGATGCGTGCTCATCGGCTCGCCGGTGATGCGATAGACCTCGAGCGCGCGGATCGTGCGCTTGCGATCGTTGCGCTCGATCTTGGCCGCGGCCGCCGGATCGACGCGGTCGAGCTCGGCGCGCAGCGCATCGGTCGCGAGCTGCTCGAGCTCGGCGCGGATCTCGGGCGTCGCCGGCGGGCCCTCGAACAGGCCGAGCAGCAGCGCGCGCACGTACAGGCCGGTGCCGCCGCACACGATCGCGGGCTTGCCGCGCGCGGCGACGTCGGCGATCGCGGCATCGGCGAGCGCGATGAAGCGCGCCGCGGTCATGTCCTCGTCCGGCTGCACGACGTCGAGCAGGTGGTGCGGCACGCGCGCCCGCTCGGCCGCGGTCGCCTTGCCGGTGCCGATGTCCATGCCGGCGTAGACCTGCTGCGAATCGCACGAGATGACCTCGCCGCCGACGCGCGCGGCGAGCGCGATCGCGAGCTTGGTCTTGCCCGCCCCGGTCGGGCCGACGATGACGACGAGCCGCGGGGGCATGCGCGCGATCGTAGCAGTGAACCGCACGTCGGACTGCCGCCACCGTGTTCGCCCTGCGGCGTTGCCTAGCGCCCGAACCGGCGCGCGAGCTCGGCGATCGGGACGCGCAGCAGCGCCGGCCGATCGTGCGGGCCCTTGTCGCGGAAGTCGACGTCGTCCATCTGCTGGAGCAGCGCCTCGGCCTCGCCGGGCGTGAGGCGATCGCCGGCGCGCACGACCGAGTGACACGCGATCTCGGCGAGCGCGCGCGACAGCCGCTCGCTCTCGGTGGGCGCGCCCTCGTCGGCCCACTTCGCGAGCAGCTCGCGCAGGAGCTCGGCCGGATCGCCGTGGCGCAGGCCGCCCGGCACGGACTTGACCGCGAGCGTGGTCTGGCCGAACGCCTCGGCCTCGAAGCCGACCCGCGCGAGCACGCCGGCGAGCTGCTCGGCGAGCGCGACCAGCTCGGGCTCGACCTCGATCGTGGTCGGAAACAGCATGCGCTGGGTCGCGACGGCACGCCCGCCTTGCGCCTGCAGCCGCGCGAGCTCGACGCGCTCGTGCGCGACGTGCTGATCGATCAGCACGAGCTCGCCGTCGGCTTCGCACACGAGGTAGGTGAGGTCGAGCTGGCCGAGGTAGCGGAGAGACGAGAAGAACGCTTCGGGCTGCGGGCTGCGGGCTGCGGGCTCGGATCCGGATCCGGATCCGGCCCCTGAAGCCTGGAGCCTGGAGCCTCTAGCCTCGCTGCCCGACGCCTCGGCCGCTCTCGCGGTGGTCTTCACCCCCCTCACCCATTCCCTCGGCCCATCCTCGAACCCGAGCTTGGCCTGCCGCGTCCACTCGCGCTCGCGCGCTTCGCGCAGCTGCGCGGCGTAGCGCTGGGCGAGCGCCGTGGCCCCACCGCCGGCGGGCAGCGCCGGCGGTGCGACCGAGGTCCACGCGATCGCACCGCCCGCGTCGTCGCGCCACGGCGCGCGCGCGATCCCGGCGGCCACCACGTGGCGCACGGCCGCGGCGACCGCGCCGGGATCCGAGAACCGCACCTCGAGCTTCTGCGGGTGGACGTTGAAATCGACCATCCCCGCCGGCACGTCGACGTGCACGATCGCGAGCGGGTAGCGGCCGCGCGGCACGAGCTCGCCGTAGGCCATCGCGATCGCGTGCAGGAGGCCGCGATCGCGCACCGGCCGCCGCCCGATGAAGAGCTGGACGGCGCGCGAGGTCGTCTGCGCGAGCTCGGGCGCGCCGACGTACGCGGTGACGCGCACGCCGCCCTCTTCGCCCGACGCGGCGACCAGGCGCTCGGCGATCCGCGCGCCGAGCAGCGCGTGCGCGCGCGCGAGCCCATCGCGATCGGGCGGCGCGTCGAGCGCGACGCGGCCATCGTGGCGCAGCCGCACGTGCAGGCTCGGGTGCGCCATCGCGACCTTCGTGGCGAGCTCGGTGACGTGCGTCGCCTCGGTGGCGTCGGTCTTGAGGAACTTGAGCCGCGCCGGCACGTTCCACAATAGATCCGCGACCTCGACGCACGTGCCGACCGGCGCGCCGACCTCGGTCACGCCGTCGAGCCGGCCGCCGGTCATCGTCACGCGCGTCGCGCCGAGGTCGTTCGCGCGCCGCGTGGTCAAGGTCAGCCGCGACACGCTCGCGATCGAGGGCAGCGCCTCGCCGCGAAACCCCATCGTCGCGAGGCCCCACAGGTCGTCGAGCCGGCGCAGCTTCGACGTCGCGTGGCGCTCGAGCGCGAGCACCGCATCGCGCGCGCTCATGCCGCAGCCATCGTCCACCACGCGCACGAGCGCCCGGCCGCCGGCGGCCGTCTCGATCGCGATCGTCTTGGCCCCCGCATCGATCGCGTTATCGACCAGCTCCTTGACGACCGACGCCGGGCGCTCGATCACCTCCCCCGCCGCGATCTGATCGACCACCTCGGCCGGCAAGACGGCGATCACGCTGTCCATGGGGACTCGCGTAGCACGGGGGTATGATCGTCGAATGATGAGGTGGGCGCTGATCGTGGCTATGGTCGGATGCCGGAATCACGCCGAACCGGATCGTGGCGCCGAGCTTCCGACGCTCGCGGAGCTCGCTCGAACGCCCGACGAGCTCGACGCGGCGGCCGATCCACACCTCGATGAAGCCGCGCGCGTCGCCGCGCTCGAAACCTGGGCCGAGCACGGCGGGCGCATCGTCGTCCCGACTGCGCCGACGGACACCTTTGTTCAAGGTCGCGAGCTCGCGTTCGCAGTAGCCGCTCGGATCGCGAAAGATAAGCCTGACGACGATCGCGCGCTCGAGGCGGCGCTCTACGCCGCGCAACGGCTTCGGCGCGATAACCCCACCCTGCTCCGCGCGATGCTGTCCACCGGGATCACGATCGAAGCGATCCGACATCGCGCGCATCCTCCGGCGTTCGCCGCACGATACGCGCCGACCGACGCCGAAGTCGTGCAGGCGCTCGCGGGCGAAGCGCTGTATTCGGCGCGAGCCCATGCCGAACACCCCGACGCGGCGGATCCCTGGCCGAGCTGGGCCTGGCTCGCGACCGAACCTCGCGATCGGTCGAGTGTGCTCTCGCAGATGTTCCAGCATCTTCCGCCCTGGTCGATGTATAGCGGCGAGTCGGAAATGGCGGTGCGGATGTACATCGCCGTCGACGACTATCAGCGCTGGCTCGCCCGCTAGTTCGTGCGCTATAAGGCCGCCATGCCGGCCCACCCCGCAGGACGCGTCGTCGCGGTCACGGGAGCGTGCACGTATCTCGGCGAAGAGCTCCTGCGGCGGCTCGAAGAGGATCCGCGCTACGCGCGCGTGCTCGCGCTCGACGTCAGGCCGCCCCATCACATCGGAGGCAAGGTCGAGTTCGTGCAGCTCGATCTCACGCAGCCGACGGTCGATGCCGACCTCGCGACGCTGCTCGAGCGCGCCCGCGTCGACACCGTCGTGCACGGCGCGTTCCTGTCGCACCCGACGCATGCGGCCGAATGGGCGCACGAGCTCGAGGATGTCGGCACGATGCACGTGCTCAACGCGTGCGCGGCGGTCGAGCCGCGCCGGTTCGTGCTGGTGTCGAGCACGCTCGTCTACGGCGCGCATCCGAAGAATCCCAACTACCTCACCGAGGACGCGGAGCTGCGCGGCCACCGGTCGACTCATTCGGGGCGGTTCGTCAACGACAAGGTCCGCGCGGAGCGGCAGGTGCAGCGCTTCGCGAAGGAGCATCCGGACGTCGCGGTGTGCTCGCTCCGGTTCGCGCCGATCCTGGGGCCCACGGTGTCGAACCTCTACACGCGCTTCTTCGCACGGCCGGTCGCGCCCGTGATGATGGGGCACGATCCGCTCATGCAGTTCGTGCACGAGCAAGACGCCGCGTTCGCACTCGTCCGCGCGGTCGACAGCGACGCGCGCGGCGCGTTCAACATCGTCGGCAAGGGCGTCCTGCCGTACACGACCGTGCTCGCGCTGCTCGGCCGCGTGCCGGTGCCGATGCCGCAGCTGGTCGCGCGCCAGCTCACGAAGGTGCTGTGGGCGACCCAGCTCGTCGGCTCGCCGCCGAGCTTCCTCGATTTCCTGCTCTACCTGTGCGTCGCCGACGGAACGCGCGCGCGCCGCGAGCTCGACTTCGCGCCGCGGCTGTCGATCAAGCGCACGATCCTCGACTACGGTGGCATCGGACCCGAAGATGGCGCGACCGACGTCGCGAGGGCCCAGGCATGACCGACGACCACGATCCGCCGCCCGACGGCGAAGAAGACTGGTACGGCGACGCGGATCCGCGCGCCGTGCCCGACGCGCAGACCTGGCCACCCGGCTACAGCGGCGACGACGACTACCTCGCGAGCTACGTGCCGAGCGAACCGCACGATCGAGAAGCCGCCGAGCTGCGCGAGCTCGAACGGCGCGTCGAGCAGCACCGCACGCCCGCATTCCCGATCGAGCTGCGCAAGGTGCTGCCGCTGCCGGCGCTGCAGCGGCGCTGGCGCGCGCTCGCGATGTGGGGGCGCAGCGACGTCGTCGACGATTTCGGCCGCGATCCGCGCGCGACCGCGCGCTGGGAGTGGCTGTTCGAGTTCCTCTACACGCGCTGGTTTCGCGTCCAGGCGAGCGGGCTCGAGCACGTGCCCGCGCGCGGCCGCGCGCTGCTCGTCGCGAACCACGCCGGCACGCTGCCGTACGACAGCGCGATGGTGATGCACGCGGTGCGCCGCGATCACCCCGCGCGCCGCGACGTCCGCCCGCTCGTCGAGGACACGGTGTTCCACCTGCCGTTCCTCGGCCCGATCATGAACCGCATCGGCGGCGTGCGCGCCGATCCGGAGAACGCCGAGCGCCTGCTGATGAAGGACGAGCTCGTCGCCGTGTTCCCCGAGGGCGAGAAGGGCATGGGCAAGCTGTGGCGCGATCGCTACCGCCTGCAGCGGTTCGGGCGCGGCGGCTTCGTCAAGCTCGCGCTGCGCACGCGTGCGCCGATCATCCCGGTCGCGGTGGTCGGCGCCGAGGAAGCCGCGCCGATGCTCGGCAAGGTGACGTGGTTCGCGAAGAGCATCGGCATCCCGTGGGTGCCGGTCACGCCGCTGTTTCCGTGGCTCGGCCCGGCGGGATTGCTGCCGCTGCCCAGCAAGTGGTTCGTGCGGTTCGGCGAGCCGGTCGACCTCGGCCACCTCGGGCCCGACGCCGCGGAGGATCGGCTGCTGGTCAACAAGCTCGCCGACCAGATCCGCACGCAGATCCAGCAGATGATCGACGAGCTGCTCGGCCAGCGCCGGTCGCCGTGGCTGTCGACGTCGATCAGGTAATGGGGGTTGATCGCGGCGATCGCCGTGTTAGCGTGAAGATCATGCCCGCGCCGTACGCGTCCGAGCTCGAGCGTCTGCTCGAGCACGCGCGCACCCACCTCGGCGCCGGCGACGACGCGCTGCTCGCCGAGGCGAACCACGCGGTCAATCAGGCGTTGCAGCTCGCTCCCGACTCGGTCGAGGCGTGGCTGCTCAAGTGTCAGGTCGCGTCGGCGACCGGCGACGATCTCGCGGCGCTCGCCGCGGTCGAGATGGCCGCGCGCGAAGGCCCGCACCGCACCGAGTGCCAGTACTGGCGCGGCGCCGTGCTCGGCGACCTCGGCCGCCACCGCGAGGCGCTGCACTCGATCGAAGACGCGCTGCGCGGGCTCGATCAGGGCGACGGCGAGCACTGGCTCACCGAAGATCTGTATTTCGAGAAGATGACCATCCTCGACGCGCTCGGCCTGCACGACGCCGCGGTCACCGCGTGCTCGGAGGGGCTGTCGAAGTGCCCGGGATCGGCGCTGTTGAGGGCGGCCCTCGCGCCGGCAGAGCGGGCACGCGTGCGTGGGACGCTGAGGGTTCTGCGCGGCGGCAAGTAACCTCGCCGTTCCCTCTCCGGATCGGGCAACGGCAAGGGCAACGGAGTATGCTTTCGGCGTGAGCCGCCTGGGCGTAGCCCTGCTGGTCGCGCTCGGAGCCGCGGGCCTGGTCTGGCTCGGCGTCGCGGTCGCCGACGATCTCACGCATCCGGCGGTGCCCGAGACGCCCCCGCACCCGCTCACCGCCGCGGCCCAGGCCGGGCGCCACGTTCGCATCGACGATCCGCACGGCGTGATCCACGTGTGGATCCCGCCGAGCTATCACGCCGACACCGGAGCCACGATCATCTACCTGCACGGCTTCTACGACGACGCCGACTCGGCGTGGACCGGCCACCACCTGCCCGAGCAGTTCGCGCTGTCCGCGCTCAACGCCATCTTCATCGTCCCGGAGGCGCCGAGCGGCGCGCACCCGCCCGTCAACTATCCGAGCCTGTCGCAGCTGCTCGAGATCGTCGAGGACAAGACCGGCGTGTCGCGCGGCATGGCGCTGACGGCGGTGGTCGGCCACTCCGGCGCGTTCCGCACGTACAACGAGTGGCTCGACGAGCCGCTCGTCGACCAGCTCGTGCTGATCGATTCGCTGTACGCGAACGAGGAGCAGATCGAGGCGTGGTATCGCGCATCGCCGCGCCATCGCATCATCACGGTCGGCGAGGACACGCTGCAGTGGAACGAGCAGCTCGCTCGCGATCTGCCCGACGTGCTCGTGCTCGATCGCGTGCCGCCGACGTGGGACACATGGCCGCCCGAGGCCAAGCTCGCGCGCGCGGTCTACGTGCGCGCGCAGTACGCGCACATGCCGCTCGTCACCGACGGCATCGTGCTGCCGGCCGTGCTGCGCCTGTTGCCGGTCGAGCTGCTCGGCGACGAGCCGTGGCGCGAGCCGCTGGGCTCGTTGCCGGTGCCACCAGATGCCGCGATCGACGCGCCGGTCGACGCGCCGACGGATTGAGCGATGCGCGGCCGGATCATCGTCGCGGTCGTGTTGCTCGCGGTCGCCTGGCTGTTGCCGCACGTGCGCCATCGCTTGATCAACGACGTCACGACGTGGGACGCGCCGCCGGCCGAGCCAGCGCTGCTGCCGTCCGGCATCGGCCCCGGCCTGGCTCCGGCGCCGCGCGTGCGGGTCGTGCTCGTCGACGGGCTCGCGGCCGATACCGCGCGTGCGCTGCCGACGTGGTCGGCGACGTGTGCGCGCGGCGTGTCGGTCACGGTCGACGTCGGGTTTCCGACCGTGTCGCTGCCGGTCGAGGTCGCGCTGTGGTCGGGGCTGACGCAGCAACAGACCGGCATCGTGTTCCGCAGCGATCGCCCGCTCGAGCCGCCGCTCGACGTGCGCGGGATTCCGGCGCAGGTCGCGGATAGCCGCGCGATCGCGCAGGACCACGGCTACATCGTGCGCTCGCTCGGGTTCGCGCACGCCGAGCCCGCGGCCGATCCGACCGATCCGGCGCGCGATGCCGAGCCCACCGCGTGGGCGTCGCTGTGGCTGGCGCACGCGCACGCCGCGGTATCGAGCCAGGCGCGGCTCGTGTTCGTGCACGTGCTCGAGGTCGATACCGCCGGTCACGCGCACGGCCACGATTCGGATCAATATCGCGCGGTCGCCGCCGACGCCGATCGCATCGTCGCGCAGCTCGTCGCGGACGCGCCCGACGCGCGCTGGTTTCTGGTCTCGGACCACGGCCACCTCGACGGCGCGCACGGCGGCCACGGCGGCGAGGAGCGCGAAGTGCGGCAGGTGTCGGGCTGCATCGCGGGGCCCGGCGTCGCGCCGGCGAGCGGCTCGCTCGTCCACGTCGTCGACATCGCGCGCGCGATCGCGGACTCCACCGGCGCGAAGCTCGACGCCGCGTCGCGCGGTCGGCCGCTGTCGGTCGCGCTCGCCGCGCCGCTCGCGCCCGATCAGGCGGTACCGACCGTGCCGGGCGGCCGCGCCGCGATCGCGATCGTGCTCCTCGTCGTCGGCGCGCTGTTCGCGTCGTACGGCGTGCGCCGGTGGTGGCTCGCGCCGTGGTGGTTCGCGATCGCCGGCGCGTCGCTGGTCGCGCTGCGCGGCGAGCCCACGCTGTCGACGCCGATGACCTACGCGCCGAACGGGCTCGACATGACGCTCGCGTGGCTGCCCGCGCTCGCGGTGTGCGCGGTCACGACGTGGCACGGCCTGCGCGTCGCGCGGCTGCGCGCGGTGGTCGCGTCGCAGCTCGGGCTACCGGCGGCAGCGATCGCGGCGGCGGTCACCGCGTGCGGTGCGTGGCCGGCGCTGTTCGGCGCGGAGGTCGCGCCGGTCGCGCCGCACGTGACCGCGTGGACGTCGGCGGTGCTGCTCGTCACGGCGCACGGGGCTGCGGCGGTCGCGCTTGCTGTTCTCGGAAAGTCCGCCCGCTCGGCGTTCGGTCGACGCGCACGGCCGGAAACTCCGCGAAGCGCGCCTTGAGCCGCGCGACCACGTCGGGCTGCTTCGCGGCGAGGTCGGCGTGCTCGGTCGGATCCTTGTCGAGGTCGTAGAGCTCGATCGTGTTGTCGCCCGGACGCACGAGCAGCTGATCCGGCCACGCGACGACCGACCATTGCAGCTCCTCGTGGATCGCGATCACGCGATCGGCCGGGACCGGGCCGAGCAGCGAGATCCCGTCGAGCTTGCCCATCGCGTTCGGGGTGCCGACGAGCGCGAGCAACGTCGGCGCGAGGTCGACGAGCGAGACCGGGTCCGTGCGCTGCGCCGGCGCGACGTGCGGGATGCGCAGCGCGAGCGGCACGCGCACGAGCGGGCCGTACGCGACCTGGCCGTGGGTGTCGAGCAGGCGCGGATCGCCGCCGAGCGCTTCGCCGTGATCGCTCGCGAACACGACGATCGCATCGGGGCCGGCGGCATCGACCACGCGGCCGACCTCGTCGTCGATCGCGCGCAGCAGCGCGCGGTAGCGGTGGATCGTCGGCGAGCCGCCGTCGTGCACGGCATCGAGCAGCGGCTTCGGCACGTCGATCTGATGATGCTCGTGGACGTCGAAGTAGTGCAGCCACACGAACGCCGGGCCGGGCTCGGCGAGCGCGCGCAGGCCCTCGGCCGTCGTCTCCGGCGCCGAGACATGGTCGCCGATGTCCTGGACCTTGCCGTCGGTGTGGATCGTCGCGAGGTGATCGATCCCGCGCGAGATCAAGACCTCGCCGACGAACCGCAGCACCTCGCCGGGAATCGCGGCGGTCGTCCGGCGCCCGGACGCTCGCATCGCATCGGAAAGCGTCGTCGCGATCGGCTGGTACGGATCGAACCGGCCGGTGAGCAGCGTCGACAGCGAGACGTCGGTGCCGGAGGCCGGCGCGATCGCGTGCGTGAACCACAGCGAGTCGTCGAGCAGCTTGCCGATGTGCGGGAAGTCGTCGCGGTTCGGCGCGCCCGGCGCGAGCAGGTCGAAGCGCAGCGCGTCGACGGTGATCAACACGACGTTCGCGTGCGGAAACGTCGGGGCCGCGGCCGTCGCTGCGGGCACCGGCGGTGGCGGGGGTGCGGGGGGCAGCGGCCTGGCATCGACGCCGTCGCAGTCCTGGTCGATGCCGTCGCCGGGGATGTCGATCGCGCCCGGGTAGCGATCGGGATCGAAGTCGTCGCAATCGCCGCCGCCGAGCAGCGCCGATGCGCCGTCGCGATCGAAGTCGAGGATCGCGCGCCAGACATGGACGAGGTCGCGCGCGCGGCCGCCGGCCGCCGCGAGCCGCGCGCGATCGGCCGGCGCCTGCAGGCCGTAGACCGCCGCCGCCGCCGCGCTGCCGAGCACGATGCCGACGATCGCCGCGGCGACCGCGGCCGGGAAGGCCTTCCGGCGCGTGACGCGCACGAGCACGCCGATGACGACCACGATCGCGAGCGTGCAGCCCTGATGCGCCGCTTCGTAGCCGGAGCCGAGCACGTGTTGCTCGAGCCACTGGATGCCGCCGACCGCGCCGGCGAGCCCGAGCACGACGACCGCGCGCCACGCGAGGTCGCCGCTGCGAAGCAAGCGCCGGCCGATGCCGATCGCGACCGCGGATACCAGCCACAGCCCCGCCGGCAGCGCGTACGGATAGAGCTGCACCTGCGGCAACGTCTGCGCGTACGCGCCCGCGAACAGCGTGCGCGCGACCGGCACGGTGACGATCAGCGTGGGCAGCGCGAGCACGGCCGCGGCCAGCACGCCGCCGCGGCGCCACACCAGCCGCTGCAGCAGCGCGACGATCGCCCCGGCGATCAGCCCAGTCGCGGCCGCGACCGGCACGATGACGAGCGCGATGCCGGGCTCGGCGATGCGCGCGGTCTCGGCCACGCCGACCACCGCACCGCCCACCACGTGCGCGACCGCGATCCACGCGTACGGCGGCGGCGCCACCCGGCGCGACGACGACATCGCGGCGATTGCACCACGGAAGCGAACGAAATGCGTGGTGATTGCGTCGCGGTTTTCCGTGCTACATAGAGGTCGAACCTCGAAGAGGTGTGCCATGGCATTCGGAGCACAAGCAGCATTTGCCGCCAAGAGGCGTCCAATCGAGGGCGCCGTCGCGACGATGGGCGTCAGCGACCGCGTTTCGTTCCTGCGCAAGACCTACGCGCACCTCGGCGCGTCGCTCGTCCTGTTCGCGCTGTTCACCGCGGGCATGATGCGCTATGCGACCGAGCTCAGCCTGCATCTGTCGCTCTATCGCCCCAGCGGAATGGGCTGGGCGCTGCTGATGGTCGCGGTGTTCATCGTCGGAACGATCGCGGCGCAGCGACTCGCGATGTCGGAGTCGTCGCGAGCACTGCAATACGTCGGGCTCGCGATCTCCGTGGTGGTGTGGTCGCTGCTCGCGCAAGGGGTGATCTGGTTCGTGGTCGAGAAGTTCGGCAACCCGCGCGAGGTGTTCGCGGGTGGCCACATGAACGCCGCGCTGAGCCCGAAAGCCGCGCTCGTGATCGGCGAGGCGACCGTCGCCACGCTCGCGATCTTCGTCGGGCTCACCGTCGCGGTGTTCGTTACGCGCAAGGACTTCTCGTTCCTCGGCAGCTTCCTGCGGATGGCGATGTTCGGGCTGCTCGCGATGGGCCTCATCTGCGTGTTGTTCGGCTTCAACATCGGGATCGTCTACAGCGTGATCTTCGCGCTCCTGATGTGCGGTTACATCCTCTACGAGACCAGTTTGGTCATGAACTACGTGCGCCCGACGCAACACGTCGCGGCGGCCGTGATGCTGTTCACCACCGTCGTGTCGCTGTTCATCCAGATCCTCCAGATCCTGGCCGAAACACAGCGCCGCTAGAGCGGCTATAATCGCGGGACATGCCCGCCGTGACCGCACCTGCGCCGCTGTCCTCGACCGACATCGGCGCCGTGCGCCGGCTCGAGGATGCGATCGCGACGGTCATCCGCGGCAAGCCGGAGGCGATCCGCGCGGCGGTCGCGACCTTGCTCGCGCGCGGCCACCTGCTCATCGAGGACATCCCGGGCGTCGGCAAGACCACGCTCGCGCGCGCGCTCGCCGCCGCGCTCGGCGGGACGTTCCGGCGCATCCAGTTCACGAGCGACCTGCTCCCGTCGGACATCGTCGGCGTCTCGATCTACGACGCGCACGGCAAGCAGTTCGAGCTCAAGCGCGGTCCGATCTTCGCGAACGTCGTGCTCGCCGACGAGATCAACCGCACGACGCCGCGCACGCAATCGGCGCTGCTCGAGGCGATGAGCGAGGGCCAGGTCTCGATCGACGACGCGACCCACGAGCTGCCGCAGCCGTTCATGGTGATCGCGACGCAGAACCCGGCCGAGCATTACGGCACGTATCCGCTGCCCGAGTCGCAGATGGATCGGTTCCTGCTCCGCGTGTCGCTCGGCTACCCGGGCAAGAGCGTCGAGCGCGAGCTCGTGCGCGACCGCGCCGGCGCCG
The DNA here is from genome assembly GCA_035500135.1 of Kofleriaceae bacterium. Taxonomy (GTDB): domain Bacteria; phylum Myxococcota_A; class Polyangia; order Haliangiales; family Haliangiaceae; genus JABFXX01. The sequence continues at coordinate 14,250 of DATJXL010000022.1, forward strand.
ATCCGATCGCGCGCTTGCAGGCCGTCGTCGATCTCGCGGCCGTGCGCACGCTGCAAGACGGCGTCGAGACCATCCGCGTCGAGGACGCGCTGCTCGACTACGCGATGCAGGTCGTCGAGGAGACGCGCAAGCACCCGTCCGTGACGGTCGGCGTATCGACGCGCGGCGCGCTCGCCTGGTACCGAGCCACCCAGGCGGCCGCGCTCGCGGCCGGCCGCGACTTCGTCGTGCCCGACGACTTCAAGGGCCTCGCGGTGGCGTGCCTCGCGCACCGGCTCGTGCTCGCGCAGGCGCACGAGTCGCTCGGACGCGCCCGCGCCGACAGCGAGCGCGTGATCGCCGAGATCGTCGGCCGCGTGACCGTGCCGACCTGAGCACGGCCGCGCTCACCCGCCCTGCTCGAATCCGTTCTCGCCCTCGACATCCTTGACGTCGGCGTCGAAGTCGTACTCGAGCGTACGCGTGCTGCGCGGCTCGAGCTGGAGGATCCACACGAGCGTGTTGTCCGGCGTGGCGTCGGGCGGCTCCTTGAAGTGATAGACCGAGCGGTGCTCGTCGCCCAGGACGCGCGAGGTCACGAGCCGGAGCGTCTTCGGCTGATCCGATCGATTGGTGATGTCGTAGGAGACCCGGTGATTGAACGGCAAGAGTCGCTTGTCGGTCGCTTCGGTGATCTTGACCGAGCGGAACGTCGAGATCGTGTCGTCGATTCCCGCCGGCAGCGAGACCATCTCTCCCGGCCGGCTCTGGTTGCTGATGGTGCCTGCCTCGACGATGATCTGCTTGGCCTGGACCGTGCTGCTGGTCTGATTCAGATCGACCGAGAACGGGTTCTTCACCTGGAGCAGGACGTGGACCTCGTCCTTACCGGCCTGGGCATTCCATTCGCGGATGAACGAGTAGTCCGTGACCTTGTGGCCCAGGTCGTAGGTGATGTTGCGATGCGGATAGAGGTCGAACGTGCCGAGCTGGAACGTGAACCCTGACAGCTTCTCCACGCTCACCGCGTTGTTGAGCACCAGCGTGACGTCGCACTTTTCATACGGCTCGTTCGCGTTCATGTTGACCGCGGCCAGGAGCTGGAGGTTCACGGACTTCGAATCGACGATGTCCGCGTCGAGCCGGAGCGCCCACGTGATATCCGGCAACGCGTAATTGAACTTCAGCTCGCCGGGCGGCAGCGCGGGAAGCCCGACGAGCTTGTAGGTCACGTCGTGCACGTCCTTCCTGGTATCCGGAATGGCCTGGACGGTGAACCACTTCACGCTCTGGTCGCCCTGCGCGACGTCGATCGCCGCGACGGTCGCGGGCACGCGAAGCCGGCGCGCTCCCAGCTCGCCCGCGTCGATGACGCCCGAGACCACGCTCCCACCCGCACTGTAGATGGTGATGCTCTTCGCGGCGGGAATCAGGTCGCCGGCGACGACCGGCTGGTCGGCGCAAGCCGCCGAGCCGAGCAGTGCGCAACCCAAGCACAGGTGTCTTGCCGTGACCATGCCAACTCCTTCCGGTTACCGAGCTCGCTCCGCGATCATGAGATTCGACTCGCCTTGCCGATACGCGTAGCCGTAGCTGAACGGGAGCCTCCCGCTCGAGTTCCTCTCCATCTCGACCTTCAAGTCCCGCTGGAGGTGTTTGCCGAACTCCGGCGTGGGCGCTTCGTACCTGCCGTGAAACCGCAGCTTCCACGCCTCGCGGGCGAACAGCCTGAGCGGCACGCCCGAGTCGTCCTGCACGACGAAATCGCTCTGCGCGAGAATCAGCGAGCGGATCTGCTCGAAGTGCACGGGCTCTGCGATGCCATCCTGATGCATGAGGTACGACGCCGACTTGATCATGGTCACGACGCGTCCCCGACTCTTCAGGTACGGGAGAAAGTCGGGCGAGCTCTTCGCGAGGTACGTGTCTGCGACGTTCACCGTGAAGTAGCGGATGGTCTGCTGCTTGCCGCCAGCGCGCCGGAACGTGATCTCGATTCCCTGTACGAGCGCGTCACGGCGACCGATCGCGATCCTCCTCGCGCCGGTCACGTCGCAGTCGTTCATCGCGAGGAAGAACAGGAGCAGGCCGGCCGTGGTGTTGAACGGTCCTTTGCCCAGCTGCTTCGCCATGGCCTTGGTGAAGAAGTAGTTCACCTGGAGCATCGTGCTCAGCGACGCCTCGAGCTCGCTCAGGCCTGCGCTGATCGCTTCATCGTCCATCGCCTGCAAGTCCGGTATCGTGCCCGGCGGTTCGAGTCCGAACAGGAGATAGGTGTCGGCATCGGGAAAGAACACGAGTGCGTTCCCGATGTCGGGTCCGCTGAACGGGTACAGCACCGTCGCGTACTTCGCCGGAGCACGTCCCGCCCACCAGGTCCGCATGCGCTCGAGGTTCGCCTGCTCGAACTGCTGCCAGCCCGAGCGGATGTGCTCGGCGTATTCCGCGTAGGACTCGGCTCGAGCGTGCGGCGCCAGAGCCGAGTCGGACGCGACACCCTTGCCAGCCAGAAACCGCGCGGTCTCGGCGAGATCGGCAGCCGCGGACTCGCGCGTGAGGCCCACGGCCAGCAGCGCCCCACAGAGGAACGCGACCGCCAGTCTGCCGCTCGCGAGGGTCATCGTTGCGTGTACGCCCGACGCGATCGGCCTATTCCGGTAGGCGTTTCGCCAACGCCGTTGGCGCTCGAGCGCCGCAACCGCGCGGGATCGCGCTTGGATCACGCGCCGGCATGCTGCGCTGGATCTTGCTCGCATCGCTCGCTGCGTGTGGCGCCGATCAGCCGGCCGATCGAACGGCCGTGCTCGGTGACCCCGACGACGTGTTCGTCGTGGCGGGCCGACGGCTTCGAAGCGTTCGCGCCGAGCCGCGGGATCGAGACCCGCGCGTATCCCGGCGTCACCGCGATCGCCGCGACCCGCGCCGGCCGACTCGCGTTCGCCGGCCAGCGCCCGGATGACTCCACGAACGCGTTCGTCGGCATGCTCGACGCGCCCTGACCCGTGCCGCGCTACACTGGAAGCGATGGGCCTCTGGGCGCGCCTCCGCCGCCGGTTCCGGCCGCCGCGGCGGCTCAGCTTCACGCGCGAGGGGCGCCTCATCGTGATCCTCGCGGTCGGCGTCGGCTTCGCCGCGATCAACACCGGCAACAACCTGCTCTACCTGCTGCTCGGCTGGCTGTGCTCGTTCATCGTCGCGTCGGGCGTGCTGTCGGAGATGACGCTGAAGAAGCTCGTCGTCGAGCGCCGGCCGCCGCCCGTGATCTACGCCGGCGAGCCGTTCTTGATGGAGGTCGTGATCAAGAACGGCAAGGCGAACCGCGCGTCGTACTCGATCGAGGTCGAAGATCTGATGGGCGACGCGAAGAAGACGCCGCTCGACAAGCGCTGCTACTTCCTCAAGATCCCCGAGAACAAGCAGCAGCGCACGTCGTATCGCCACACGTTCGTGCGGCGCGGTGCTTACACGCTGACCGGCTACCGGATCGCGACGAAGTTTCCGTTCGCGCTGTTTCGCAAGTCGCGCGACGTCGACGCGCCGCTGCCGCTGATCGTGTTTCCCGCGCGCGTGCCGGTGCCGCGCCCGCCGCCGCGCGCACACGCGCGCGGCGAGGCCGTCGCCGATCGGCTCGGCCGCCGCGGCGAATTCTTCGGCCTGCGCGAGCACCGCGCCGGCGACGATCGCCGCGACGTGCACTGGAAGGCATCGGCGCGGACCGGCCGCTTGCTCGTGCGCGAGTACGAGGACGAGCTCGCGCGCCGCGTCGTGATCGGCGTCGACAACGCGCTGCCGCAGAGCGTGCGCGACGCGCTCGCCGACACCGCGCTCGCGCCCGCCGACGAGGCGCAGATCGCCGCGGTCGAGCGCGCGATCAGCGTCGCCGCGAGCCTCGCGGCGGCGTACCTCGAGGCCGGCTGGACCGTCGAGCTCGCCGCGCGCGGCGCGCACGTCGCCGGCGGCACCGGCCGCATGCACGAGGTCCGCATCGCGCGCGCGCTCGCGCTCCTGGCCTACGCGTCGGAGGACGAGCCGTTCACCGCGCTGCCGCCGCGCGTCGAGAGCGTGCTCGTGCAGCCGCGCGGCGTCGCGGCGCGCGGCCGGCCGAGCGCTCACCAGGTGGTGGACGCGTGAGGTTCGCGCTCGCGCACAAGATCGCGACCTACCTGGTCGTCGCGTGCGCGTTCCTCGCGATGGCGACGGGCGGCGGCGTCGACGGACCGATCGCGCTCGGCGGCACGCTCGGCCTCATCATCTCGTGGTGGTGGGAGCCGCCGCGCGTGCGCTACGAGCGGTGGACGTGGCTGTGGACGACGTTCTCGCTGTTCGCGCTCGTCTACGCGATCCTGACCGCGATCGTCACCGGCGATATCCTCGGCGTCGGCGGCCAGTTCCTGATCGCGCTGACGGTCGCGAAGGCGTTCTCGCGGCGCACCGCGCGCGACTGGCAGCAGCTGTATCTGCTGTCGTTCCTGATGCTCGTCGCGGGCTCGGTCTTGAACCCCGACATCACGTACGGCCTGTGTTTCCTGGGCTTCGTCATCGCGATCACGTGGGCGCTCACGCTGTTCCACCTGCGCCGCGAGATGGAAGACAACCTGCTCGTCAAGCACGCCGCGGATCGCGCGAGCGAGCGCGTCGAGGTCCGGCGCATCCTCGACTCCAAGCGCATCGTCGGCGGGCGGTTCTTCGCCGGCACCGGCGCGCTGTCGTTCTGCGTGTTCCTCGGCTCGGCCGTGCTGTTCCTCGCGCTGCCGCGCGTCGGCTTCGGCTTCTTCTTGAAGACGCGCGGCGGTCTGACGTTCACCGGCTTCTCCGACGGCGTGAAGCTCGGCGGCCACGGCGTCATCAAGAACGACGACACGGTCGTGATGCGCGTCGAGATTTCCGCGAAGCTCGGCGGCCGCGAGGCGCCCGAGATCCACTGGCGCGGCGCCGCGTTCGATCACTACGAAGCCGGCCGGTGGACGCGCTCGCGCGAGGCGCCGCACACGCTCGAGAGCAGCGACACGCCGCGCTCGGGCACCGAGCGCCACACGATCGCGTGGATGGGCGAGCCGTGGGAGAAGCCCGACGAGCTCGAGCGCGAGCTCGTGCGCCAGGACGTCTGGCTCGAGCCGTTCGACACCGACGCCCTGTTCGGCGCGAGCATGCCGCACGTGTTCGAGCTCGCGTCGGTCGTGCGGCCGCGCGCGCAGAAGTCGCCGCGCAACGACGACCTGCGCGTCGATCATCCGAGCACGATCCACTACGCGGTGTGGTCGCGGCTCGACGAGCCGGCGCCCGACGTGCTGCGCGCCGTGCACGGCGCGATGCCGCGCGGCTACGACAAGTATCTCCAGCTCCCCG
>DATJXL010000023.1:0-26155 GCA_035500135.1 Kofleriaceae bacterium
CAACGGGCTGGGGATTCCTTCCGCTCGGCCTCAGCGACCTGTCGTTGCCCGCGACGTTGCACCACCACGAAGTGCTGTAAGGGCTAGTGACATGCTTTCCAGAGGCACCCTCGACAAGCGTGGCGTGGTGCGGGCCGCTGACGATCTAACCTAGGTTCAAGCGCAGATCGTCGATCGACCGGTCCTCCGGCTCGTTATGGGAGAAGTAGCTTGTGAAATGTCACCCAACGGGATGACAATTCGACCAATGAATCGCAAGGGAGTTACGACGCGGGACACGCGGCTATCGGTTCGCGTCCCGGTCGCGCTCAAGCGCGCCATCGAGCGTGAGGCTGTGCGCGGCCGGCGAACGGTTGCTGACGTGGTCATCTCGACGCTTGAGACAAGTCTCGTCGTCACCGGCGTGGAGCGCTCCGACTTGCGACCCCACGAAGCGGAAGTGGTCCGCGCGTTTGCTGATTGGGTTCTGAGGAACTCACAACACAGGCACAAGCAACGTCGCGTCGCGCGAAATGGAGGCAAATAACCATGGGATCGATCCTGACGCGTGGCTCGAAACTGTACGCGAAGGTCAAGAGCATCACCGGCAAGTGGGAACGCCACGCGACCGGCATCAACGACACCACCGAGGGGCGCAAGGAAGTCGAGAAGTGGATCACGAAGACCGAGCGCCAGATCGAAGCGGAGCGCGCCGAGGGCGCAGGACCGATGACAGTGAACCGATGGGCGGAAAAGTGGCGAGACAAGCGCAACGAGGCCGGCAAGGATGGCGATCACGAGTACGCGCGACTCGAAGAGCACGTCCTACGCAGAATCGGCCAGAAGTTGCTCGTGGACGCCGCCGGCACGCCGGCAACGGTCGAACTCTTTCACACCATCCTCACGACACCGACTCGTACGACAGGTGAGCCACCATCCGGGCGCACGATGCACAACATCCACGGCGTCTACGCACTCATGATGCGCGATGCCAAGCTCGCCGGCGAAATCGAGCATGCGCCGGAGCGGCTCGGTGTAGAGCAGCTCGGTGCCAAAGTGGACAAGGATCCTGAATGGCGGGCGTTAGCAATGCTCACCCGCGAGGAGGTACAGACACTCATCTCGTCGCTGAAGATCCCGTGGGACCGGCGAGTGTTCTATGCGATCGAGCTACTCGCCGGCACACGACCTGGTGAGGCGGCAGCGCTTCGGTGGCGGAACTACGACCCGGCGAAGCAACCGCTCGGCGAGTTGCTCGTGGCACGCTCGTACAACGCTAAGCGACGGAGAATCAAAAACACCAAGACCGACGCGGTTCGACACGTGCCCGTGCATCCAACTCTCGCAGAGATTCTCGGAGAATGGTGGATTCGCGGTTGGGCTGTAATGATGGGACGCGAGCCAACGCCAGATGACTTGATCGTGCCGATGCCGCCAGCTGATGCAGCAGCCCGCACGAGCGCACGCAAGCACGACGAACCCCTTCGTGCCGACTATTATTCGCGCAGCTGCTGGGTCGACATCGATCTCCCGGCCCTGAACTGGCGCCATCGCCGCCACTACGACGTGCGCGCCACGTTCGTTACGCTGGCGCTCGATGACGGCGCCGATCCTTACATCATCGAAACGCGTGTCACCCACACCAAGCGCTCGTCGTCGACGATGGAACGCTTCTACAACCGCGGCGTGCAGTGGGAGATCACGTGCCGCGAGCTCGCCAAACTCAAAATCGTCCGTGTGCAGGACGACCTGATCGCTCCTACAGCTGCTGATGGAACCTCGCGGAACCACAACGGCGAGACCAAGATGCTTGGTCCATCCATGGTCCAATCTGACGTTTCTCGTCGAGGAAGTTGGCTCCGGAGGAGGGTTTCGAACCCCCGACCCGGCGGTTAACAGCCGCCTGCTCTACCACTGAGCTACTCCGGAAGGTTTGGGGACTGAATTGATGACGCATCGACGTGGCACGTGTCAAGGCTCAGGCGCGAAGCCGGGCGAGGGCCGCGTCGGCGGTGGCGAGGTCGGCGGCGGCGAGGGCGGCGTGCAGCGTGGCGACGACCTCGGCGGGTGCGCCGCATGCGGCGGCGTCGGCGAACGGCGCGGTGGCGCGGCGCCGCAGCGCCCATGCCGCGCGGCCGTAGGCGCCGCGCGCGAGCACGCGACGGCCGTACCACCAGGTCAGCGGCAGCGTCGCGAGCGCCGCGACGTCGGTGGGGTCGAGCGCGACGTGGGTGCGCGGCGCCACGAGGCGCATGGCGCGCACGAGGAAGTCCGAGCCGTCGGGCCATAGCTTCAGCACCGCGAAGCCGATCGCCGTCAGCGCCACCGCGACGCCGAGCTTCCAGCGCCGCAGCGTGAAGTCGACCGGTGCGCCGAGCCGCCACGCGGCCCACAGCAGCAAGTCACAAGCGGCGGTCGCGACGAGCGGGAACACGAAGATACCGGCGAGGTCGCTGAGCTTGCCGGTCAGCCAGCGCGGGGCGTGCGATGACTTGAGCCACCAGTCGTTCACCGCGAGCACGAGCAGCGCGCCGAGCGGCACCGGCGCGAGCAGCTCGGCGAGCGGCAGGCCGGCGCGTGTCGCGCCATCGGCGCCGGCGAGCAGACGGCGCACGCGCGACCACATCGCCATTTCGTACCACGCTACAATGGTGGCGATGATCGGGACGACCATCGGCGGGTACCAGATCACCGATCGGCTTGCCGAAGGTGGAATGGGTGCGGTGTTCGTCGCCAAGCACGCGGTGATGGGCCGCGATGCGGTCGTCAAGCTGCTCTTGCCCGAGCTCTCGCACAACGAGGACATGGTGCGGCGCTTCTTCAACGAAGCGAAGGCCGCCGCCGCGATCAACGATCCCGGTATCGTGCAGGTGTTCGACGTCGGCTACCTGCCCGACCGCCGCGCGTACATCGTGATGGAGCGACTGCGCGGCGAGACACTCGCGAGCCGCTTGCGCACGCGCGGCATGCGCATCGATCAGGCCGTCCACGTGCTGCGCCTGCTCGCGCGCACGCTCGACGCCGCGCACGAGCACGGGATCGTCCACCGCGATCTCAAACCCGACAACATCTTCCTGGTCCCCGACAAGGACGTGATCGGCGGCGAGCGCACGAAGATCCTCGACTTCGGCATCGCGAAGCTCGCGAACGCCGGCACGCGCGCCGCGACGCAGGCCGGCAGCATCTTCGGCACGCCGGCATACATGGCGCCCGAGCAGTGCTCCGACTCCGCCGCCGTCGACGCGCGCGCCGATCTGTACGCGATCGGCTGCATCGCGTACGAGATGCTGTGCGGCCAGCCGCCGTTCGGCATGGGCGGCATCGAGCTGCTCGCGGCGCACCTGCGCGACGAGCCGGTGCCGCTGCGCCAGCGCAACGCCGACGTGCCGCCGTGGCTCGAGCAGGTCGTGCACCGCCTGCTGCGCAAGCATCCGAACGAGCGCTATCAAACCGCCGCCGAGCTGCACGGCGCGCTCGATCCGACGCGGCAGTCGGCAGGCACCGCGCCGACGATCACGCCGCAGCCGTTTCCGGTGGTCTCCGCCGCGCCGACGCAGCCGCCGCCGCCCTCCGCGGCTGCCGCACCGGCGTTGACCACACACACCGCGGCCGCGGGTGCGGTGTCGACCGCTCCGCCGCCGCCTCGCGGCGGTGCTGCCCGCTGGGTGGCCGGCGCGATCGGCGCGGTCGTGATCGGTGTCGTCGTCGTGATCGTCGCCGCCGGCGGCGGTAAATCGCACGACGAGCCGACGCCGGTGCAACCGGCTGCGGCACCAACACCAGCGCCGGCGCCCGTGCCCGCGCCCGTCGATTACGCGAAGGTCTTCGATGGCATCCAGCGCCTGCTCGCCAGCGGCGACTTCCAGACCGCGCGCGCGGAAGCCGAGCAGATTCCGGCGAGCTCGCCGTTTCACGAGCAAGCGATCGGCGCGATCGCAGACGCCGAGCGTGCCGCCAAGGCGGCGCCGCCCGCGCACCCGGCCGTGGCCGTCGCGCCGAAGCACGATCCGAAGCATGCCTCGGCCCCACCGAAGCCGCCGACCGAGAAGTCTGCCGAGAAGACTCCCGTGCCGGCCGCGCCTCCGGTCAACTACGACGAGGAGCTCCGGCTCGCGGAGGATTCAGCGAAGGCGCGAAACTGGCCCGCTTGCTTCACGCACGCCGAAGCCGCGTTGCGCGCCAGGCCGGGCGACAAGGATGCCGCGATGTGGGCCACGAAGGCCGCGTGTGTGGCGGGCAATGCCGCGCTCGCACGCCATCTCGCTCCGAAGGACGTCGCGGCTCGCGACGATGCTCAGCACACCTGCGACGGCTTCGGCATCCAGCTCGATTGACGCGCGTCGGGCATCCGCCCTATCGTTGCCGTCTATGGGGATCTCGACCGAGCTGAGACTGTCTACTCTCGCGCGCGTGGTGGTGGCGGCAGGCGCGCTGATGCTGTGTCTCGCATCCGCCGGCAAACAGGACGCGGGTAACGGTTTCGGCGCGACGCAGAAGAACACGGTCTTCTACGAGACCAAGCCGAAGTTCGAGTGGCCGCACCAGAAGGGCTCGACGTATCGCGTCGTGCTGTGGCGCGTGCCGAACAACCCGGCGCAGCAGCGCGTCGCGCTGTACGACCAGCAAAACTACACCGAGCACCACTGGTCGCCGCCCGACGATCTCGATTTCGAGACCCACTACGAGCTCTACATCTACAACGACCAGCAGGCGATCGTCTCGTCGTGGGGCTTCGCGATCGGCTACGAGCAGCCCAAGGTGCTCGACACGCTGGCCGAGCAAAACGCCAAGGTGAACAGCCTGTCACCGCAGATCCACGTCACGCCGACGTCGTATCAGTACGTCTACTACCAGTTCGTGTTGTCGGATACGTCGGCGTTCGACGCCGACAAGATCATCGACCAGGCATTCATCCCGCAGGAGGGCAACATCCAGCAGTACCCCGGGCCCGACGGCGAGATGAATACGGCCGACGACGTCAAGTACGTCGAGTGGAACGTCGCGCGCGTGCTCAAGCCGAACCGGACGTACTACTGGCGAGTGCGCTCGTACTACTTCACGAAGTCCGACGTCGAGGGCAACAAGACGCCCGATCCGCAGAACGCGCTCGGCCACGCCGAGCAGACCGGCGTGTTCTCGATTCCGCCGCAGTCGGGCTCGGACTCGCTCGCGAACATCACGCAGATCACGCGCGACAAGGAAGACACGTTATACCCGTCGATCAACAAGCGACTGGCGCTCGCCTACGTCTCGTGCGTCGGGAAGTGCTGGAAGGTGAACCCGGAGTCGATCAAGACCGGCAAGGTCCAGATCGGATCGGAGCTGCACGTCGCCGGCGTCACCATTCGCGGCGGCGTGCCGGTCTACGATACCGGGCGCGAGGAGTTCACGAAGTCGGTCAAGGGAAGCTGGGACGAGCGTCCGCAGTGGGATGTCGACGGCGAAGGCATCTTCTTCGATTCCAACCGGTCCCAGGATCGCTACAACGTCTGGTACAAGCGCCGCGACGCACGCGGGTACACGCAGCTGACGTTCAACGACTTCGACGCCCAAGGCCCGTCCGTGTCGAAGGACGGCAACAAGATCGCCTACCAGGTGCGCAACAACGAGAACGGCAAGGGCTGGTCGATCTGGGTCGTCGATCGCGAAGGCCGCGCCGCGACCGAGCTCGGCGCCGGCGAGCAGCCGGCGTTCTCGCCCGACGGCACCAAGATCGCGTTCTCGCTCAAGGACGGCAAGGGCGATAACCAGATCTGGATCATGGACGCCAACGGTGGCAACCGCATCCAGATCACGAACGAGTACAAGAATATCGAGCCGGCATGGCACCCATCGGGCAAGCGGCTCGTGTTCACGTCGACCCGCTCCGGCAACGCCGACATCTGGATGGTCGAGCTCGAGGGCGCGCGCATGGTGCAGCTCACCAACTACGAGGGAGACGACATCACGCCCGAGTTCACGCCGGACGGCCGTTACATCATGTTCGCGTCGACTCGCGGCGGCGACGAGTTCATGCACCTGTGGATGGGCGAGCTCGCGAGCGTCGCGCAGTAGTCACGGGCAGATCGCGGTCAGCGCGCCGAACGCGAGCGCTTCGCGAGGTACTCGCGCAGGAGCTGCTCCGACGGGAACGGCTCGCGCTTGGCCTTGGTGCGCGCGCGCTCGAGCGCGAAGCCGACGATCTGCTGGATCGCCTGCGCGTACGTGCGGCCGCTCGCGCGCACGCACTGCGCGAACGCGCATCCATCGGCGAGATCCGGGTTCGGGTTGACCTCGAGGATGTACGGCTCGTTCGTGTTCGCTTCCAGCCGCATGTCGACGCGCGCGTAGTCGCGGCAGCCGAGCGCGGTGAACGCGCGCACCGCGATGTCTTGCATGCGGCGTACGAGGTCAGCCGGTAGGTCGTCGACCGGACACTTGCTCTCCATCGCGTAGTAGTCGCGGCTGTACGGATCCCACTTCGCGCGGTACGTGATGATGTGCGGCAGCGCGCGGCCCTCGTTGTCGGTGCCGCCGTCCTTGAAGCACATCTCGTAGAGCGGCAGCGGCTCGGGCGGATCGTTGCCGAGGATCGCGCAGTGGATCTCGCGGCCTTCGATGAACTCCTCGACCAGCGCCGGCATCTTGTGCTCGCCGACCACGAGCTGGACGCGCGCTTCGAGCGCCGCGCGATCGTGGACGACCGAGCCGGCATCGATGCCGCCCGACGCGTCGTCGAACGCCGGCTTCACGATCATCGGGTAGCGCAGCGCCAGATCCTTGTCGGGCGGCGTCGTCTGGCCGATGTCGATCACGATGCCGCGAGGCACCGGCAGGCCGGCGCCGGCGAGCAACGCCTTCGCGTGCGGCTTCTTCTGGCACAGCGCGAGCGCGAGCGGCCGGTTGCCGGTGTAGGACACGCCGAGCAGCTCGTAGAGCGCCGGCACGTGCATCTCGTGCTCGAGGTCGTCGTGGAAGAACTCGACGAGGTTCAGGATCGCGTCGGGGCGCTCCTTCTCGATGATCCCCATCAGGTTCGCGAAGCTGTCCTCGATGTTGTAGGTGACGACGTCGTGGCCGCCGTCGCGCACCGAGCGCTCGATCAGCGCGATCTCTTCGACGACCGTGTCCCATGGCTCGACGATCTTCGTCGGATCCCAGTCCGGGGTACGACGGCCGTCGCGGCGCCACAGGTCGACGACATCCTCATCGACCTGGTTCCACAAGATCAGTACGCGTGCACGCTGCATGAAGATGCAACTTTCTCAACACGTACCATCTTTGCGTCGTCGCGACTAGGGATCAGATCGTGCCGACCCCGATGCGCGTGCCCCATGGATGCTTCGCGGCGAGCTCGTCCGCGCGCTGGCGCTGCTCGGGTGACAGGCTCTCGCGCACCGCGGCCGCGAACCACGCCGCCAGCTCGGCCGCGGTCGCGAAGCGGTCGCCCGCGTCCTTCGCGAGGCCGACCGCGAGCACGCGATCGATGTCGCCGGGCACCGGCGCGAGCATCGACGGCCGCGTCGGGACGCGATACACGACGTCGTACAGCGTCGTCGGTACGTCCTTGCCGGTGAACGCGGGGTGGCCGGTCACCGCGCGGTACAGGATCGCGGCGAGCGAGTACACGTCGGCGCGGTGATCGACGTCCTCGCCGCGCGCCTGCTCGGGCGCCATGTACGCGGGTGTGCCCACGACATGGCCCTTGGTCAGCGTGCCCGAGCCGCCTTGCTTGCTGACGCCGAAGTCGAGGATCTTCCAGCGCCGGCCGGTCGCGTCCTCCGCGAAGAACACGTTGTGCGGCTTGAGATCGCGGTGAACGATCCCGACCTCGCGCGCGGCCTCCAGGCCGGCTGCCACGTGCTCCGCGAGCACCTCGGCCTGCGCGAGCTGCACGCGGCGCTGGCGGCGCAGCTGGTGGGCCAGATCGTGGCCGCGCAGCCGCTCCATCGCGAGAAACGGCAGCTCGCCGGTGGTCGTGCCGACCTCGAGCACGCGCACGACGTGCGGGCAGTCGAGCTTGGCCGCGGTCTCGGCCTCGCGCACGAACCGCGCCACCGCGGTCGCGTCGGCGAGCGTGCCCGGGTGGAGCAGCTTGACCGCAGCCTCGCCGAGGTCGCGAACGCTTTGCGCCTCGTAGACCTCGCCCATGCCACCGCGGCCGATGAGCATGCCCAGGCGGAACGACCCGATGACCTGGTCGGTGAACCGGCCAGGGCCACCGACCTTGAGCGCGCGATCGAGCTCGGCGCGCGCTTCGACGAGCAGCGCGTCGCGCTGGGCGACACCGCGCACGGCCTGCTCGAGCTTGTGGACGTGCTCGAGCGTGACGCGCTGGCTGACCCGGGCGGTGAAGAACGTGATGAAGTACAGGAACTCGATCACGAGCAGCGTCCCGATCTGATCGAACGTGCGAGCCGGCATCGCCACGATGCCGCGATCCACGGTCACCCCCGTGATGATCGCGAGCCCGATCACGGCGTGGACGACCGCGACGAGCAGGTACATCGCGGTCGTCAGCTTCGTGTTCGCGCCGAGGCTGAAGAAGTAGATGCCGTACGTGATCATCGCCGCGACCGGCGAGGCCCAGCCCCAGTAATAGACGCCGCCGAACGCGCCGAACGCGATCACGAGGGCGGGGGGCAGGATCGCGCGGGTCGAGTAGCGCGCCGGGTCGAGCGTGACGCGCAGCATCCACAGCGAGCCCAGCGTGACGACGATGCAGCCGGTGATCTGGGCGCGAAACGCGATCGGGTCGCCGTTGGTCGCCACGCCTGCGACCGCGCCGGCGACGCTGGTCACGATCGCGACCTTGAGGAAGATCTTGGAGCGCGTGATCTCCTCGGCCTTCATCGCCTCGACCGGCGACGCCATGGTCGAGTACTTCGTCTGCGAATCGGTCTGGGCGCGCTTGCGCGACGACAGCTGCTGCGTCGGCAGCCCGTGCACCGGATCGGGTGTGGCCGGCGCGACCGTGCGGGTCTCGCCGCCGCCGTCCGCCGGATCGGGCTCGTCGGCCAGGTCCTCGGTCGGCTCGATCGGTGCGCGCGGACCGAGATCTACGGTCGGCCGGTCATCGTCGCCCGGGTGCCTGACGGCCACGTCGGGAGCATAAGCCCGGCGTGGGTGGCGAGCCATCTATTCTAGTTCTGTGCGCATTCCGCGAGCGGGATGCAGTCCAGCGTGTAGCAATCGCCGCGAATTCCAGGCGTCGTGCCGGCCGGGCAGTCGATGGCGATGTCGCAGTCGGTGGCGCCGGTGCACGTGCCGGCCGTCGCCGGCGCCACGCAGGACGAGACCCAGCCGGTCGGGCTCGACGTCACGACGCACTCGGTGCCGCTCGCACACGACACGCCGTCGCACGCGGTCGGGTCGCCGCCGCAGTACTCGAACGTCTCGGTCTGACACGTGCAGCCATGCTCGTCGCACGTGCAGTCGCTGCCGACATAGATCGGATCGCAATCGGGGCGCGCTTTGCAGGCGGCCTCGGTCGTGAGCGACGAGCACGCCGCCTGCGGCGACTTCGGCTCGGGCGCGCAGCCTTGATAGATCGGGCTGGTGTCGGTCTGCTGTTCGTACAAACCGATGCAGTCGTCGTGTGCGGTGCACGTGTACGGGTCGAGGCCGGTGCACGAGCCCTGGATCGGGCCGGTCGGCTCGACCTCCCAGCAGCCCCAGAACACCGGGCCCATATTGTCTTCGAGGTTGGAGACCCAGTACGCGCCGTGACAGCCGGGTGCGGCCAGACACGCCGACTCGTCGAGCTGCTCGCACGCGCCGGTACACGTCGCCCAGTCCGGCACGAGTGGCTCCGCGCAGTCCGTGCCACACGGGCAGCCGCCCGGGCTGAAGTTTTCGCAGTCGCCGCTGGAGGGGTCGCGCAGCTCGAGGACGGCGATCGAGCCGCCGCCGGGGCCGGCGCAGATCGGCGCGTCGGGCGGCGGGACGCCGTCCCAGTAGAGGTTGCAGCCGGCCAGAACCAGGGCGAGGCACGACAGGCGCGCGATCATCGCGCAGCGCTTCAGCAAGCCACGCGCCATTGCAAGTGCGCGACTGCGCGAGCAGGTACCTCAGTTTTTCGCGGACGATCGCGTGTTTTCGCGCGGGAGCCTGCTTGTGCCGCGGGGCGCGCCCTCATTAGATCCGCTCCGCCATGCATCCCTGGCTCGCGTTCCTCTGCTTCTGGAAGGTCTTGTTCGGCAAGAAGCTGCCCGCCGACCTGTTCGAGCCGGTCGCGCCCGCGCTTCCCGCGCCGAAGCCGGAGCCGGAGCGAGCGCGCGAGCGCGAGCCCGAGCCCAGGCCCGCCGACAAGCCGAAGCCATCGGCGGCCGCGCAGCACCGTGAAGGTGCGCTCGCGCTGCTCGCGATCCTGCAGCGCGAGGCGCGGTTCGTCGACTTCGTGCGCGACTCGGTCGACGGTGCATCCGATGCCGACATCGGCGCGGTCGCGCGCGAGATCCACCGCGGCTGCAGGAAGGTGATCGATCAATATCTGACGATGGAGCCGGTGATGCCGGGCGACGAAGGCACCGCGGTGACGGTTCCGAAAGGCTTCGATCCGGCCGAGGTGCGGCTATCCGGCGAGGCCAAGGGCGAGGCCCCGTATCGCGGGACGCTTCGCCATCACGGGTGGCGCGTGGTAGACGCGAAGCTCCCCGTGCTGGCCGACGGCGTCGACCGCACGGTGATCGCTCCCGCGGAAGTCGAGCTGTGACGCAGAAGATTATCGGTATCGATCTCGGCACGACGAACTCGGCGCTCGCGACGGCGGGCGACGACGAACCGGCGCGCGCGCTCGGCATCGCGCAGGTCGTTGCTGCGGGCGAGGTCGCCGAGCGGGCGACGCTGCCGTCGTTCCTGCTGTTGCCGAGCGAGCAAGAGGTCGCGCCGGCGCAGCTGCAGCTCCCGTGGTCGGGACCGCTGCGCTACTGCGTCGGCACGTTCGCGCGCGACCGCGGCGCCGAGCTGCCGCACCGGCTGGTGTCGTCGGCGAAGTCGTGGCTGTGCAATCCGGCGATCGATCGCACGTCGCAGGTGCTGCCGTTTCGCGGCGCGCAGCGCGAGCTCGAGGCGGAGATGGGAAGCGGCGAGCGCGTGTCGCCGGTCAACGCGTCGGCGCGCTACCTCGCGCACCTGCGCGCCGCGTGGGACGACGCGCACGAGGACGAGCCGGCCGACGAGCAGGACGTGCTCGTCACCGTGCCGGCGAGCTTCGACGCGGTCGCGCGCGAGCTCACGGTGGTCGCCGCGCGCGAGGCCGGCTTCGCGAAGATCACGCTGCTCGAGGAGCCGCAGGCGGCGTTCTACGCGTACCTCGCGGCGCGCGGCGACGCGTGGCGGCGCGAGCTCGCGCCGGGCGATGTCGTGCTCGTGTGCGACGTCGGCGGTGGCACGACCGATTTTTCGCTGATCGAGGTCGCCGACGACGGCGGCAACCTCGCGCTCGAGCGCGTCGCGGTCGGCGATCACATCCTGCTCGGCGGCGACAACATGGATCTCGCGCTGTCCGCCGTCGTGCAGCGCGATCTGGGCAAGCAGCTGGACGCGATGCAGCAGCGCGCGCTCGTCCACGCGTGCCGGCGCGCGAAGGAGACGCTGCTCGGTGACACCGGGGACGGCGCACCCGACAAGGTGCCGGTCGCGATCCTCGGCCGTGGCTCCAAGCTCATCGGCGGCACGATCAAGGCCGAGGTCACGCGCGCGCAGGCCCAGGCGCTGCTCGTCGACGGCTTCTTCCCGACGGTCGGCGCCGACGCGAAGGCCGAGCGCCGCCGCGCCGGTGGCCTGCGCGAGATGGGCCTGCCCTACGCGCACGATCCCGGCGTGACGCGCCACCTCGCGGAGTTCCTCGCGCGGTTCGGCCGGATGCCGAGCGCGGTGCTGTTCAACGGCGGCGTGATGAAGGCCGATCGGCTGCGCGCGCGCGTGATCGAGCTCCTGCGCGCGTGGGCCGGGCGCGACGTGCGCGTGCTGGAAGGCGCCGATCCGGATCTCGCGGTCGCGCTCGGCGCGGCGCACTACGGCCAGGTCCGGCGCGGGCGCGGCGTGCGCATCCGCGGCGGCACCGCGCGCGCCTATTACATCGGGATCGAGAGCGCGATGCCGGCGATTCCCGGCTTCGCGCCGCCGGTGAAGGCGCTGTGCGTGGCGCCGCAGGGGCTCGAAGAAGGCCAGTCGGTCGAGCTGCCCGACGACGAGCTCGGCCTCGTCGTCGGCGAGACCGCGACGTTCCGGTTCTTCGCGGCCGCGACGCGCAAGGATGACGCGGCCGGCGCGCTGATCGACGCCGACGCGCCCGGCGTGAGCGAGCTCGACCCGGTCGAGAAGCTCGTCGACGCCGGGGACGCGGGCGAGCGCAAGCCCGGCGAGCTCGTCCCGGTCCGGCTCGAGTCGCACGTCACCGAGGTCGGCACGCTCGAGCTGTGGTGCGTCGCGCGCGACGGCCACGGCCGGTGGAAGCTCGAGTACTCGGTGCGCGAGCGCGAGTGACGGTATAGTCGGAGCATGGCCTCCGCTCTCGACACGATCGCGCATGTCGTCTTGCCGAACCTCATGAAGCTCAAGGGCGCCGCAACGCTGGTGTCCGCGATCGAGCGGCGCGATCCCTCGCCGTTCCAGCAGGTGTGGTCGCAGACCGGCGTCGCGCACACGCCGCAGGTGATCGCGAAGGAACGCGACGCGTACCGCATCGGCGTGTTGTCGTTGCCGAAGCCGACCCAGATGGGCGAGGCGCACCTGTGCGCGTTCGTCGCGAAGAAGAACGACGCGGCGGTCACGCGCTACTTCACGCTCGAGTACGACTACGTGCTCGCGACCAAGACCGAGCGCAGCGTGCTGTGCGAGCGCGACGGCTCGATCACGCGCAAGATCGGCGAGGGACCGAAGGTCAGCGGGGACTTCCAGACCGACGCGGCCGCGTTCGTCGACGCGGTGATGAACGTCGTCGATCCGCCGCTGGTAGTCGACAGCGACCGCAACTATCGCTAGAACGACGCGCGTGGTAGCGCGGTTCTTGATCGGCATCGACCTCGGGACGACCAACTCGGCCGTCGCGTACGTCGACACCGCGGCGGCCGATCCGCGCGTGCGGGTGTTCGACGTCGCGCAGCTGATCGCGCCCGGCGACGTCGCCGCGCGCCGGCAGCTGCCGTCGTTCGTGTACCTCGCGACCGACATCGATCTCGCGCCGCACGAGACCGCGCTGCCCTGGGATCCGGCGCGGCGCACCGTCGTGGGCGAGCTGGCGCGCGCGCAGGGTGCGCGCATGGCGTCGCGGATGATCGCGAGCGCGAAGTCGTGGCTGTGCCACCCCGGCGTCGATCGCAACGCGCCGATCTTGCCGTGGGGCGAAGGCGAAGGCGGCAAGCTGTCGCCGGTCGCGGTTCAGGCGCTGATCCTCGGCCACATCCACGAGGCGTGGGACTTCGCGCACGCCGATGCGCCGCTCGCCGAGCAGGAAGTGCTCGTCACGGTGCCGGCGAGCTTCGACGAGGCCGCGCGCGAGCTGACGCTGCAGGCCGCGGCGCAGGCCGGCTATCCGCCGGTCGTGCTGCTCGAGGAGCCGCAGGCGGCGTTCTACGCGTGGATCGACGGCGCCCGCACGAAGCTGGCTCCCGGCGAGCGCGTCCTCGTGTTCGACGTCGGCGGCGGCACGACCGACTTCACGATCATCGACGTCGATGCCGGTGGTGACGGCTTCACGCGCAGCGCCGTCGGCGATCACCTGCTGCTCGGCGGCGACAACCTCGACCTCACGCTCGCGAAGATCGTCGAGCAGCGGGCCGCCAGGAAACTAGACACGCTGCAGTGGCACGGATTGGTGCACGCGTGCCGGCTCGCGAAGGAGAAGCTGCTCGGCGACGAGGCGCCCGCGAGCGCGCCGATCGTCGTGCAGGCGCGCGGCGCGAAGCTGATCGGCGGCACGATCCGCGACGAGATCACGCGCGACGAGCTCGAGCGCGTGCTGTTCGACGGCTTCTTCCCGGTGGTCGCCGCCGATGCGCCGCTCCAGCGCACGCGCGGCGCGCTGCAGGAGTTCGGGCTGCCGTATGCCGCCGATCCGGCGGTCACGCGCCACCTCGCCGCGTTCGTGCAGCGCCATCCCGGCCTCATCGACGCCGTGCTGTTCAACGGCGGCGCGATGACGCCGGCCGCGCTGCGCGCGCGCGTGCTCGATCAGATCGCGCGCTGGCAAGGCAGCGCGCCGCGCGAGCTGCCGGCCGCGATGCCCGAGATGGCGGTCGCGCAGGGCGCCGCCTACTACGGGCTCGTGCGGCGCGGGCTCGCGACCCGCATCAAGGGCGGCACGCCGCGCGCGTTCTACATCGGCGTCGACGCCGCGGGCGAGAACCGTGCCGTGTGCCTCGCGCCGGCCGGCCTCGAGGACGGCGCGCGCGTCGAGCTCGCGCGCGACTTTCAGCTCGTCACGAACCGGCCGGTGAGCTTCCGGCTGTACTCGTCGAGCACGCGGCGCGACGAGCCCGGCGCGCTCGTCCCGATCGGCGACGGCCGGGCCGACACGCTCGACGACGGCAGCGACCTGCTCGAGCTGCCGCCGATCGTGACCGTGCTGCGCGCGCGGGGCCGCGGCGAGGTCACGGTACGGCTCGCCGTCCACATCAGCGAGCTCGGCGCGCTCGAGATCGCGTGCGCCGATCGCGAGACCGGCGAGAGCTGGAAGCTCGCGTTCGACATGCGCTCGGGCGGCGCCGCGGCCGCGCCGACGGCCGAGACCGCACCGCACGCGAAGATCGACGAGGCCAAGGCGCTGGTCACCGCCGCGTTCACGACCGGCGCGAACCTGCCGACGCTCGCGCGCGATCTCGAGACGCTGCTCGAAACGCGCCGCGACGAGTGGTCGATGACCGACACCCGCGCGCTGTTCGACGCGCTCGTCGAGGTCGCGCCCGAGCGCAAGAAGACGGCCGATCACGAGCAGCGCTGGCTCAACCTCGCCGGCTTCCTGCTGCGGCCCGGCACCGGCGCGCCGCTCGACACCTGGCGCGCGCGCGTGATGTGGGGCGTGTTCAACGAAGGCCTCGCGCATCCCAAGTCCGAGCCCGGCAAGCTCGCGTGGTGGATCGCGTGGCGGCGGATCGCCGGCGGGCTCGTGAAAGGCCAGCAGGACCAGATCTACGACCGGCTGTCGCAGCTGCTCCTGCCGGGCGCGAAGCAGCAGAAGAAGCTCGCCGACGTGCGGCCGAGCAAGCAGGAGCTCGCCGAGATGTGGCGCGCGATCGCGAGCATGGAGCGCCTGGCGATCGCGCACAAGCAGAAGCTCGGCGACGAGCTCGTGCATCGCATGGAGCCGCGCAAGGGTCGCGAGGACGCGGTGAACCTGTGGGCGCTGTCGCGGATCGGCGCGCGCGTGCCACTGTACGGCCCGCTCAACCTCGTCGTGCCGCCGGCGCAGGTCGCGGCGTGGCTCGCGCCGGTGCTCGCGTGGGACTGGCCCGAGCCCGACAAGGCCGCGTTCCCGCTCGCGCAGCTCGGCCGTCGCACCGGCGATCGCGCGCGCGATCTCGACGACGCGACGCGCGCGCGGCTCGCCGAGGTCGTGCGCGCGCTGCCCGGCGGCGATCGCGCCGCGGTGCTGGTCGAGCAAGTCGTCGCGCTCGAGGCGCGCGAGGAACGCGTCGCGCTCGGCGACACGCTGCCGGCCGGGCTCAAGTTGTTGATCGACGAAGCGTGAGGTGATCGCTCCCACCTGTTGTCGGTTTCCCCCTACAGTAACAACGCGTACTCATTGCGTTTTTCTGTTTCGGATCGCGAGCCAAGCGTGCACAAAGAAATCATGCGCGCACTCTTCGCGATCTCGCTGTTCCTGATCGGCTGCGGCAGCGACCACGCGGCTTCGACCGCCGACGCGAGCGGCGGCGGCGGCGACGCGCCGGCCGATGCCGCACTCGACGCGACGCCTGCTTCGCCGCTCGCGCTGTCGTGCGCGGCGACCGGCTCGTCGACGTACGCGCCGGATCCGTGCCCGGCGCCGAGCGGCGCCGACGGCCACGCCGACTTCTGCTTTCGCCCGCAGTGGCCCGGCGTGACGAGCGTCGAGGTCTACGGCGGGTTCGGCCAGGCGACCGACTGGACGCAGCCGTTCGTCACGCTGACCGACGACGGCAGCGGCACGTTCACCGGAGGCGCGGCGCTCGCGAACGGAAATTATCCGTACATGTTTCGCGTGCACGGCACGGCCGACAACCTCGTGCGCGACGGTCAGTACCTGAACGATCAGACGAACGGATCGTTCGTGCCGCCGCCCGCCGGCGCGCCGGTCCAGCGCTCGGTCTCGCAGCTCGTCGTGCCGCAGCCGCCGCCCGCGCTGCATCACCTGACCGGTGTCGTGAAGTACGGCGACGTCGCGCAGCCGTGCTTCTCGGTCGACCTCGAGGTCGGCGAGCTGCGCGATGGCTCGATGGTCGTCTCCGAGCACTACACCGCGAACTTCGCGGAGAGCGCGGCCGATGGCTCGTTCGACTTCCCGATCGCCGACGGCGAGGTGATGGCGGTCGTCCGCTATCCGTTCGACCTCGCGGGCAAGCAAGCGCCGTATCCGGATCCGGCGAGCACGCCCGCACTCGGCTACGCGCGCACGACGCAGCAGATCGCGGGCGCGGATCTCGCGCTTCCCGCGCTCGACGTGACCTACGCCGAGAGCGACTACAGCGCGATGTCGCCGACCGGCGGGACCGGCTCGCTGCCGCAGACGTTCACGCTCACCGTGCTGCCGACCGCGCAGACCGCGACGATCGCGGTGATCGCGACGAACATCGCCGGCAACGATCCGGCGTACGAGAGCAAGCCGAGCACGATGACGTCGGTGTCGTGGGACGGCACGTTCGGCAACGGCAAGCAGGCGCAGGCCGGCACGACGTACTACTGGGGCACGTGGCAGCAAGGCGCGACGTGGAACGCGGAGAGCCTGCTGTATCCGATCACGTTCGACTGATGCGCGCGAGGTCGGCGATGCAATCCATCACCCACCGCGTCCATATCTTCGGCTCGGTCGACTCGGTGCCGTCGTGCCACGGCGTGCACAGCGTCGTGTGGACCGCGCCGTCGGCGTACGTCTCGTAGATCGCGGTGCCGCTGCCGCCGCGCGGCTCGACGAGCTCGAACTCGCCGGTGCAACGCGCGGTGTCGAGCGAAAGCGAGCCATAGACGTCCGCGTTGACCGTGACGCGAACGCTCGCGAGCTCGGTACCCGCGTAGACGACCCGGGCGCGCCGACTCGTGGTCAGGGCGTCGGGCACGAACGACGCGTCGATCGATCCGGGCGCGACGCCGGGCGCGCGCGCCTCCGCGATCTCGTCGGCGCGCCGCTCGAAGACCGGGATCGCGTCCTTGCCGAAACCGGACGACCGCAGGCCTTCAGCGAGGTGATAGAGCACGCGGTCGAGGCCGTGCACGCGCGCCTGCTCGCGCCAGTCGTCGGGGCGGATCGCGCGAAAGTGCGCGCGATGTGCCGACAGCGATGGATCGGCGTCGAGCTCGCCGATCACGTCGGCGAGCACGAGCGCGTTGAAGTCGTCGGGCTTGTCGCGCAGATGCGCGAGCAAGGTGTCGCGCGTCTCGCGCAGCTGCTTCCGCATCTCGACGTCGTGACCGAACACCGGCCGTTGCTTCAGTGGGTGCATGCGACAAACGACTGCAACCGGCGCGCCCGTGCAACCGCGCGAACGCACGTTCGATGGCTGCTTCACTTCGGAGCAGCTGCTCAACCTCCGAACACGTAGCGAAGATCGATCACGAGGCTGCGATCGATCGAAGACGGCAGCGTCGCCATCTGGCACGGCCCGCCACACGCGGGGATGCCGTCGTTGTAACGGCGCGTGATGATCATCGACAGCTCGAGCAGCAGGCCGCGCTCGTGTGGGGTGCGCGCGAACGCGCGCCAGCCGATGCCGACGATCGCATCGTCGCGATCGTCGACACCGCCGATGTTCCAGTCGACGTGCTCGTGGCCGACGCCGGCATCGACGAACATCGACAGCTCTGCGACGTCGTCGCCCTGAACGTCGAGATGGCGGAAGAACGCGAGCCGCCCGCGCAACCCGTAGCGGCGCAGCTCGCCGCCGGTGTCGTCGGACATCGCGAGCGCGCTGCCGCGGCCGAGCGCGAGCGGCACCGGCTGCGGCGCGGACGTGGCGTCGTCGGAGAAATCGCCGAGCAGCGCGAACCGCCCGTACGACACACCGAGCGACGCGCCGGCGCCAGCGAGCAGCGTCGTCTCGCCGTCGTAGTGCAAGCCGCCCACGTGCAGCCCAACGTCACCGGCGAGCGCGAGCCGTGGTTTCTCGAGCACGGCCTCGTAGCGCGTGACACCCGAAGTCGGAGTGAAGCCGCAACGTTCGTAGTTCGCGTAGGTCTCGCACTGTCGTACTCCATCGTCCGCACGCGCGGTCGACGCACCCAGCACGACCACGAGCATCGCCAGCCTCATCAAGAGGACGATGCCCGATCGCACACCCCGGTCGCGTTAAGGTTTCGATAGCTCCATCAGCGCGCGCCCATGAACTGCTCCGCGAACTGGCGCAGCCGCAGCACCGACGGGATGCCTTCGGACGACGAGAACGTGAGCGTCTCGCTGAACTTCACGTTGTCGGCGGCTTGCCACGCGACGTACGCCTTGCCCGCGGGCGCGCCGAGCAGCGCGTTCAGCTTGGTCTCGTACTCGCCCTGCACCTTCGCGACCATCGCGCCGCCTTCGGCCGTGAGGCGCGCCTCGATCGCATCGGCCTCGCTCGTGATGCGGTTCTTGTACTCGAGCGTCTCGGCCTGGATGTTCTTGATGCCGACCAGGTAGCTGTCGTCGACCGAGTCGACGTCGACGCCGAAGATCGTCGACGCGCGCGTGCGCAGCGCGGTCACGTCGGCCGCCGCCATCGCCGCGAGCTTCGCGCGCGTCGCGCCCGGCGCCGCATCGGGCACGTCGATCAGGCCGACCTGATACGCGCGCTCGAGCTCGTTCGTCTTCTTGCCCCACTCGGCCTGGCGCTGCGAGACCTGCGCGGCAGTCCCTTGCTGGTAGTTGTCGAGGCTCTGCTGCACGGTCGCGAGCTTCTGGCTCGCGGCGTCGAGCAGCTTGTTCTGCTCGTTGAGCTGGATCTGCTGCAGCTGCTTCTCGTACTCGTCGCGGAAGCGCACCGCGCGCACGAGCACGGCCTGGGCCTCGAGGTGCATCGGCGCGAGCTGCTTGTTGAGCGCCTCGAGTGCGCCCTGCTCGGCCGCGAGCCGCCGATCGGTCGAGTAGAAGCCCTCGGAGTCGAGCGCGGCCATCTGCTCGCGCAAGACGCTCGTCGCGGTCTCCTCGGCGAGCCGCATGTAACGGAAGCGGCCGTCGGGATCGGCGACGTGATTGCCGGCCTGCACGAGCGCGTGCGCCTCGCCCGGCTTGATCCGCACCGGCACCGAGACGTCGAGCTCGACCGTGTTGTTGTCCTTGGTGCGGATCTCGAGCGGCTTCTGCGGGCCCATCTCGTCGGTCGTGAAGTCGAGCATGAAGTAGCTCGACGGCAGCAGGATCAGCTTGTGGATGCCGATGATGCGCAGATGCCAGCCGGGACCGAGATCTTCGTCGAGCACGCCGCTCGTCGCGCTCTGGCGCACGCCGATATCGTTCGGGCCGACCGCGCTCGTACATGCCGCCGGCACGATCCACGCGACGATCGCGACGATCACGAGCCACTTCGCGAGCTGGATGAGGTTGTTCATTGGGCACCTCCCGCCGCGGCCGCGCCGACATTCTCGAGCTGGATCCGCTTCGGCGAGCCGTCGTGCTGGTACGGCTGGATCTCGATCGTCACGCCCTTCAAGCGGTCGCCGAGCCGCTCCATCACGCGCTCGACCGGCTGGTTGCGGAACGCATCGATCTCGGCTTGCTTCGCGGCGTATTCGGCGTCGAGCTCGCCCTTGAGCTGCGTCGACTTGCTCTTCGCGCCGGAGCGCGAGGCCTCGCCGGAGGCGAGCTTGTCGATCTTGTAGGAGTCGACCTCGCGGTGGGTCTGGGTCTGCGCCGTCACCGCTTCGGCGAGCTGCGCCTCGAGCTCGGCGCGCTTGGTCTGGATCACCTTGTTGCCGTCGCGATCGACCTCGGCGAGCTTGCGGTCGCGCTCGGTCTTCGCGCGCTGCAGATCGGAGTCGATCACGGCGAGCTGGTTCTCGGCCTGGTTGCGCGACTCGATCAGATCCTCGTACGCCTTCGAGAACCGCGGACGCGGCGTGACGATGCTCGTCACCTCGACGCCGTGCTCGCCGAGCAGCTTGTTGAGCCGCGTCTTCGCGCGCTCCTCGGCGGTATGGAACGTCGTCGGGTTCGACACGCCGAGCGTCGATTCGCGGCCGAACTCGTCGCGCAGGATCGCGCGCGCGTACGGCACCATCCACTCGTAGTAGGCGTGGCCGAGGCCGGAGTCGCGCAGCGTCTCGTCGGCCTTGCCCGGAATCGCGCGGAACAGGATCGTGGTGTCGTTGAACGCGAAGTTCGAGCCGTCCGACGCGCGGACCTCGAGCTCGCGGCGCTCGAGCACGCTCGTGTTCGTCTGGCCGCGCAGGTGAAACGTCTGCGGGCTGACGTCGAGGATGTAGACGTCCTGGATGCCGAACGGCAGGCGCAGGATCAGCCCGGGCTGCGTGATCACCTCCATCGAGCCGGTCACGTTGTTGACGCGCACCGCGACCTCGCCGGCCTCGACCGACTGGCACGAGCGAAAGCCGATGATCAGCACGACGAGCGCGCCGGCCGCGAGCCATAGCCGCGACGGTCCGCTCGTACCACGCAGCCCGCGCCACGCGCGCAACACCGCCGACGGAATCTTCGATTCGGGATCAGACATGAGGAGGAGGGTACCCCAAGGAGCGCACGAGAACCCCTCACCGTCCCCAGCACCACCACCTACGGGGTATCACCGCGGGCGCACGACCACCGCGAGGAGGTCCTCGGCCGGCGCCCCACCGGCGAGCGCGGTCTCGACGAGCACGGTCGCGAGCCGGGCCGCCTGCGGCGCGCGCTCGCGTACCGAGCGCTGCCAGCGCTCGTCGTCGCTGCCGCGCAGCGCGGTCGAGGCGATCACGAGCAGCGTGTCGTCGGGGAGCATCGCCTTGCCGCGCATCGCGGCGGCCAGGCTCGCATCGGGCGCGCGCGTGCCGCTGCCGACGATCGTGACCTGGACGCGCGACGCCTTCACCGAGCCTTCCGGCGAGCCGGGCTCGATCACCGCGATCGGCCCGACCAGCACCGCGCCGGGATGGCCGGCGCACACCCACTCGAGCTCGTGCGTCTTCGCGTCGAGCAGCGCGAGAAACGCCGCGACCGGCTCGCCGCCGCGCATCACGCCGTCGGCGCTGGCGTGCAGCGCGCCGACGATGTCTTCGAGCGAGCGAGCGGTTGCGGCCGCGGCGGAGAATCCACCGGTGAGCGCGGCGGTCGCGAGCGCGGCGGCCACGCCGTGGGCCTGCGCCTCGGTGACGAGCAGCGCGAGCCGGCCGTCGGCGAGCTCGATCGCCGACCAGCCGGCGCCGGTCGTGCGCGGCGCGCTGCGATATTCGCCGGCGACCGCCCAGTGGCCGAGCTCGGCGTCGCGGCTCGCCGATGCCTGCAGGCGCAGCGCGTCCGCGATCTCGACCTCGCGCGCGGTCTCGCGCTCGCGCGCCGCCGCCCGGGCGAGCTGCACGAACGTGAGCGCGCGCGCCGCGGCCTGCGCGGATTCCGCGATCAGCGAGCGCTCGCCTTCACGCAGCGCCTTGTCGTAGTCGGCCTCGACGAGCCCGACCAGCTCCTCGCGATCGACGAGCGGCACCACGAGCTCGGCGCCGTGTGCCGCGCCGAGCTGCTCGAGCTGCGCGCGCATCGCGCCCAGGCGCATCGTCGCGAGGTCGGTGATCGCGAGCGGACCACCGTGCGCGACCAGCCACGCGACGACCTCGGGCGAGAGCTGCCACGTGCCCCCGCGGGCGATCCGCACGAAGCCGTCGCCTTCGCCGTCGCGCCACCAGGTCGCGCGCGGCCGCACGCCGAGCGCGCGCTGCCACAGGCCGGCGAGCAGCTCGGCGAGCTTCGCCTCGTCGTCGAGCGCGGCGACGCGCGTCACGAACTGCTCGAGCTCGCGCTCGCCCGCGACGCGCACCGGCCGCGAGCGCGCGACCGCCCACGCGCCTGCCGTCGCCGCGACCCACGCGAGCGACGCCGCACCGGCGAGCGCGATCGGCGAGCGCCCGACCGACGACCACGCGAGCAAGCACGTGACCGCGAGTGCGATCACGAACCCGGCGACCTCGAGCCCGGCCTCGCGATCGAAGCCCTGCGGGCGCAGCATGTCGGTGCGCAGCGTGATGTACAGCGCGATCGCGGCGGCGACGGTCGCCGGCAGCCACGCGATCGGATAGCTGCCCCAGATGCCGTACAGCAGGAGCGTGTCGAGCGCGCCGAGCGCGGCGAGCACGAGCACGCCGAGCACGAGCCGCGTCGAGCGCCTGCGCTCGCCGGTCGGGCTCGAGCGCCGCACGATCCACAGCCCGATCGCGAGCCACACCACGAGCAGCGAGATGTGCGGCCCGGTCAGCGGCCCGACCGCGGTGTAGAACATCCCGCTCGGCAGGCGCTGCACGCCCGGCACCGTCCAGTCGGTCGCCCAGCACGCGACGAGGAACAGGAACCCGACGAAGCCGGCGATCCGCGCGATCCACTTCTGGCGCTCGAGCTGGCCGCTGACGCCGAGCAGGAGCAGCATTAGATTAGGCCCGGCGAGCGCGACCGGTCCCTGCCCGACGCGCAACAGGCGCGCCGCGACGATCGCGTCGTCGGTGCAGGCCGCGAAGCCCTGGCACAGCGCCCACGGCAGCGCGGTCGTCGCGGCGCCGATCATGCCGAGCCGCAGCACGCGGTCGCCACGCACGAGCGCCACCGCGATCGCGGCCGCGAGGATCGTCGCGGACAGCACGAAGTACGGCGCGGCGAGCCAGCTCCAGTGCAGCTCGGTCACGAGCCAAGCTTACGGCGTGACGGTCTGGACCTGCAGCGAGTAGCGGTTGAAGTTGCACTTGCCGCCACAATCGCCACCGCCCGCCGGCTGGATGGCGATGCCGTACGAGTCGCCGCCGACCAGCGTTTGCGTGACGCACGCCGCGTCCGAGCCCGTCGCGGTCTCCGACGGCGGGCACGAGCCGCCGGTGGCGACCATCGTGTTCGCGGTCAGATCCCACAGCTGCAGCGCGAGCGGCTCGAACGCGATCGGGCTCGTGATCTCGATCTGCGCGGCCACGGCCGTGCAGCCGGTCGGCGCCGCGAAGCTGCGCCAGTCCGCGGCGTCGCCGGCGGCGAGGCAGTCGTCCTCCGAGTACAGCGCCGACGTGCACCCGAACGTCGGGAGCGCGAACGCCTGCTGCGGCGTGTCGTCGGGCTCGTGCATGTCCATGCACGTGAACGGCATCGCCGTGCTCGCGACCACGCACGTGTTCGTCGGGCCGTCGCAGGCCTGACCGCTCGGGCACAGCTCCTCGTCGCCGCACAGGTAGGTGCCGGACGCCACGCTCGGCTGGCAGCCGGCAACGACGACGAGCGCGAGCCACGTCGCGCGCATCAGAACCTCCACACGCCGCCGACGACGGCGCCGCCGGGCGTCGGCGCGACGGTCGCGACCGGGCGCGGATGAATGACCGTGGTCTCGGACGGCGGCGCGGTGAGCATGTAGGCGATCGCCGCGGCCGCGACGCACGCACCGCCGATCCCGTAGAACACCTCGGCTTTGGTCGACGAGCTCTGCGCCTGGTCGTACTCGGCCTGGAGCGCCTTCGTCCACGGCTCGCCGACCGGCATCGTGGTCGTGACCTTGTTCGACGCGTCGCGCGCATCGAGGTTGTAGTACAGGCCCACACCGCCGAGCGCGAGCCCGGCCAGCGCGATGCCGCCCAAGACGACGACGTTTTGCGTCGTGCGCGTGCCCTCGGTCACGACCACGATGTCGCGCGGTTGCCGACCCGGCCCGGCGGCCGGCGGCGCGTCCACGGCCGGCGCCGCCCCCGGCGCGGACTGGGCAGCGGCAAGTCGCGGCGCACCCAGCGCGACCGCCGCGACCACGAGGAGGGTGAGGCCTGGCTTCGGCTTCATGCCGCGTACGTTCCCTCGGAGATCCGCCCAGGTCAATGCTGATACAATGAAGGGACCATTTCGCGCCGCGCACCCCGCCACCGGATCTCGCTTGCCGCCACCGTGTCCCCTCTGCTCGGGGGCGAGGTCGTCGTGTGTCACACGCGTGACATCTCCGAGGTCGGCGTCTGCCTGGACACCGCGGCGTGGCTGCCGATCGGCACGCGCGTCTCGCTCGCGCTGACCGATCCCAAGGCCGGCACGGCCGTCGAGGTCATCGGCGACGTCGTGCGCGAGATGAACGGCGCGCAACCGGCGCTCGGCGTGCTGCTGATCGAGCCGCCGGCGGAGTGGAAGGTGCTGGTCGCGGGCGCGGCGCGCCAATC
This sequence comes from Kofleriaceae bacterium, assembly GCA_035500135.1. Taxonomy (GTDB): domain Bacteria; phylum Myxococcota_A; class Polyangia; order Haliangiales; family Haliangiaceae; genus JABFXX01. Next base: position 24,430 of record DATJXL010000023.1, read on the forward strand.
CGGTCACATCGACAAACCGGGCCGGCGCATGCGCGTGCTCGTCGTCGGCGACGACCACCGCCAGCGCGGCGCGATGGCCCTGTACGTGTCGAGCGGCTGGGACGTGCTGTTCGCGAGCGACGAGTTCGCGGTCAACGAGGCGCTCCAGAACATCGCGCTCGACGCCGTGATCGCCGAGCTCGACGCGGCCGACCCGCGCGTGTTGCCGATCATGGACGACGTGCGCCGCGCGCAGCCGTCGGCGCGCCGCATCGTGCGCGGCGCCGGCAAGAACTCCGACGGTCTCGTCCATCGCTACGTCGACCGCGAGTCGGGCCTCGAGGCGCTGCTCGACGCGGTCACCGCGAACATCACGAGCGCGGCTGGCTAGCGCGCCCGCTAGAACCGACCGACGTAGTCACGAGCGCACGGCCCGAGCCCACCCGCGCTTACGCGCCACGCCTTGCCGAGCGTTGACGTCGTCGCATCAGAACTCACGCCATCTTTCGAACCACGACGTCGCGCGCTTCGGCGAGACCTTCAAGTCGGCTGCGAGCGCTCGAAATGCGTCATCGATCTGTTCGCGCCTGATCGTGTCGATCTCCGCTTCGACGGCATTGAAGGCGGCGATGAACGCGGCGAGCGTTTCCTCCGCGTCGTTGCGCGCATCGATCGCCGCGCGCGCGGCGCGGTAGGCCTTGGTCGCGCGCGTCGCGAGGCGGCCCTCCCATTCGCGGAACGGGTTGTCCGCGTTCTTCTTCAGCCACGCATCGCTGCGAACGCCTAGAATGCGCAGCGCCTTCCCGGTGAATAGTTTCTTCACGTGCGCGGCATCCGGCGCGCGGATGCCGTCGATCGCGAACGACTCGAGCGCGGGGAGCTTCGGCAGAGCGGAGAGATCGGTGTGATAGACGTTGCGCAGCTCCAGCTCGCGAAGCGCGGGCAGCTTCGCGAGCACTCCGAGCCCGGTCACCTCGACGCCGCTGTCGACGCCCCAAATCGCGAGCGCGTTCAGCTGCGTGTATTTTGCAAACGGCGCGAGGTCTACACGCGCGGTGCCGGCGACGGTGAGCGAGCGCAACGCGGCGAGGCCAGGGAAGAATGGGACCTTGCCCTTCGGGTCCCACATCTCGAGCCCGAGGCGAGCACCGAAGTCGCCGCTATGTAGTGTCAGATTCGCCGGATGTCGCGCTGACCTCAGACCCAGCGTCTCGAGTGTCGGCGGGAGGCGAAGCTCGAGTGGGCCGCTCGTATCGATGCCGAGCTCGGTGAGGTGGCTCTTCGAGAGGTCGATCCGCGCTTGCTCGTGTGCCGTCCAGCTCAACGTGCGGATCGAGGTGCGCTTCGTGACGTAGGCGACGACGCCCGCATCCGTCCCGCGATACGCGATCTCGTACAATTGGCGCAGCTTGTCGAGCTCGCGCCACGAGATCGGCTTCGTGGGATCGATCGCTTTCCGAATTTGGACGCCGGGCTCCGGCTCGCCCGGCATCAGCCAGAATCGCCAAAGATCTGCGTGGGTCTCGACCGGAGTGCCCTGCAAGAGGAGCGGGATGGTCGGCTTCGTGCTCATTCGTGCTCTCCGTATACGTCAACGCGAGGCAAGGCGTGGTGCGTAAGTCGCGGGTGGGGTCGGGCCAAGCGCTCGTGACTACGCCGGGCGGTTGTGGCGTGCACGTACCTCGCTCCCGTCCTTGCGAGCGGCGGACGTTGTTCGGCGAGCGCGAGGACCGACGCCCATCCCGCG
>DATJXL010000024.1:0-18427 GCA_035500135.1 Kofleriaceae bacterium
CGCGCCTGCAGCAGAACCTCGTGCGCTCGCACGCCTCGGGTGTCGGCGGGCCGCTGCCGCGCGATGCCGTGCGCGCGATGATGCTCCTGCGCGCGGCCGTGCTCGCGACCGGCCGCAGCGGCGCGCGCGCGGTGTGCTGCGAGCGGCTGTGCGAGCTGCTCGCGGCCGGCGTGCACCCGGTGATCCCCGCGCGCGGCTCGGTCGGCGCATCCGGCGACCTCGCGCCGCTCGCGCACCTGGCGCTCGGCATGATCGGCGAAGGCGACGCCGAGCTCGGCGGCCATACCCTGCCTGCCGCCGAGGCGCTGCGGCGCGCCGGCATCGCGCCGCTCGTGCTCGAGGCCAAGGAAGGCCTGACGCTGCTCAACGGCACGCAGCACATGACCGCGGTCGGCGGGCTCGCCGTGCTCGACGCCGACGTTACGTGCCGCGTCGCCGACCTCGCGGGCGCGCTGTCGCTCGAGGCGCTCAAGGGCACCGTGCGCGCGTTCGACGAGCGCGTCGTCGCGGCGCGCCCGCATCCCGGCCAGATCGCGGTCGGCGCGCTGCTGCGCGCGCTGCTGGACGGTTCCGAGATCGCGGAGTCGCACAAGGACTGCGGCAAGGTCCAGGACCCGTACTCGCTGCGCTGCATGCCGCAGGTCCACGGCGCGACGCGCGACGTGCTCGCGTTCGCACGCACCGTGCTCGAGCGCGAGGCCGCGAGCTCGACCGACAATCCGCTGGTGCTCGACGGCGAGATGATCTCGGGCGGCAACTTCCACGGCCAGCCGGTCGCGCTCGCGCTCGACGCCGCGGCGATCGCGGTCGCCGAGCTCGCGAACATCAGCGAGCGGCGCGTCGAGCAGCTCGTCAACCCGCACCTGTCGAGCGGCCTGCCGCCGTTTCTCGCGCCCGACTCCGGGCTCAACTCCGGCTTCATGATCGCGCAGGTCGCCGCGGCCGCGCTCGTGTCCGAGAACAAGGTCCTCGCACATCCGGCCTCGGTCGATTCGATCCCGTCGTCGGCCGGCCGCGAGGATCACGTGTCGATGGGCGCGACCGCGGCGCTCAAGCTGCACCTGATCCACGATCACGTGCGGACCGTGCTCGCGATCGAGCTGCTGTGCGGGGCGCAGGGCATCGACCTGCGCCGCCCGCTCAGGACGACCAAGCCGCTCGAGGCGGTGCACGCCGCGATCCGCGCGACGATCCCGGCGATGATGGTCGACCGTCCGCTCGCGCCCGACATCGCCGCGATGCGCGCGCTGATCGACGACGGCTCGTTGCTCGCGGCCGCCGGCGTCACTTCCTAGGCTTCAGCCGGCCCGCTTTCACGAGCGCGTCGCGCAGCACGAACTCGATCTGGGCGTTGAGCGAGCGCAGATCGTCGGCGGCCCACTTCTGAACTGCTTCCAGCAAGCTCGGGTCGACGCGCAACAAGAATGGCTTGCGCTCCGGCACGCCGAGCTCCTAGTAGAGCGTCCCCGTGTTGACGACCGGCTGCGTCGCGCGCTCGCCGCACAGCACGACGAGCAGGTTCGACACCATCTGCGCCTTGCGCTCGGGATCGAGCTCGACGATGCCGCGCTTCGCGAGCTGGTCGAGCGCCATCTCGACCATCGACACCGCGCCCTCGACGATGCGCGTGCGCGCCGCGATGATCGCGCCCGCCTGCTGGCGCTGCAGCATCGCCTGCGCGATCTCGGGCGAATACGCGAGGTGCGCGATGCGCGCGTCGACGACTTCGACGCCGGCCGGCGCGACCTTGGCCGCGATCTCCTTGCGCAGCTGCTCGGCGACGACATCGGACTGGCCGCGCAGGCTCGTGATCTTCTCGTCGTGCGAGTCGTACGGGTGATGCATCGCGAGGTTGCGCACCGCGGCCTCGGACTGGATCTGGACGTAGCTCGCGAAGCTCTCGACGTCGAACAGCGCCTGCGCGGTGTCGACGACGCGCCACACGACGACCGCGCCGATCTCGATCGGGTTGCCCTCGATGTCGTTGACCTTGATCTTCTGGGTCTCGAAGTTGCGCGCGCGCAGCGACACCGGCCGCTTCGCGGTGAACGGGTTCACCCAGCGCAGGCCCGCGTCGCGCACGGTGCCGGCGTAGCGGCCGAAGAACGTCAGCACGCGCGCCTCGTTCGGGCCGATGACCATGTTGCCGGCGAGCAGGATGATGCCGAACACCACCATGCCGATGCCACCGCCGACGTATGCACCCGGGCTCTGCGGGTGGCTCGCGATCTGCGCGAACACCGGCACCGAGCCGAACAAGCACCCGAGCCCGACCAGGATCGCCAACCAGCCCGAGCTCGAGATCGCGGAACGCTCTTTCATCGCCATCGAAGTCCTCCGTGAAAGGATGATGGCAATGTGATATCACTTTGCTATGACGTCAAGTCCTGCGACGAAAACCTTGTGAACGAGCGAGGTTCCGTAGCGATACGGGATCTGCGCCGGGTCGTCGGCGTCCCAGATCGCGAAGTCGGCCGGCGCGCCGGGCACGAGCACACCGGTATTCACACGCAGCGCGTGCGCGGCGTGGCGCGTGACGCCGAGCCACGCCTCTTCGACCGTCATGCCGAAGTGCGTGGTCGCGAGCCACATCTGGATCGGCAGCGTCTCGCAGTACGAGCTACCGGGGTTGAGGTCGGTCGCGACCGCCATGCGCAGGCCCATCGCGCGAAACTTCTCGACCGGCGGCGGCGGCAGGCGGAGCTGCACGCACGCGCCCGGCAACATCACCGCGACCGTGCCGGCGCGCGCGAGCGCCGCGATGCCGGCGTCGTCGACGTACTCGAGATGGTCCGCCGAGAGCGCGTCGAATTCGGCGAGCAGCAGCGCCGCGCCGAGATCGGAGAGCTGGCCGATGTGGCCGCGGACCGGCAGGCCGTGCGCGCGCGCCGCGGTGAAGATCTGGCGAGTCTCGTCGAGCGTGAACGCCGCGGACTCGCACCAGACGTCGACCGAGCGCGCGAGCGGCTTCGCGCGCGGGATCCATTGCTCGCAGATCTCGCGCACGAACGCGTCGCGATCGCCGCGGCGCTCGGGCGGGACGAGGTGTGCGAGCAACGTCGGGACCGCGCCCGGGACCGCCGAGATCATGCGCAAGAGGCGCAGCTCGCCCTCGCACGTGAGCGCATAGCCCGACTTGATCTCCATCGTCGTCGTGCCGCCGTGCCGCATGAGGCTCGTGTTGCACGCGAGCGAGAGCTCCAGCATCCGATCCGGCACCGCGCGCGTCGGCCCGAGCGTCGCCATGATTCCGCCGCCGGCCTCCTGGATCTCGAGATACGTCTTGCCCGCCGCGCGCAGCTCGAACTCGTGCGCGCGATGGCCCGCGAAGATGGCGTGCGTGTGGCAATCGACGAGGCCCGGCGTGACGAGCCGGCCGCCGACATCGATCTCTTTCGCACCGCCCGACACGTCGCCGATCGCGGCGACCTTACCGCCGGCGATCGCGAGTGCACCGTTCACGAGGCCGAGCCCCGCCCGCGCCGGATCGCACGTCATCACCCGTGCGTTGCGAACGACGAGATCCATCAGCTCCGCCGCCGCGGAATCACGACGCCGCGCTCCTCCGCGCAGCGGATCGCTTCGTCGTAGCCGGCGTCGGCGTGGCGGATCACGCCCATGCCCGGATCGCTCGTCAGCACGCGCTCGAGGCAGCGCGCCGCGCGCTCGGTGCCGTCGGCGACGACGACCATGCCCGCGTGCAGCGAGTAGCCGATGCCGACGCCGCCGCCGTGATGGAACGACACCCACGACGCGCCGGCCGCGGTGTTGACGAGCGCGTTCAAGATCGCCCAGTCGGCGACCGCGTCGGTGCCGTCCTTCATCGCTTCGGTCTCGCGATACGGCGACGCGACCGAGCCGCAATCGAGGTGATCGCGGCCGATCACGATCGGCGCCTTCACCTTCCCCGACCTCACCAGCTCGTTGAAGCGCAGGCCGACGCGATGGCGCTGGCCGTAGCCGAGCCAGCAGATGCGCGCCGGCAGGCCCTGGAACGCGATCCTCTCGCGCGCGAGCTTCATCCAGCGCGCGAGCATCTCGTCGCCGCGGATCTCGTCGAGCACGGCCTCGTCGGTGACGCGGATGTCCTCGGGGTCGCCCGACAGCGCCGCCCACCGGAACGGGCCCTTGCCCTCGCAGAACAGCGGGCGGATGTACGCCGGGACGAAGCCGGGATACGCGTACGCGACATCCTTGGGCGCGCCGCCGAGCTCGGCCTGCGCGCGCAGGTTGTTGCCGTAATCGAACACGTGCGAGCCGGCGCGCTGCATCGCGACCATCGCCTCGACTTGCACCGCCATCGATGCGCGTGCTCGCCGCACGTAGTCGTCGGGATCTTTCACGCGCAGCTCGGCCGCGGCCGCGAGCGTGAGCCCCTGCGGCACGTAGCCGTTCAGCGGATCGTGCGCGCTCGTCTGATCGGTCACGAGATCGAACGCGATGCCGCGCTTCGCGAGCTCGGCGTAGACGTCGGCCGCGTTCGCGACGACCGCGATCGAGCGCGCCTCGTGCTTCACGCGGCACTCGTCGACCCGGCGCAGCGCCGCATCGAGATCGGGCGCGACCTCGTCGAGGTAGCGAGTCTCGATCCGCCGCTGGACGCGCGCGGGATCGATCTCGACGCCGAGGAACACCGCGCCGGCCATCGTCGCGGCGAGCGGCTGCGCGCCGCCCATGCCGCCGAGGCCGCCGCTCAGGATGACCCGCCCGCCGAGCCCGCCGCCGAAGTGCTGGCGGCCGGCGGCGACGAACGTCTCGAACGTGCCCTGCACGATGCCCTGCGAGCCGATGTAGATCCACGACCCCGCGGTCATCTGGCCGTACATCATCAGGCCGCGCGCCTCGAGCTCGCGGAAGTGCTCCCACGTCGCCCACTTGCCGACGAGGTTTCCGTTCGCGATCAAGACGCGCGGCGCTTCCTCGTGCGTGCGGAACACGCCGACCGGGCGCCCGGACTGCACGAGCAGCGTGTGATCGCTCTCGAGCCGGCGCAGCTCGCGCACGATCGCGTGGTAGTCGTCCCAGCTGCGCGCCGCCTTGCCGGTGCCGCCGTAGACGACGAGATCCTGCGGCCGCTCGGCGACCTCGGGATCGAGGTTGTTCATCAGCATGCGCAGCGCGGCTTCCTGGACCCAGCCCTTGCAGCTGAGCTGGCCGCCGCGCGGCGCGCGAATCACTTCGGCCATGCGGCCGGTCGTAGCACGGCCGCCGCACGCGCGGGCGTCAGGCCGGCGCGCTCGCTTCTTCCTTCTTGTCGTCCTTGTCGGCTTTCGCTTCGGCCTTGTCCTCGGCCTTCGTCTCCGCCACGGCCTTCGCCTCCGCCTTGTCTTCCTTGGCCTCCGACTTCGGCTTGGATTCGGACTTCGGGGCCTCCGACTTCGGCGCCTCCTGTGCGCTGCCGATCCGCATGCCGTAGAACGAACGCCACGCGAAGAACATCGCGACCACCAGGCACGCGCCCGCGATCACGTACTTCAGCGTGTCCATGTTGCGCTCGTGCAGCTTGATCGCGAGCTCGACCGCGAGCACGCCGAACAGCGTCGTGAACTTGATGATCGGGTTGAGCGCGACCGACGTCGTGTCCTTGAACGGATCGCCGACCGTGTCGCCGACGACCGTCGCCGCGTGCAGCTCGGTGCCCTTCGCGCGCAGCTCGGTCTCGACGATCTTCTTCGCGTTGTCCCAGGCGCCGCCCGCGTTCGCCATGAAGATCGCCTGGTACAGGCCGAACAGCGCGATCGAGATCAGGTAGCCGATGAAGAAGTAGCCGTCGAGGCAGGCGAAGCCCAGGGTCGAGAAGAACACGACCATGAAGATGTTGACCATGCCGCGCTGCGCGTACTTCGTGCAGATCTCGACGACGTCCTGGCTCTCCTTCGTGCTCGCCTTCGCGCCGCTCGCGGTGTCGAGCTTGATGTGCGCCTTGATGTACTCGACCGCACGGTACGCGCCGGTCGAGACCGCCTGCGTCGAGGCACCCGAGAACCAGTACACGACCGCGCCGCCGCACACGAGGCCGAGCAGGAACGGCGGGTGGATCATCGACAGCTTGGCGACCGCGTCGGGCTGGAGGCCGCTCGTGATCAGCACGATCAGCGCGAAGATCATCGTGGCCGCGCCGACGACCGCGGTGCCGATCAAGACCGGCTTGGCCGTGGCCTTGAACGTGTTGCCCGCGCCGTCGTTCTCCTCGAGGTACGCCTTGGCATTCTCGAAGTCGGGCTTGAACTTGAAGTCCTTCTCGATCTCTTCCGAGATGTTCGGGATCTGCTCGATCAGCGACAGCTCGTAGACCGACTGCGCGTTGTCGGTGACCGGGCCGTACGAGTCGACCGCGATCGTCACCGGACCCATGCCGAGGAAGCCGAACGCGACCAGGCCGAACGCGAACACCGCGGACGCGGCGCCGTAGGCGAACGTCGTCATCGACATGTTCGCGGCCTTGTTGCCGACGTCGAGCAGCGCGACCAGGCCCCAGTCGTGGACGTGGCCGGCCGCGTCGGTGTAGCTGCCGTGCAGCGTCGACAGGCCGTACGCGATGCCCATCAGGCCCGCGATGGTGAGACCCATCCAGTACCCGGAGTAATTGCCTGCGGTGAGACCCGCGAGGATGTTGAGCGACGGCCCGCCTTCTTTCGACGCGGTCACGGTCTCGCGTACGTGGCCGGAGTTGACCGACGTGAAGATCTTGACCAGCTCGGGGATGATCGCGCCGGCGAGCGTGCCGCACGAGATGATCGCCGACAGGATCCACCACATGTTCGGCGGCAGCGCCGATTCGCCCTGGCCGATGAGCAGGTACGAGACCAGGAACGTCAGGCCGATCGACACGATCGAGGTGATCCACACCAGCCAGGTCAGCGGGTGCTCGAAGTTCATCTTGCTCGCGTTCTGGTACTTCGCCTTCTGGATCGCCTCGTTGACGAGGTAGCTACCGACCGACGCCAGCACCATCATGATGCGCATCGCGAAGATCCAGACGAGCAGCACGGCCTGGATCCACTGGCCGGTGTCCTGCAACCGGCCCTGCGCGTCGAACATCTCGGGCGAATGGAACGCGGGGATCGCGACCAGGATGAACGTGATGAGCGCGACGCCGGTGACGCCGTAGGTCTCGAAGCCGTCGGCGGTCGGGCCGACCGAGTCGCCGGCGTTGTCGCCGGTGCAGTCCGCGATCACGCCGGGGTTGCGCGCGTCGTCTTCCTTGATGTTGAAGACGATCTTCATGAGGTCGGAGCCGATGTCGGCGATCTTCGTGAAGATGCCGCCGGCCACGCGCAGCGCCGCGGCGCCGAGCGACTCGCCGACCGCGAAGCCGATGAAGCTCGGGCCCGCGTAGTCGCCGGGCAGGAACAGCATGATCGCGAGCATGATCAGCAGCTCGACCGAGATCAGCACCGTGCCGATGCTCATGCCGGCCTCGCTCGGGATCGAGTACGTGCCGTACGGCTTGCCGCGCAGCGACGAGAACGCGGCGCGCGAGTTCGCGAACGTGTTCACGCGGATACCGAACGCGGCGACCAGCGAGCTGCCGAGGATGCCGACGATCGTGAACGCCGCGATGACGATCACCTTCGGCGGCGGCGTCTTCTCGAGCACCGCGAAGTACACGACGATGACCGCCGCGATCAGGATCCACAGCTGGAAGATGAACTTCGCCTGCGTGCGCAGATACGTGCGGCAGGTCGCGTAGATGAGCTCGGAGATCTCCCGCATCGCCTTGTGAACCGGGAGGTTCTTGAGCTTCTGGTACTTCATCAGGCCGAACAGCAGGCCCAGCACGCACACGCCCAGGCCGATCGCGAGCAAGCCCCACCCGGACATGCCGAGGAACTTGACCTGCTTGAAGTCGGGGAGCTGCAGCTCGGCTTCGCTGCGGGGACGAGCCGATGCGGCTTCGGAGCCGCCGGCGAGAATGGGAAGGAAAAAGCTCATGGATGCCTGCCGGGGGTAGCGGGGAGCGGGCGTTATAAGGAGGGTTGGCTCCGGAGTGCAAGCTTCCGGGGGAAGACGTGATATGAAACGCTGCCCGCACGGTTTTCGAGCGGCGGGCGCGCCCGGTTTGCGACACGCGTGTCAGGAATCGCGCGGGACCTGGCGAATGGCCGGACGCCCACTGACGTGGGCATGCGGCGGCAAGCTGATGCATGGCGCGGACTTCGCCGCCGTGGTCGGACCTGGCATCGCACCTGCTCTAGCGACGGGCCATGATGAATCGCGCCGCCGTCCTCGCTTCGCTTCTGCTCGCGCCTGCGCTCGCGTCGGCTGACGATCTCGCGCCGCCGAGCGCGCAGCCGCCGGTCCCCCAGCCTGCCGCGCAGCCCGCGCCGCAGAACGAGGACTGGAGCAACGTCTCGCACATCAACGGTCAGCTCGTGAAGGTCGGCGAGCGCAACGACTACCTCTACAACTACAAGCGCGTGAACATCGCGATCGATCCGATCGGCCCGTTCTACGGCTACTACGACGGCTCGATCAGCTACGGGCTCACCCAGAACATCGCGATCAGCGCGTCGTTCTCGGCGTGGAACGAGAGCGGCGGCAACAACACCGGCTATCAGGCGACCGTGAGCCTGCCCGTCTACTTCCGCCGCACGTACTCGGGCCCGTTCATCGAGCCCGGCCTGATCATGCGCAGCACCACGAACAACGAAGGCAGCTACTACGCGTGCGACGGCTGCGACGCGACCGCGACGAGCAGCACCGACACCTGGGCCGGCCCCGAGCTGCTCCTCGGCTGGCACTGGACCTTCGACTCGGGGCTCAACATGGTGTGGGCCGCCGGCGTCGCGAAGCACGCGACGGACAGCGGCGACAGCATGACCACCAGCGATTCGCCCGACGTGAACGCGTACTTTCGCGTCGGCTACGCGTTCTGACCGGTCACGCCGCCCGCAGACCGGGCGCCGGTGGCTCCGCGCGAACCTCGGGCGGCAGGATCGGCTGGATCTTGCGCGCCCACCTGGTGCACGCGTCGAGGCCCTCCATGCCGGGCAGCTGAGCCATGCGGCGCTCGATGTAGCTCATGACCTCGAAGATGCGCTGGCCCGGGAACAGGTTGGCAACGAGCTCGGCCGCCTGGTTCGGGTTCTTGTAGCCGGCGCCGACCGGGGCGTAGAACTGCTGCGCGACGAAGCGGCAGAACTTCTGGTTCGCCTTGTTGTCGGTCAGGCGCTCGCGCGCCTGGTTGAAGTAATAGGCGAAGTGGCGCCGCTCCTGCTTCGCGATGCGGCGGAACATCTCGGCGAGCACCGGGTTCGGCGTCGTGCGGATGATCTCCTCGTAGGCCTGCATCGTCAGGCACTCCTGGAGCGCGCCCCAGAACATCCACAGCGCGACGAAGCGCTTCGGCACCAGCTTCGCCATCGTCCACTCGAAGGCCTCCTCGAACTTGGCGCGGAACCGGGCGCCGGCGTTGATGCGAGTCGAGCGCTCGGTCGCGCTCTCGACCTGGACGCCGCACTCGAGCATGAGGCGGGTGATCGCGTGCGAGTGGTAGTACTCCTCGTAGTTCCACATCGTGAGGAACGTGAGCAGCTCGGGATCGCGTGCGACTTGCAGGCGCGCGACCTCGAGGAAGTAGTAGACGGTCTGGCTCTCGATGTCGGCGAAGAACTTCAGGCTGGAGATTTCACGCTCGGTGAGCCCGACCTTCTTCGCGAGCGCCCAATCGAGATCTTCGATTTCGACCCGCTGCGAGACGGCGATGTGCTGGGCGATGTCTGACACGCTGTTCCCTCATCCGGCGGTGGCCGGCTTCACATGTACGGCAGAAGGACCCTTTCGGATCGCCCCCCTCGGTCGAGCCTAACCCAGGTTGGCGGGTCAGATCACGCGTCCCAGGGGACGAGCAGGGTGGCGACGCGATCGGGCTCTCGCGCGCCCAGGTCGGCGAGCGCATCCCGTGCAGCCGCTGCGCGGGCGGCGCCGCCGGGCCCACCTTCGAGCTGGCCGCGGCGCAGGCGGACGACCTGGAGCATGCCCTGCATCTCGGCCGCGGCGAGCTGCTCCTCGGCGGCGGCGAGCGTCGCATGGGCCGCGGCCGTCTCGCCGCGCAGCGCCTGCGCGGAGGCGCGCACGGCTAGCGCGATGCCGATCGCCCACGGCGCGCCTTCCTTGATCACCTCCTCCGCCAGACCCCGCGCGAGCTTGCCGCGGTCCTCCCGCGATCGCGTGGAGTCCGCGAGCGCGACGCGCGCGCGGAGCAGCTGGAGCTCGACCCGCACGAGCTGGATGCGAAGAATTCCGAGGCGCTCGAGCTCGGGCCACGCGCGCTCGAGCTTGCGTGCCGCCTCCGCCGCGTCGCCGGCGTAGAGGTCGACGTTGCAGCCGGCCTGGATCGCGTGCACGTGCGGCAGATGAAAGCCGGGCGCGAGCGAGCGCTCGGCGGCGTCGAGCTGCGCCCGCGCCTCGTCGACACGGCCGGCGATCAGCCACGCGAGGTTGCCGCGACCCGAGCGCACGCCGAGCTGCGCGACCACGTCGCCGCGCTCGAGCGCGTCGCGCAGGAGCGACGTGCTCTGGCGGTACAGCTCGCGCCATTCGCCGAGCTGGTACAGCGTGCCGAGCCAGTAGGACTCGCCGACGTCGAGCTCCCAGCGCACGCCGGCGCCGTGGTCGTGCAAACGCGCGATGCCCGCCTCGAGCCGGCCGCGCGCGTCGCGCCACCGCCCGTTCATGTACGCCGCGATGCCGATCGCGGTGTCGGCGAGCCCGCGCACGTGGGCGTGGCCGATCCGGCCGGCGATCGCATCGAGCCGGTCGCCGACGGCACCGACCGCCGGCGCGTTGCGGCTGCCGGCGACCGCCGCGTAGCAAAGCTCCTGCACGAGCGCGAGACAGACGCGCACCGGCTCGCCGGCCTCGAGCGCGCGCCGCACCAGCTCGGCCTGCAGCACGCGGCCGAGCGACGGGTCCGCGAACGCCAGGCCGCTCGCGATCGAGTACAGCGCGTCGATCGCGCGCAGCTCGCCCGCGGGCACGTCCGTGGCCGTGCGCTCGACGTAATCGAGCCCGCGCAGCCGCTGCGGTCCCCACTGCGCGGCCAGGCGGGTGCGCGACGGCGACTTGCCGAGCGGGCTCTTGATCCCGAGCTGGTCGAGCAGCCGGTGCGCGGCCGGCAGCGCCTCGTCGAGCCGGCCGCGGCGCAGCAGCGCCTCGATGCGCAGCCGCTCGCAGTCGAGCGCGTCGTCGTCGGGCAAGAGCTGCGCGGCGTGCGCGAGCCGCTGCGCGGCCTCGTCGAGCTGGCCGGCGCACGCGAGCGCGTGGGCGCACTTGCGCAGCAGGTCGCGCTGGCCGGCCGCGTCCCACGGGCCGTACGTGAGCGCGATCTCGTACAGCTCGGCGGCGCGGCGAAACGCGAGCGCGTCCTCGGCGCGCGCGCCGGCGGCGACCGCGTGGTGCGCGGCGTTCGCGGGATGGCCGGCGGCGAGCCAGTGCTCGACGACCGCCTGCGGATCGAAAGCCCCGGCCGTGCCGGGGCCGATTCCATCGCTCGCGCTCTCGAACGCGCGTGCGAGCGCTTCGTGCCAGCTCGCGCGCGCTTCGACGTCGAGCCCGGCGAGCACGGCCGCGCGCACGTGATCGTGCGCCGGCGACAGGATGAGCTGCGCGCCGACCCGGCGCAGCGTCGCGAGCCGCTCGGCCGCGAGCGCGTTCGCCTCGTCGTGGCCGCCGACAATTCCCGCCGCGTGCGCCGCGACCTCGAGCGGGATCGGCCGCGCTGCGACCGCCGACACCGCGAGCAGCGCCTGCGCGTCGCCGGCGAGCCGCTGCACGCGCGCGCGCACGACATCCTCGATCTTGACGTCATCGCCGAGCTGCGGCGCGCGCGCCATCTCGGCGAGCACGAGCGGGTGGCCGGCGCCGGCGCGCACGACGCGCTCGGCGTGGCGCGAATCGGCGGCGAGCTGGACCACGAGCTGGATCGCGTCCTCCTCGCCGAGCGGGCCGAGCTCGAGCTCGCGCACGTCGCCGCGCCGCGCCGTGCCCGACGGCGGGCTCTTCAGCTTCGCGACGACGCCGAGGTAGTCCTCGGGGCGATGCGCGACGACGACGAGCATCGGCGCGTCGATCTGGTGCACGAGCTCGGCAAGAAAGCCGATGCTGTCGGCATCGCCCCAGTGCGCATCGTCGACGAACACGACGATCGGCTGCACGCGCGCGAGCCGCGCGAGCAGCGCGCGCAGCGCCGCGAACCCGCGCCGGCGCAGCTCGGTGGGATCGGCAGGCGTCGCCGCGCCGTGCGCGAGCTCGGCGAACCGCTGCACGCGCTTCATCACCGGAAACAGCCGCACGAGCGCCGGCAGATCGCGCGGCGCGATCGCCTCGAGCTCGGTCGCGGGCAGCGCGACGAGCACGCCGGTCAGCGCGTCGACGATGCCGTCGAGCATCTTGAACGGCACCTGCTCGCGCTCGAAGCAGCGGCCCTCGAGCACGAACACGCCATCGCCGGCTGCGCGCAGGAACTTGCGAACGAGTGCGGTCTTGCCGATGCCCGACGGCCCGCGCACGATCACCGCCGCGCCGCGGCGCCGCGCGTCGGACAGCGCGCGCTGCAAGTCCTCGAGCTCGCGGGCGCGGCCGACGAACGGCGGCGACGCCGACACCGTCGCGATGTCGCGCGTGCGCGGCGACGGCGTCGCGCCGAGCTGGCCGAGCACGGTGCGCCCGCCCGGCCGCGCCGCCGGCGACGGCTGCAGGAGCTGCATGCACAGCGCTGCGAGGTCGCGCGGCGTCTTCGGCGCGAGCACGAGCGGGCTCGGCGGCAGCTCGGTCTGCTTGCGCGTCATCACCAGCTCGGACTCGCCTTCGAACGGGCGGCGCCCGACCAGCGCCTCGTACAGCATCGCGCCGAGCGCGTACCAGTCGCTCGCCTCGCCGAGCGGCTGATCCGACGCCTGCTCGGGCGACATGTACACCGGCGTGCCGACCGCGAGCCGCTCGGGGTTGCGCGCCTCGGTCATCGCGGTGACCAGGCCGAAGTCGAGCAGCGCGACGCGGCCGGCCGCGGTGACGAGGACGTTCGACGGCTTGAGGTCGCGGTGCAGCTTGCCGGCCTCGTGCAGCGCGACCAGCGCGTCGGCGAGCTCGATCAGCGCGGCGCGCAGCCGCGGCTCGTCGGGCGAGGCCGCCGCGATGTCGGCGCGCGTGCGCGTCGGCCCGCTCGCCTGTCCCGGCCGCACCCAGTCGATGAACGACACGCCCTCGACCAGCTCCATCGTGAAGTACCAGTCGTCGCCCGACGCGTGCAGCTCGTGCAGCCGGACCAGGCTCGGGTGCACGATGTCGGCGAGCGCGCGGAACTCGCGCTTGAAGCGATACAGGTCGCGGCCCGACGCCTGGCGCAGGTGCTTGAGCGCGACCTCGCGGCCGAGCTGGCGATCGAACGCGCGATAGACGACCCCGGCGCCGCCCGTGCCGAGGGTCCCGCGCACCTCGAAGCGGCCGCCGCCGAAATCCATCAGTTGAGGTAGATCATCTTGCCGACGACGCGCACGTCGCCGTTCGAATCGACCGTGACTTCTTCTTCGCCCGAGACCTCGACCTCGTTCCCGGTGATCGCGATTTTCGGCGCGGCGATCTCGACGGCTTCGCTCGCCGCGATCTTCATGCGCGCGGCTTCCATCTGCAGCACGGCGCCCTGCTCCGTCATCTGGATGCGCACCTCGACCAGGCCCGACTGGCTGCGGATCTCGACCAGTTGATCGCGCACGACCACGCGCCGGCCGTCGGACAGGTAGAGCTCCTTCTCGTCCGAGCTGGTCGCCGATTCTTCGCGGGCCTCGGCCTCGAGCTTCTGCTTGGGCGACCCCGACATGGATCGAGGGTAGCATAGGCGCTTGCGGCCCGATCTGCTGGTCTGCCCGGCGTGTCGCACCGTCGGCGACGGCCGGATCGATCTGCGCACGCTGATGCGCGCCGGCGAACAGCTCGCGTGCGAGTGCGGGGCGCGCTACCCGATCGTCGACGGCATCGCGATGTTCGCGATGACGCAGGCGGTCGAAGCGGACGACGACGCCACGCGCGAGCACGTGTCGATCTACATGGACGCGCACTGGCACGCCGAGTCGCCGTTCGCCGCGCGGATCGCGGCGCGCCCGCCGGTCGCGCGCGCGGTCGAGCTCGGGTGCAGCGCCGGCGGCGTCGTCCACGCGCTCGCCGGCACCGCCGGCCACGTCGTCGGCGTCGAGCTCGGGCTGCCGATCCTGCGCCTCGCACGCCGCGTGCTCGCGGGCGAGCCGGTCGACTACGAACGCCGGGTGATCGGCCGCCACTACGAGCCGGCGCACGCGACGGCCGCGCGCGTCGACAACGTCACGCTCGTGTGCGGCGACGCGCTCGATCCGCCGCTCGTGCCGCGCGCCTACCAGCGGGTCGTCGCGCTCAACCTGCTCGACTCGGTGCGCGATCCGATGGCGCTGCTGACCGTGTGCGACGCGCTGTGCGAGCCCGGCGGCGAGCTGATCGTGGCGTCGCCGTACGCGTGGCAATCCGCCATCACGCCCGACGACCTGCGCTTCGGCGGCGCCGATCCGGCCGCGGCGCTGGTCGCGCACCTGTCGCCGGGCTATGTCATCGAGGACGAGGCCGAGCTTCCGTGGACGCTCCGCCGCGACTCGCGCTGCGAAGTCACCTATCGCGTCCACTATTTGCGCGCGCGGAAGGCCCGGGCGGCCCCCGCCGTATAATGTCTAGCCATGCCCGCGCCGCAGGCGTCGATGATGCAGCAGTTCGCTCGGCTCAAGTTCACGAGCTTCAACATCCGCGTGCCGCAGAACTGGCAGGAACCGGGCGGCGACGACGCCAAGCAGTACAGCGATGCGTTCAAGCCCGAGGAGCGCACGACCGCGCCCGGCATGCCGCCGCTGTTCCAGGCCGCGTCGATGAACAAGTACCACACCGATGCGCAGAAGATGCACATCGGCAAGATCGGCAAGTTCATCGACGACACCTGCTCGGCGATCTGCTCGGCGTGGGGTCAGTGGCAGTCGCTGGCGTCGTTCAGCGGGTTCATGGTCGCCGGCCCGGTGGTGACGATCGGCATCCTGATCGGGCCGCCGCTCCAGCCGCTGATCCTCGCCGGCGGCGCGCCGATGAGCACGCCGAACGAGATGAAGTTCACGAACGTGATCTCGCAGGTGATCTCGAATCAGTGGATGGCGTTCTGCCAGACGATCAAGTGCCCGGGCCTGCCGTTCTACCCGGCGTACGCGGCGCTGCCGACCCCGGTCGCACCGCCGATGCCGAACGTGCCGTTCCCGATCGGCCAGTTCGTGCAGGCCGCGCCGCTGGTCGGCACCGACCTGTTGAAGACGATGATGATCGCGCAGCTCGCCGATCCGAACGCGCCGTTCGCGTCGCAGCTGTTCGAGTCGATCGCGAACGCATTCGAGCAGTGCTACAACATGTGGAAGCTGAGCACGCTCGTGACGAACGTGATGGCGGTCGCGACCGGCGGCACTCCGATCTCGCCGCTGCCGGCCGTCGGTACGGCGGTGATGCCGCCAGGAGGGCTCGTGTAATGCCACCGCAAGCGCGCCTCGGGGACAAGTCGAGCGTTCCGGCCGATGCCCACGGCTGTCCGGCCTGCCCTCACCCGTGTGTCGGGCCCGCGATCAAGGGCTCGCCCGACGTGTTCGTCAACGGTCGCCCGGCCGTGCGCGTCACCGACAAGGGCATCCATGCCGCGTGCTGCGGCCCGAACCAGTGGCAGGCCGCGGCCGGCAGCGGCACCGTGATGATCAACAACCTCGCCGCACATCGCCTCGGCGATCAGGACACGCACTGCGGCGGCAGCGGTCAGATGATCGAAGGCAGCAACAACGTCATCACCGGCGGCTGAGCGTCACGGCGGAAGCTGGTAGCGGCCTTCCGCGATCGCGCGCTCGACCTCGGGCACGACCTCGGCGCGTGCGAGCACCAGCGAGCGGTCGACGTCGAGCTTGTAGTAGAAGACCCAGCCGCAGCCGGCGAGCGTCACGATCGCGAGGAGCACGTGGAGGATCACCGACGTACCGGCCGTCGCGCCGAGCACGATCGCGCCCACCGCGAGCGCGGCCGCGGTCTTCGCGCGCTTCAGCACCGACTTCCAGTGCATGCCGATCTGCGTGCACTGCGCGTCGAACGCCGGCTTCGTCGCCTGCGCGAGGATGTTCGGGTCGCGCACCTTCATCATCGCCGCGGTCTTGATCGCGGCCGCCACCGCCGACATGAACGTCGTCTTGTCGGCCTTGCACATCGCCTCGGCCTGGTGCGGGTTCGTGCGCAGGAGGTGGACGACCATCGGCTTCGCCACGCCATACATGAACCGGCCGGCGACCGAGGTCAGCGCGTACAGCATCATGCCCAGCCCACCGAACGCGAGCAGGTAGCTGAGCACGGCCTTCATGCACTAGGAGAATAACATCCGCTCGAGCTGGCGCAGCGCCCACGTGCGTGGGACGGCCAGCTTCGGCGGGCGCGCGCCGCGGTCGCGAGCGAGCCGCGCGAGCAACAGGCGCGCGTCCGCGGCCTTGCGGCTGGGCTTGGGCGCGGCGGCGAGCGCGGCGAGCTGGGCGCGCGGCACGCCGGCGGCGCGCGCGTCGGCGAGCAAGGCCGGCCACGTGCGCTCGCGGTAGAAGCGCGCGCGCGCGAGGTAGATCAAGCGGTCGCGCGTGCGCTGCGAGATCGGCGCGCGGACGAGCGCGAACCGGATGTCGACGAGCGCGTCGGACACGGCGCGAAACCCGCGCTCGGCCGGCAGGTGCGCGACCGCGACCTCGTCGTCGGCGACGAGCTCGCCGCGCCGGTACGCGCGATAGATCGCGCCGACGCCGATCATCCCGAACGGCGCGAGCTCGGCGGCGCGCAGCGCGCCCATGCTCGCCGCGCCCCACACCGCGATGCCGCGCGCGAGCGCGACGAGGATCTCCTTGTGCCAGACCGCGGCCATGCGCTCGAAGTAGCCGTCGACGATCGCGATCCGGCGCACGCGGCGATCGCGCGCGGCGCGCAGCACGTCGCCGACCGCGACCGGCGGCAGCACGCGTGCGCCGGGCAGCCGTGCGCGCACCTCGTCGGCGGCCAAGGTCGGCCCGACGAACACGACCGTCGTCGGCTCCGTCATCCGAGCGCCTCGAGATCGGTCGCGCGGCCCGGCACGATCACCTTCACGACCGGCACGCCGAGCTCGTGATCGGTGAGCTCCACCGCGATCACTTCGCGCAGGTGCGCGACCACCCGCGCGAGCGCGTCGCCGAGCGAGCGCGGCGCGGCGCGCGGCAGCTCGCCGAACGCGACCGGCTCGTCGCACGGCGCGGTCAGGTGCTCCCACATCGGCACGAGCACGTCGAGATCGGTCGCGCGCGCGTAATCGATCGGGAAGAAGTCGTCGCGCGCGCCGGCGATGTAGGTCAGCCGGGTCTGCGCGGCTTCGGTCAGCGCGCGCGCGATCGCGATCTCGGGCACGAGGTGCGCGCCGAAGCCCTGGTAGCAGCCGAGCGCGCGCCATGCCGGCTCGCGCGGGTCTTCCATGATCGCACAGCCGATCGCGCACACGCCGGCATCGCTCGCGAGGTCCCACACGAACACGCGCGCGCCGGCCGCGGCGATGCGATCGATCAGCGCGCGACACGCCGGATCCGGGATCGTGTCGAGCACGACGCGGCGATCCGCACCGGATCGCCGCCAGCGACCTTCGGCATCGCGCTCGAGCACCTCGCACAGGCCATGCAAGATCGCTTCGACGAGCACGTTGCCCGACGCGAGCCCGTTCGACGAGATGTCGAACACCGGCGGTGCGGAAAACGTCGTATCGAGCGTGCACGCCTGCTCGGGCACGAGCACCGGCTCGCCGGCGACGAGATCGAAGCCACGCACCCAGCGCCAGCTCGCGTCGAGATCAAGCCGCCCTCGCGGGCGGGGCAGCTTTCGCACGTCGACCACGCGCTGCGTGCGCGCGAGCGCGCGATACGAGCCGCGCACGGTGCCGCGCACGCGCTCGGCGGTCGCGGTCTCGAGCGATTCCATCAGCGCCGACACGCGCGCGGCCTCGGCGGTGACGCCCTTGCCCTGCTGCGTCGACAGCGAGCGGCCGAGCGGCCGGATCGCGGCGAACACCGGGATGCCGAGCGTGTCGAGGCCGGTGAGCTCGGCGATGCGCGTGATGCCGGCGCGGCGCGCGGCCGGCGCGAACCGTCGCCACGTCGCGCTCGGCGCCGCGGTGCGCAGCGTGCCGTCGTCGAACGCGACCGGCGCATCGAGCACGTGGTCGAAAAACCGCAGCATCGGTGCGTCTGCCATGGCGAGTGATCGTGCGCTGCGCAGTGCGACCGAACCTTGGCCGGAGCGTACGCCCTCGGGTATACATGAGATCGGTGCGTTACCTCGCCGCGGCCGCCGTCTTCGCGCTCGTCGCATGCCACGCTGGCGGCGACTACGCACCGAC
>DATJXL010000025.1:0-33119 GCA_035500135.1 Kofleriaceae bacterium
TCCGCCGCCTCCGTTCGTCGACAGCACGCTGCCGCCGGCGATCATGCCGCCGCTGATCGCAGTGCCGGCCCACAGCACGACGAGGCCGCCGGCACCGCCGCCGGCGCCGCCGCCGCGCGCCTGGTTACCCACACCGCCGCCCGCACCGTTCGCCATGACCACGCCGTCGAGCTGGATCGTGTCGCCGGCAACGAGGTACACGGCACCACCGCCCGCGCCAGGTGGATCGCTCGGCGTCGGCTTGCACGCATCGCTGGCCGGCTCGTCGCCGGCGCCGCCGTATCCGCCGGAGCAGCCGCCGACCAGCGTCGTCGGCACGCCACTCGTCGCACCGCCCGGTCCGCCGGCCTCGGTGTCTCCGGCGCCGCCCTGGCCGCCGCCGGTCGCGTAGCTTCCACCCGCGCCGCCGCCGCCGCTCTTGTCGTCCACCGACGCCGATGCGCCGCTGCCCGACGCGCACCCGGTGTCGCTGGCCGCGCCGACGGTCGCCGGCGCCATGCTGCCGTTGCCGATGTGGCTGCTGACATCGACCACGCCCGGGAGCTCGATCGCGAGGACACCGGTCGAGACCAACACGAGCGGGCGCGAGCCGGACGCCCTCAAGGTGGCGCCGATCGTGACCGAGCTGCCGGCGATCACGCACCACGGATTGCCGGACGGCGTCGAATAGCTCGCGGGGCAATCGGTCGCGCTATCGGTGTCGATCGATCCACTCGGCGTCGCGGCTTGCGCCGGCAGCGCGGACAGGCAGATCGTGAACCCACCGCTGCCGTAGCACACGCCGCCGTCGATCGTGCCACTGCCACGGCCGCCATCGTCGGGGAGATCGTGAATTCCGAGCAGCGAGTTGCAACCCGCGAGCGCGCCGGCGAAAACGACCCGCCACATCGTCTACAATTTTATCAGTACAATACGGTGGAGTGTACGAGCCCGGCTCCGTGGTCGCGGGGAAGTATCGCGTCGAGCACGTGCTCGGGCGCGGCGGCATGGGGATCGTGGTCGCTGCCGAGCATGTGGATCTGCGCACACGCGTCGCGTTGAAGTTCCTGTCCGACGAGTGGTCGGAGCACCCCGTCGTCGTCGAGCGCTTCCTGCGCGAGGCCCGCGCCTGCGCCCGCTTGCGCAGCGAGCACGTGTGCCGCGTGTACGACGTCGCGCGGCTCGAGACCGGCATCCCGTTCCTCGTCATGGAGCTGCTCGAAGGCCGCGATCTGTCCCGCGCGCTCAAGCAGGACGGGCCGATCGATCCGGTGACGGCGAGCGGCTACCTGCTGCAGGCATGCGACGCGCTCGCCGAGGCGCATGCCGCCGGCATCGTCCACCGCGATCTCAAGCCCGCGAACCTGTTCCTCGCACGGCGCACCGATCAACGCTCGCTCGTCAAGGTGCTCGACTTCGGCGTCGCGAAAGCGCACGACGAGCACGACACGTCGATCACGCGCACCGAAAACGTCGTCGGTTCGCCGGCGTACATGTCGCCCGAGCAGCTGCGCTCGGCGGTGTTCGCGGACGCGCGCAGCGACATCTGGTCGCTCGGCGTGATCCTCGTCGAGCTCGTGAGCGGAAAGAAGCCGTTCGACGGAATCTCGACGATCGATCTCGCGCTCAAGATCACGGGCGAGCCGCCGACGATCCCGGCCGATTTCTCGCCGGCGCTCGGCGCGGTCGTGCAGCGCTGCCTGCGCAAGGAGCCGGGCGAGCGGTTCCAGCACGTCACCGAGCTCGTGGCCGCGCTCGAGCCGATCGCGCGCGGCATCCCGATGCCGCTCGTCGCGCCGCGACCGTTCGCGATCCCGCCGCAGACGCTCGAGATCGTGGTGCCGACGATGGTCGAGCCGCACGGTGGCACCACGCTCGGCGCGGCGAGCGGCGTGATCACCGCTCATCGCTCGCGCGCGCGGATCGCGTACGTGCTCGGCGCCGCGGGGCTCGCGGTCGCGATCGGCATCGGCGCGGCGCAGCTCGCGAAGGGCAGCGGATCGAGCGAGCTGCAGCCGCAGCCGGCAGCGCAGCCGCAGCCGGCGGTGCAGCCGCAGCCGGCCGTGCAACCGCAGCCCCTGCCGCCCGCGCCGCCTCCGCCGCCGGTCGTGATGCACGTCGAGCCGGCGATCGTGCCCGATGCCGGGGTCGCCGAGACCGTGCCGACGCCGCCGGTCGCGCAGCCAGCGGTGAAGCCGGCGGTGAAGAAGCCGCCGCCGCACCGCCCGAAGACGAAGGAGGAGCTCGGTGCGAGCCGCATGTAGCGGGCTCGTCGTGATCGTCGCGCTCGCCAGCGCGGCGCGCGCTGATTCGCAGGCGGCCGACGAGGCGTTCACGCGCGGCCGCGCGCTGATGAAGGAGAAGCACTACGCGGAGGCCTGCGCGGCGTTCGAACAGAGCTACCAGCTCGATCCGCAAGCCGGCACGCTGTTCAACCTCGCCGACTGCGAGGCGACGCTCGGCCGGCTGGCGGCGGCGTGGAATCATTATCGCGAGCTCGCGCGCACCGACACGAACGTCGAGCGCCGCGCGATGTCGGAGCGGCTCGCGAACCAGCTCGCGCCGCGCGTGCCGAAGCTCGTCGTGACGGTGAAACCCGCGCAGGGCGCGACGCTGCTCGTCGACGGCCGCGATGCGACCGGCGTCGTCGGTGTCGCGGCGCCGGTCGACCTCGGCAAGCACGACATCGAGGTCCACCGCGACGGCTTTCGCGCGTGGAAGCAGACGATCGACGTCGATCGCGACGGCGTCGTGACGAACGTCGTCGTCACGCTCGTGCCAGAAGGCGCCGTGCCCGCGAAGGAAGCACTGGTCGCTCCGGCGCCGACCGAAGGGAATCCGCGCCGCGCGTGGGGCCAGATCACGACGATCAGCGGCGGCGTGCTCGTCGCCGGCGGCCTCGTCGCCGGCGGCCTCGCGTACTCGCAGTGGCAGCACGCGCAGACCTGCACCGGCTGCGTGCGCAGCTCCGAGTCCCACTCCGCCGAAGTGCGCGGCGATATCTCGACCGCGCTCGTCGCGATCGGGCTCGCTGATGTCGGCCTCGGCATCTACCTGTGGAAGACCGCGCCGAGCTCGGCGACCGTCACGGCCGTGGCAACGCCAACCGCGGCGACGTTCGCGATCGCGGGCCGGTTCTAGGTTTCCACATCCGGCTGCGTGCGCAGCCACGCGATCGCGAGCGCGAAGCCGATGAGGAAGCCGCCGAAGCGCACGGTCTCGAGCGTCGCGAACGGCGGCGGCGCCGCGTACGACATCACGGCCGCGAGCAACGTGCTGACCACGAGGTACATGCCGAACGCGAGGCCGAGCTTGGTGTCGCGCGGGATCGCGAGGCCGAATGCGACGAGGCCGACGAACGAGCACGAGAACTTCACCGCCGACAGCACCGACTGGAACGCGATCGCGCCGACCGTCGGCAAGATGCGCGCCTCCGCCTGGTCGAGCAGCACGAGGATGTGGTGGTCCTCGACGAAGTCGAGCAGCGCGGTCAGCGCGATCGCGCCGAAGCCCAGCCACACGAGCACGGCGGGCTGCTTGCGCTCGCGCAGGTACGCCGCCTGGACCGCGAAGAACGCGGTGTAGAGCGTGATGAACGCGAGGTCGAGCCCCATCATCACGCGCAGCGCGCCACCCTTCTCGACGAGTCCCATCGCGTACGCCTCGGGCTGCGCGAAGTGCTCGTGCAGCTCCTGCGATGCGCCGGTCGCGATGCCGAGCACCGCCATCACGGCCATCACCGATACGGTGCAGCCGGCGAGGTACAGCGCGAGCTTGCGGTTCGGCATCGCCATCGGGCCAGCCTACACGACCAGGCGGGCGCGCGCGCGACCGGCGAGCCCGGCGTCGACTTCGACGACATCACCCGGGCGCAGGAGCGAGCTCGACGTCGCGTAGCTCGACACGAGCAGCTCGGCCTTGCGGAACCGATCCTTGACGAAGCTCGCGATGCGCCGCTTGATCGGGCCCATGCGCAGGCCGACGCCGGCGGGCGTGCCGGTCGATATCACGTCGCCGCGTGCGAGCGGGCGGCCGAGCAGCGCGCGCGCCGCACGCACGAGCGCCGGCAGCTCGTACGCGAGCTCGCGCGTCGACGCGCGCTGGCGCACCTCGCCGTTGACCCGCGTCTCGATCACGAGCTCGGGGATGGCCTGCACGCCGCCGGCCGGCGCCCACACGCGCGGTGCCGCGGGCATGAACCGCGCGAACGACTTCGCGCACGCCCAGAAATCGTACGGGCGCGGCGTACCTTCGCCGAGCACCTGGCAGATGCGCGCGGTGAGATCGTTCACCGCCGCGAGGCCGAACGGCTGCGCGACCCCGGCGGCGAGCCGCTCGTCGTCGATGGCGTCGAGCGCGACCAGCGCGAGCTCGCCTTCGTAGTCCATCACGGCCGGAATGATCGAGAGGCGTTGCGAGAGGTCTCCGCCGAGGCCGGGCTCGAGCGCGTCGAGCGCGTCGGCGAGCTCTTGCGAGTGCGGCACGCGCACGCGAGCGTCGCCCGGGACGAACGTTCGCACGTGCTTCGCGAACGCGATCGGCCCCGCACTGCGTGCGGACCCGATCGGATCGGTGACACGGGGCGGCGGCGCCGCGGGATCGATCGCGCGGCCGGCCTCGCGTGCGTGATCCCGGTACGTGAGCCCGAGCGCGACGATCGCGTGCACGTCGGGCCAGTCGACGGTGTCGGCGCGCACCGGCGGCGTGTCGTCGCGCGGCACGCGGCGCTCGGTCGCGTCCCACGCGAGGTACTCGACCTCGGGCAGCGGCTCGCGCTGGTGGATCTCGACCGCGACGCCGCCGGCGCTGCGCCGCTCGTCGGTCGGGCGCCACGGTGCGCCGGGCGCGCGCCGCGAGAACACCTCGAGGTGCGCCGAGCCGATGTCGCTCTGCGCGACCATCAGATCGCGGTCGTCGGTGTCGCGATACGCCCAGCCGACCATCTCGCGCGGCTCGGCCCACGCGCGCGCGTGCACGAGCCGGCGCGCGCCGGCGACCGTCGCGGTCACCAGGCCGTGCGGATGCGCCGCGGTCGCCGGCGATCCGGTCAGCTTCTTCTTGGGCGGTTCGTCCAACGTCAGCGACGACAGCCCGAGCGCGAACCGATCGCGCAGCGAGATCGCGGTCACTTCGAGCGAGCCGTCGCCGAGCCACGGCGTCCAGATCCAGTGCAGCGTCGGCACGCGGCGGCGGCCCCACAGGTGCATCGCGAGCGCGCGTCCGCGCAGGCCGACTTCGCTGCCGTCGATCGTCACGGTCGCCGACGCGTCGGCGTCGTGCACGATCGATCGCGCGTGCGTCGGCGCCGGCAGCCACGCCGGCAGCTCGCCGCCGACCTCGGTGCCGCCGGTCCACGACGCGTTCCACGCCAGGCCCGCGACATGTCCGGCCGCTCCGCTGCGCCCGAACCAGCTGTCGTCGACGCGGATCAGCGCGTCGCCGTCACCGAGCTTCATCACCTCGAGCGACTCGCGACGCTTCGCGGCGCGAGTCGGCGGGGTCGCGCCGGCGTCGAACCAGGCGCCCCAGATCGAGGCCCGGCCGTCGCCCTGCTTGGGCACGAACAGGGTCTGCCGGATCCACAGCGCGCGGCGGCGGTCCGCGTCGAGCACGCACGCGAACCAGATCTCGAACCACGGCCGCTTGCCCTGCCACATCGGCCGGTCGAGATCCCGCGCCATCTCGCCCACATACCATATGCTGTCCACCGCCGTGGCGCGTCGCGGCTCTTACCCCATAACGTGTACATGTCGATCACCGGAGCGCTAGAGGTGGCGAGCCGAGCCGACGCGCGGGGCCGTTTGCTCGGCGAGCTGGCGGGTGCGCCGGCTCGCAAGGGCTACGGCATCGCGTACGACCTGCTCGGCAACCGCGCCGAGGCCGAGGAAGCGGTGCAGGAAGCGCTCGTGCGCGCGTGCGAGTCGATCGGCGATCTGCGCGAGCCGGCCGCGGCCACCGCGTGGTTCCTGCGCATCGTCACGACGATGTGCCTGCGCACGCTGCGCCGACGCCGCCTGCGCCACGCGCTGTTCGGCTGGCTGCCGGGCCGCGACGATGCCGAGCCGCCGCCTCGGGATGATATCGCCGAGCGCGTGCACGCCGAGCCCGAGCCGGCGCCCGCGGACGCGCTGGTGTCGCGCGAGACGCTCGCGACGATGCTGCGCCGCCTCGACGAGCTGCCCGCGCAGCAGCGCGCCGCGCTCGTCCTGCGTTACGGCCACGATCTGCCGGTGCCCGAGGTCGCCGAGCTGCTCGGCGTCGGCCAGGCGACCGCGAAGACGCATCTCGTGCGCGGCCTCGCGAGGCTGCGCGATCTGATGGAGGAGTCATGACGGAATGTGACATCGTGGCCGAGCGCGTCGCGCTCGGCGACCCGCTCGGCGACCTCGCCGAGCACGCCGCGAGCTGCGCGCGTTGCCGCCGTCTCGCCGCGTTACCGGCCGAGCTCGGCGCGGCGCGAAGCGTTGCCGATCCGGGCCTCGGCTTCTCGGCGCGGCTGACCGCGGGCGCGCAGCAGCGGATCGCGCAGCGCCGGCGCCGTCGCATCGCCGGTGCGCTCGCGAGCACGCTCGCCGCCGCCGCGGCCGTGATGGCGGTGGTCGCGCGCCAGCCGGCGCCGGGCTACGCGCTCGATCCGTCGCTGTTCCCGCGCCCGGCCGTCCGCCTTTCGCACGATCCGTGGCAGGACCCGGAGCCGACGCCCGCGAAGCCGACGCACGACGTCGATCCCGACGTCCGCACGCTCGTCCATTTCGCGCGCTACGAGCGCGCCCCGCATGCGCACGCCCACTGGTCGCGCATCGAGAAGCCGCTCGCGCCGTATCGCATGCTGTTCGTCGGAGGTGAACCGTGAAGAAGCTCGTCGTCTGCGCGTTCGTGTTGATGTCGAGCATGGCGAATGCCGACGGTCCGCACGACAGGGACACCCACAAGTTCAGCGTGACGATGCACGACGGCTCCGTCGAGATCGACGGCATCGGCGATTACATCGACGCGCAGCTCGACGCGGCGCTCAACTCGCTGCGCAGCGCGAACCTGCCGCCGGAGGCGCGCGAGAAGCTGACGCGCCGGCTCGACGAGCTGCGCGACAAGCTGCGCAAGCGCCTCGGATCGTTCGACCTCCGCGACATGGACGAGCTCGGCCGCGAGATGGACGAATTCGGCCGCGAGATGAGCAAGTGGGGCGAAGAGTTCGGCAAAGAATTCGGCAAGGACTTCGCGAAGCAGCTCGCGCCGCACCTGCCGCACCTGCCGCGCGTCGCGGCGCCGCCGCACGTCGTCGACGTCGACGACGACGCGGACGACGACGACGACCTCGGCATGTCCGACGACGACGGCGGCGGCGACATCGACGACGACGACGTGCGCGGCCTCGGCGATCTGTCGTTGAACCAGCCGCAGCGCGACGCGCTCGCGAAGCTGCGCGCCGACAGCGAGCGCCAGGTCGCGGCCGCGAAGAAGCAGCTCGCGGCGGCGTCGAAGCAGCTGCGCGACGAGATGCGCGACCCCGATGCGAGCGATGCCGAGCTCGCGCGCGCGATCGACGCGGTCGCGCAGCAGGAAGCGATGATCCGGAAGGCGCGCATCCTCGCGTGGCACGGCGCGCGCCGCGTGCTCGACGACTCGCAGCGCAAGAAGATCGAGCGCGCTGCGCGGGTCAAATCGCACTAGCCCGCGTGCTATAGCTGCGGCGTGAGTCGCCGCGTCGTGCTCGTCATCGCGGTCGCCGCGTGCGGCAGCCCGAGCTCGCCCGATCCGGCATCGAAGCCGGCGCCGGTGCACGCGCACGGCGACGCGGGCGTGCCCGGCATCACGACGATCCACGGCTTCGATCCGGCGTCGGGCATGCACCTCGACGAGGGCGGCGGCGAGCACCGGCCCGCCAACGTCGCAGCCGCGCGTACCGGCCGGCCGATCGACGTCACGCTGCGCTCGACGCCACCGGGCGCCGAGGTCGCGGTCGACGGTGCCTACCTCGGCACGACGCCGACGTACTGGCCGGGCCAGGCCGATGGCCGCGAGCACGAGTTCACGTTCACGCTGCCCGGTCACGCGATCGCGCGGTATCGCTTCGTGCCGGTCACGAGCGGCGTGATCCACGCGCGGCTCGAGCCGATCGTCGAGGAGCCGGATGCGGGTGTGCCGCAGTCGGAGCCCGAGCCGGAACCTCCGCCCGAGAGGCACGTGCCGCCGCCGCCACCGCCACCGCCGCCGACCGTGATCACGCCCGATGCAGAGGCCGCACCGCCGAGCCAGCCCGACGTGTTCGGCCCGCGCCAGTAGTGGACCAAGCGCGCTCGGGCAGCGACAATAGATCCGTGCAAGCGCCTGCGCTGCGGCCCAAGATCGGCTTCGTGCTGTCGGGCGGCGGATCGCGCGGCGCGTACGAGGCGGGCATCATCCATTACTTGCGCACCGATCTCGCGCGCCGGCTCGGCCGCCACGTGCCGATCGACATCGTCAGCGGTACGAGCGTCGGCGCGATCAACGCCGCGTTCCTGGCGTCGACCATGGCCGATCCCGACGCCCAGGCGACGCTCATGACCGACGCGTGGCGCTCGCTGCGCATCGAGGAGCTGATCGGACTGCGCGCGAAGGACCTCCTGCGCGGCGCGCGCATGATGCTCGGCGGCGAGCCGCCGCCGCCCGCGCCGGGCAGCTTTCGCTACGGCGGCCTGCTCGACACCAGCGGGCTCGAGCGGTTCGTGATCCGCACGATCCCGTGGCGCGGCATCGAGCGCAATCTGCGCAGCGGCCACCTCGCGGCGCTGTCGGTGTCGGCGACGCACGTCGGCACCGGCCACACCGTCGTGTTCCTGTCGTGCGCCGAGCCGGTGCCGCGCGAGTGGAGCCGCGATCCGTTCGTGCGCCATCGCGCGGCGCGCATCGGCCCGCGCCACGTGCTCGCGTCGGCCGCGATCCCGCTGCTGTTCCCCGCGGTGAAGATCGGCGACGAGTACTTCACCGACGGCGGCCTGCGCCAGAACACGCCGATGTCGCCCGCGATCCGGCTCGGCGCCGATCGCCTGCTGCTCATCTCGCTGCGCCACGTCTCGAAGGAGCCGAAGGTGATCGAGCGCGAGCGCGTCGAGGCGTATCCGAAGCCGCTGTTCCTCGCCGGCAAGGCGCTCAACGCGCTCCTGCTCGATCACACCGAGTACGACCTCATGCGCATGCAGCGGATCAACCTCATCCTCGAGGCCGGCCGCGCGTCGTTCGGCGATCGCTTCGAGGCGATGATGAACCGCGAGCTCGTGCGGTTGCGCGGCGCGCCGCTGCGCCGGATCCAGGCCGTGCATATTCGCCCGAGCGAGGACATCGGCGCGCTCGCGGCGCAGTTCGTCCGCGCCGGCCGCATGAAGGTGCAGGGCACGATCGCGCGCCGGCTGATCCAGCGGCTGTCCGCGGGTGAAGCCGCGCACGAGAGCGACTTGCTGTCGTACCTGTTGTTCGACGGCGACTTCGCGACCGAGCTGATCGAGCTCGGCCGCCGCGACGCCGCGAGAAAAGCGGACGAGCTGGCCTCGCTGTTCGACGTCACCGCGACCGCGCCGGCCGGCGCCGACGCGGCCGGGTCGGCGTAGGCGGCGCGACCGCGACGACGCCGAGCTCGTCGGCTCGCCACCACCAATCCGCCCCACCGTGAGGCGCGCCGATCCATAGGCCGTCCGGGCCGTGGTCGACGCCGAAGACGAGCGCGTGGCCTTCGTCGTCGCGAATCGGCGCCATCGCGATCCGCAGGTACTCGGCACGCGGCTGATCGGGATATTGCAGGCGCAGCTGCGGCCCGGCCTCGGCGGGACACAGCGCGAGCCCGAGCCGAGGCAGCCTGCGGTAGATCGTTCCGAGCCTCGCACCCTTGGCAAACCCGAGCTGCTTCGCGGTGACCCGCGCGAGCGCGAGCTCGGTGGGCTTGCGTGCCACGCGGAGCGCGCGGTTCGCGAGCAGCTTGCGGGCCCACGGCGAGACGCGCATGCGGGCGCGCTTCAGCGCCTTCATCAGGTCGACCCCGGTTCCGAGCGCGACCGTCCGCCATGGCTCGACCTTCACGGGACCGGATAGTGCACGCGGGGCATCGCCATGGCAATGTGCCCCCCATGCTCCGTCGCCTCGCCCTCCTCGGGCTCGTCGCCGCCGTCGCGTGCGGCGGCTCGCAGCCCACGCCCGTCGTTCCACCGCCCCAGCCCGAGCCGCACGTCGCCGTCCAGCCGGCCGCTCAGCCCGTGCCGCCCGATCCGGATGCGGCGCCGCTTCCGCTGTGGCCGCAGGTCAAGAAGGGCGTGCTGCCGAACGGCTTGACCTACTACATCATGCCTCACAAGAAGCCCGAGAAGCGCGCGATGCTGTGGCTCGCGGTCAACGCCGGCTCGGTGCAGGAGGACGACGACCAGCGCGGGCTCGCGCACTTCGACGAGCACATGGCGTTCAACGGGACCAAGCGTTTTCCCAAGAGCGCGATCGTCGATTACCTCGAGAAGATCGGCATGCGGTTCGGCGCCGATCTCAACGCGTACACGACGTGGGATCAGACCGTGTATCAGCTCGAGGTGCCGACCGACAACGCCGACTTCATCGGCAAGGGCCTCGACATCCTCCACGACTGGGCCGGCGACGTCAGCTACGACCCGGTCGAGGTCGAGAAGGAGCGCGGTGTCGTGCTCGAGGAATGGCGGCTCGGCCGAGGCGCCGGCTCGCGGCTGTTCGACAAGCACGCGAAGGTGCTGTTCGCCGGCTCGCGCTACGCCGACCGCATCACGATCGGCGATCCCGAGATCATCCAGCACGGCAAGCGCGACACGCTGCATCGCTTCTACCAGGACTGGTACCGGCCCGACCTGCTCGCGGTGATCGCGGTCGGCGACTTCGATCCGGCGGCGATGGAGAAGGAGATCCAGGCGCGGTTTGGCGATCTGCACGGGCCTGCGAAGGAGCGCCCGCGGCCATCCGGCAACGTGCCGGCCGCGACCGGCACGCGCGTCTCGATCGAGACCGATCGCGAAGCGCCGGGCACGACGATCTCGATCGACAACCTGCTGCCGCACCGCCCGTCGGAGAGCCGCAAGGACTACCGCCGGCTCGTCGGCGAGCAGCTGTACGGGATGATCCTGAACGAGCGGTTCGCGACGCTCGCGCGCAAGCCCGACGCGCCGTTCGTGTCGGCATTCGGCGGCATGCAGACGTTCGTCCGCGACGTCGACGCGTTCTCGCGCTTCGCGCAGGTCAAGAACGGCAAGGTCGAGGACGCGCTGCGCGCGGTGCTCACCGAGGTCGAGCGCATCGAGCGCCACGGCGTGACCGCGAGCGAGCTCGAGCGCGCGCGCACGAACTACGCGCGCCAGATGGCCGAGGCGGCCGAGACCGAGGACACCACCGACAGCCGCAACTTCACCGACGAGATCACGCGTAACTTCTTCACGAAGGAGCTGATGATCGGCCGCGTCGCCGAGCGCGATCTGACGAACGAGTTCCTGCCGAAGATCACCGTCGACGAGCTCAACGCGCTCGCGAAGCCGTTCTCGGGCGCGGCCAGCCGCGTCGTGCTCGTCTCGGCGCCGGATGGCACCGTGCTGCCGACGAAGGATCGGGTGCTCGCGATCGTCGAAGACGTGCACAAGGCCGACGTGCCCGAGTGGCAGGATGCGGCGCCGCAGCAGCCGCTGATGGACAAGCCGCCGACGCCGGGCAAGATCGTCAAGGAGAAGACGATCGACAAGATCGGCGTGACCGAGTGGACGCTGTCGAACGGCGTGCGCGTGATCGTCAAGCCGACCGACTACGAGCTCGACTCGGTCGTGATCTCGGGCAGCCGGCCGGGCGGCGAGGCGATGGCGAGCGACAAGCTGTTCCCCGACGCGCGCTTCGCCGACAACGTCGCCGGGCTCGGCGGCGTCGCCGGCTTCGATGCCGACACGCTCAAGAAGGTGCTCGCGGGCAAGAAGGTGGATGTCGAGACCGGTTTCGGCGGCACGACCGACGAGATCGACGGTGGCGGTTCGGCGCACGACCTCGAGACGATGCTGCAGCTCGTCTACTTGAAGGTGACGCAGCCGCGCAAGGACGATCAGCAGTTCGCGGTATGGCAGACGAACTCGGCCGAGCAGCTCGCGAACCGGCTGCGCTCGCCCGAGCTGCAGTTCGCGCGGCAATCGCAGGTCGCGCTGTACAAGAACAACGCGCGGCGGCGGCCGGTCGACCCCGACGATCTCAAGAAGATCGATCTCGGGCGCGCGTTCGACTTCTACAAGGATCGCTTCGCCGACGTGAACGGCTTCACGTTCGTGATCGTCGGCGCGGTCGATCTCGCGAAGCTCAGGCCGCTCGTCGAGACGTACCTGGCGTCGCTGCCTTCGCACGGGCGCAAGGACAAGGAGAAGGACGTCGGCATCCGCAAGGTCGCCGGTGTCGTGAAGCAGGAGTGGAAGCTCGGCGAGGCGCCGAAGGCGACCGTGCAGCTCGACTTCCACGCCGACGAGCCGTGGTCGCGCGACAAGGACCGCGACATGTTCATCCTCGGCCAGGTGCTGTCGATCAAGCTGCGCGAGGTGATGCGCGAGGACATGAGCGGCGTGTACGGCGTCGGCGCGCACGGCTCGATCGCGCGCTCGCCGCATCAGGAGCGGTCGTTCGTGATCCAGTTCGGATGCGATCCGAAGCGCGTCGACGAGCTGATCGGCGCCGCGTTCACCGAGATCGGCAAGATCCAGAAGGACGGCATCGGCCAGGACTACCTCGACAAGGTCAAGGAGACGTTCCTGCGCGAGCGCGAGACCCAGCTCCGCAACAACCGGTTCTGGGCCGGCTGGCTCAGCACGTCGTATCGCTACGGCGACGACCCGACGATCATCCTCGACACCGCGCCGTTCGTCGCGCGCATGACGAGCGACCACGTCAAGGCCTCGGCGAAGAAGTACCTCGACGCGAAGCAGTACTTCCAGGCCGTGCGCGTCCCGGCGGTCACGAAGTAAAGAGATTTACCGCCAAGGCGCCCGAAGACGCCAAGACGCCATGAGAGAACAACCTTGGTTCTGCTCGTATGGCGCCTTGGCGTCCCTGGCGCCTTGGCGGTAACTCTTACTTCTTCGGCTGCTGTTCCGGCTTCATCACGCCGAGCACGTACGTGCCGGCGGTGAAGAAGTGCTTCGCGGCGGCCTGCACGTTCTTGCTCGTGACGCGCGACGCGATCGCGTCGACGTCGTTCGACGCCTTGAAGTCGTCGCCGAAGTAGTACGCGTCGTGGAGCGAGTCGAGCCACCACGAGTTCTCCTTGAGGTCGGTCTCGTGCTCGCGCCTGAGCTGCTCGCGCACCTTGTCGAGGTACTCGTCGGTGACGCCGTCCTTCTGGATCTTCGCGACCTCGTCGAACACCGCCTTGCGCAGCTTCTCGACGTTATCGGGATCGCAGCCGAACGAGACGCGCAGCGAGCGCCGCTGGGTCGGCTCCCGCCGCACGTTGACGTTCACGTTGACGTGATAGACGCCGCCCATGTCCTCGCGCAGCACCTCGCGCATGCGAATGCGGAGGACCATCTGCAGGATCTTCGCGTCGCGCTGCGCGTCGAGCGACCACTTGTCGGGCGCGGTCATCGTCAGCGACACGTAGCTCTTCGGCTCGGTGCCGGCGACGATGTCCTTCTTCACGGTCGTCGTCGGGTACTTCACGCCGATGTCCTTCCAGTGCTCGGCCTTCGCGCCCGACGGCAGGCCGCCGAGATACGTTTCGACGAGCGGCTGCAACGTCGCGAGGTCGATGTTGCCGACGAACACGAACGTGAAGTGGCCGAGGTCCTTGAAGCGCGACTTGTACACCGCGAGCGCCTTGTCGAGCTCGACCTTGTCGAGCATCGCCGGCGTCGTCGGAATGCGGCGGTGGTGGTTGCTCGACTCGGTCGCGCCCATCTGCTCGAAGAAGCGGACCTCCGGCCACAGCTCCTTGTGCTTGACCCACTCGGCCTGCTCTTGCTTCCACGCCGCGAACGCGCGCTCGTCCTTGCGCGGCGCGGTGAACCGCAGGTACAGCAGCTGGAACATCGTCTCGAGGTCGGCCGGCCGCGCCGAACCGTTCGCGGTCTCGGCGAGCTCGTCGTAGCCGACGCGGACGTCGACGACCTTGCCCGCGAGCACCTTCTTGAGCGCGATCGGATCGAGGTCGCCGACGCCCATCGCCGTCACCAGCCCGGGGAACCGGATCTGATCGTACTCGGCATCGGACAAGACCGACGTGCCGCCGAGCTGCCAGCCGTCGAACTGCACCTCGTCGTTCTGGAACGTGGTCGGCTTGACGACGACCTTGATGCCGTTCGACAGCGTCCACACGGTCGAACCGGTCGCGTCGTCGTGCGAGGTCGACACGACCTTGCCGCCGGCCGGCTTCGACGTCATCAGCGCGCGATCGCCGCCCGCGTCTTTCCAGGCGTCGACCGGCGCGGCCGCGGCGTCGGCGGCCAGCTTGCGCACGTCGGCATCCTCGGGGAGCTTCGTCGTCGCCGGGCCCGATAGCGCGATCACGCGTCCGCGCTCGCCGCCCCACGTGTGCGCGAGATGATTGAGCTCGTCGAGCGTGATCGTCGGCACGAGCTCGCGCGCGTACTGGAGCTCGACGTTGCGGCCGGGCATCTGCTCGTGCTCGAAGAAGTGGCGCGTGACCTCGTCGCAGATCTCGGGATCCGGCGTCTTCGCCCATTCCTTTGCCTCGTTCTCGGCGCGGCTGATCACGTCGCGGCGCGCGCGATCGAGCTCGCTCGCGAGGAAGCCGAACTTCTCGACGCGGTTGATCTCGCGGTAGAGCAGGCCGAGCGTCTCGGCGACGTGGCCCTCCTTCGCCTGCGCGTCGCGCAGGAAAAGGTCGCTCGTGCGCGCGAACGATGTCGTCGTCGAGAACGCCGATACGAACGGCGCCGTCGGATCCTCCGCGAGCTCGTTGAACCGCGAGTTCAGCATCGAGTGATACAGCTGCTCGACGAGGAAGCGGCGGTAGTCGCCCTTCGTGAGCTCGCGGCGGTGATCCATCTTGTCGTAGATCGCGACGCCGGTGAACGGCATCTCGCGATCGGTCGCGACCGTGACGAGCGGCGCGTGATCGTGCGGCACCGGCACGACGGTGCGCTGGCGCTCCTTCGTCGGGTTGACGAGATCGCCGAACCGCGCCTGGATCTCCTTCTCCATCGCCGCGGGATCGAAGTCGCCGACCGCGATCACCGCCATCTCGTCGGGGCGGTACCAGTCCTTGTAGAAGCGATAGAGCGTGTCGCGCGCGGCGGTCTTGATGATCTCCGGCTTGCCGATCGGCAGGCGCTCGGCGTACTTCGAGCCCTGGAAGATCACCGGCCACTGCTTGTCGTTGATGCGCGCGAACGCGCCGCGTCCGAGCCGCCATTCCTCGAGCACGACGCCGCGCTCCTTGTCGACCTCGACCGGATCGAAGCTGACGTCGCCGGCCCAGTCGCGCAGGATGTCGAGCCCCTTCATCATCGTCGCGCGATCGTCGGTCGGCACGGTCAGCTGGTAGACCGTCTGATCGAACGACGTGTACGCGTTGACGTCGGCGCCGAACTTCATGCCGACCTTCTCGATGTAGTTGACGATGTCCATCTTCGGGAACCGCTTGGTCCCGTTGAACGCCATGTGCTCGACGAAGTGCGCGAGCCCGCGCTGGTCGTCGTCTTCGAGCACTGAACCGGCGTTGACCGCGAGCCACAGCGACGCGCGCTGCTCCGGCTTCTCGTGCTTCATGACGTAGTAGGTCATGCCGTTCGGCAGGTGACCGAGCTTGATGTCGGGGTCGAGCGGCGAGACCGCGTCGAGCGGATCGGCAGGTGGCGCGTCGTGCTTCGCCGCCTGGTCGGCGGGCGGCAGGTCGTGCGGTGGCTCCGGCGGCGGTGCGATCGGCTTGGCGGTCGAGCCGCAAGCGATTCCGACAGCGGCGGCGAAAAACGAAGCGAGAGCGAGACGTGCGCGCATGTTGACCTTTCTGACACCCAGCGGCGGACCGCGTTGCAACGGCTGCGAGGAGGTATCGCACGGCCGGCATGCTATGCACCACCGATGGCCGCGCCGTACGTGGACCCGCCCGAGCGCGAAGGGGAGCGGCCGCGCGAGCGCCGCCGGCTCGCCGTGCTGTGGCGGCTGACCGCGCTGATCCGCCCGCATCGCGCGCGGTTCGTGCTCGCCGTGTTCGCGCTGCTCGCGGCATCGGGGATCACGCTCGCGTACCCGCAGGCCGCGCGCTACGCGATCGACGTCGGCATGCACGGCGCCGACAGCCACGACCTCGACGTGATCGTCGGTGGCTTGTGCGTGCTGTTCGTGATCAACGCGTGCTTCGTGTGGCTGCGCCATTACTCGATCAGCTGGCTCGGCGAGCGCGTCGTCGCCGATCTACGCGGCATGGTCGTCGACCGCGTGCTGACGCTGCCGCTCGCGTGGTTTCACGAGCGGCGCTCGGGCGAGCTCGTGGGCCGGCTCGCGAGCGACGTGACCGTGATCGAGGACGTCGTCGGCAGCGAGCTGTCGATGGCGACGCGCAACGCGGTCCAGATGGCCGGCGCGCTCGTCATGCTGTTCGTGATCGACGTCCGGCTGACGCTGATCATGCTCGCGATCGTGCCGCCGGTCGTGCTCGCGACGGTCGGCTTCGGCCGCAAGATCCGCAAGATGACGCGCGGCGTGCAGGACGAGCTCGCGAACGTGTCGGGTCAGATCCAGGAGGCGATCGGGGGCATCTCGACCGTGCAAGCACTCGTGCGCGAGCGCCACGAGGCCGCGCGCTACCGCGCCGGCGTCGAGGGCGCGTTCGCCAAGACGCTCGAGCTCGTGCGCTGGCGGTCGTGGTTCTTCGCGGTGGCGATGACCGCGGGTTACGCCGGCGTCGCGATCGTGGTGTGGATGGGCGGCCGCGCGCTGATCCACGGCGACCTCACCGCGGGCGACCTGACGTCGTTCTTCCTGTACACGTTCATCGTCGCGGGCGCGGTCGCCGACCTCGCGGGGCTGTGGGGCTCGCTGCAACGCGCGGCGGGCGCGACCGATCGCCTGTTCGCGGTGATCGACACGCTGCCCGAGATCCGTGATCGCGAGCCGGCGACGCCGCTGCCGGCCGGCAAGGGCGCGATCGCGTTCGAGCGCGTGACGTTCGCGTATCCGGCGCGCCGCGGCCAGCCGGTGCTGACCGACGTCGATCTCCACATCCGGCCGGGCGAGACCGTCGCGCTCGTCGGCCCATCCGGCGCCGGCAAGTCGACGATCCTGTCGCTCCTGTTTCGCTTCTACGACGTCGATGCCGGCCGCGTTCTGTTCGAAGGCATCGACGTGCGCGAGCTGCCGCTCGCGGAGCTCCGCCGCGCGCTCGCGATCGTCGCGCAGGAACCGGTGCTGTGGGCCGGCACGATCCGCGAGAACATCGCCTACGGCCGCGACGGTGCGACCGACGCCGAGATCGAGCAAGCCGCCCGCGACGCGAACGCGCATGACTTCATCACCGCGTTCCCCGACGGCTACGCGACCAAGATCGGCGAGCGCGGCACGAAGCTGTCGGGCGGCCAGAAGCAGCGCATCGCGCTCGCCCGTGCCCTCGTCGCCAACCCGCGCGTGCTCGTGCTCGACGAGGCGACCTCCAACCTCGACGCCGAGAGCGAAGCCGCCGTGCAAGGCGCGCTCGCCCGCGTGCGCGCCGACCGCACGACGATCATCGTCGCGCATCGCCTCTCGACCGTACGCGACGCCGACCGCATCGTCGTCATCGACGGGGCGCGCATCGTCGAGCAGGGCGCCCACGACGAGCTGATGCAGCGCCGCGGCACGTACCACCGCCTGGTCGAGCACCAGCTGATCAGCGACCGCGTCGCGTCGTAGCCCTCAGCTCGGCGGTGGCGCTCCGTTCGCGCCGGCCTGACCCGCAACCGCGCGACGCGCCTGCGAGACCAGCGCGGTGCGCAGCTGCTCCTGCAGGAGCGGGTGTTCGTCGAGGTGGGCGAGCACCTTGTCGCGGCCCTGGCCGATCTTCTCGCCTCCGTACGAGTACCAGGTCCCCGACTTCTCCATCAGGCCGAGCTTCTCGGCCGTGTCGACGAGCTCGCCGAGCTTGTTGACGCCGGTGCCGTAGAGGATCTCGAACTCTGCCTCGCGGAACGGCGGTGCGAGCTTGTTCTTCACGACCTTCACCTTCACCTCGCTCCCGATCGTCTCTTCGCCCCGCTTGATCGCTTTCTTGCGCCGGATGTCGAGCCGCACCGAGCAATAGAACTTGAGCGCGTTACCACCGGTCGTGGTCTCGGGGTTGCCGTAGACGATACCGATCTTCTGGCGAAGCTGGTTGATGAAGATCACGCAGCTCTTCGTCTTCGCGATCACCGCCGTCAGCTTGCGCAACGCTTGGCTCATCAGCCGCGCTTGCAGGCCCATGTGCGAGTCGCCCATCTCGCCCTCGATCTCGGCGCGCGGCGTGAGCGCCGCGACCGAATCGACGACGATCAGATCGATCGCGCCGGTCCGCACGAGCGTGTCCGCGATCTCGAGCGCTTGCTCGCCGCAGTCCGGCTGACTGACGAGCAGATCGTCGAGCTCGACTCCGAGCCGGCGCGCGTACTCGGTATCGAGCGCGTGCTCGGCGTCGATGAACGCGCAGACGCCGCCGGCGCGCTGTGCCTCGGCGATCGCGTGCAAGGTCAGCGTGGTCTTGCCCGACGATTCCGGGCCGTAGATCTCGACGATGCGGCCGCGCGGCAAGCCGCCGCAGCCGAGTGCGACGTCGAGCGCGACCGAGCCGGTGCCGATCACGTCCACGTGCTGCGTCTCGCTGCCGTCGAGCCGCATGATCGCGCCCGTGCCGAATTGCTTGTGGATCGCGCGCACCGCCTCCGCGATCGACTTGTTCTTCTTCTCTTGTGCCGACATGAAATCCTCCGGTGCGACGCGTTTCACGTCGCGTGCCGGCGCAACCGCGCGATCTCGCGTGCCGCGTCGTCCGGAACGTCCGACGGCCGGACACTTCGGCCGGACCGAGCCGGACTACCGGACGCCGCGCGGGCTCACGACGTCACGGCGAACACCGCCGTGTAGATCATCGACTCGACGAACGGCAACGAGACCTGCGTGAAGTCGGTCATCGTGCGCGTGCCCTTGCGGCACGCGATCCCGAACGTGTAGCTCGAGCCGGCCAGCAAGAGCGAACCATCGATCGGTAGCGGCGCGTTCGCGGTCGGCAGGCTGATCATCTGATAGCGATACTGCGGTACCAGCGACGTGCCGGATACCTGGTACAGCGTGACGATGCAGTCGTCGATCGAGGTCTGCATCGCGATCCCGAAACTGAGCGGGATCGTCGACGTGGTCGCCGTCACGGTCGGCGTACCGTCGCTGGCCGACTCGGTCAGCGCGGCGCCGCCGAAGCTCACGTGCTGCGCGACCCCGACGTCGAAGTCGAGCGACGCCGTGGGGCCGCCGGCCGACTCGTAGCCGCTCGTGAGCGACAAGCCGTTGTAGCTGCGCGTCATGGTGTAGCGGCCGAATGTGGCGAGCGGAAGCTTCGGTGCCGGCCCGTTGTTGCCGTCGAACGGGTTCGCGAATTTCATCGGCGTCGCGACTCCCGACGACGACCACAGCGGCAGGAAGCCGCCATTGTCGAGATCGCCGGGGACCGGCTGGTCGAACGCGAGCATGTCCGTCGTCGCCAGCACGCCGGCTTGATACAGCTCGACGGGCGGCTGGCTGATGAAGCCGCCGAGCGGGACGTACAGGTCGGTCTCGAGGTTGTCGGTGGTGAACGTCGGGCTGGCCGAGGCCGCGCCCGCGGTCCCCGGCACCACCCACGTCGACGTCGCCGTGACCATCGTCCCGGCCACGAGCTGCGCGACCTCCATCACCGCGAACCCGCTCGTGCCCTTGCCGTTCGTGCCGTCTGTGGAGGTCAAGACCTCGACGTCGCCCATCGAGCCGTCGAGCGAGCCGAACGGCCCGCTCAACGTGACCGAGGAACCGGTGTACGGGTAGGGGAACGACTGCGGGCTGCCGAGCACGCCGGCCACGCTCGTGGTCGTCCACAGCCCCGAGGTAAGGATCGTCGGGCTGATGAACGTCGTGGCCCCGGTCGGAGCGAACTCGAGCTGCGCGCCGGCGGGCGGCATCGCGCGCTCGGCGCGGCCGAGCAGCGGCACCGTGAACGTGCCCTGCATGCCCGTCCACACGATCTCGGTCGGAACCGGATCGCTCGGCAGCTGATAGACGATGCGGTACGTACCGGTCACCAGCTCGGCCGGCACGACGAAGTGGCCTTGGTCGTCGACCGACAGGTCGGTCAGCGCGCCGTCGAGCGTGCCGACCCGCACGGTCGGCACCGGATCGGTGGTCGACCACACGTTCGTGATCACCTGTTGCATGCCGGCGCGCGCGAGCACCTGGCGCGTGATCGACAACGTCGGCGCGAATGCGTCGGGCGCGTCGCCGGGCGGCGCGTCGAGCATCTTCGTGTCGTGAAGGCCAAACAGCTGATTGCAGCCGGCCGCGACGACCGGCGCGAGCGCGAGCGCGAGGCGCCTCATCGCGCCGGATCGTCGCACGTCACTTCGGCGCGCGCCACTCCGACGCGAGCGCGCAGCCGGTCAGCCCGACACGGTGCGCCTCGGCTTCGAGGGCTCGCGCCTTCGGCTCGCCTTCGAGCGGCTGGATCTGGACGAGAAACTGGTGCGCGTCGCTGGTCGTGATGTTCGAGCCCAGCCAGATCGCGATCGCGGTCGAGCGATCTCCGGTCAGCTGATCGGCGCCCGACAGATGAACGCAATCGCACAGCCGCGTGATGTCGGCGCGGTACGCGTCGGTGACCTGGGCGTGCGAGACCGCCGGCGGGGCGCTTGCGGACGAGCCCGCATCACCGCGCTGGCAGGCTGCGAGCGCGAGCACGAGGGCGACCGACTTCATGCCGGACACTCTGCACTTTCGGACGAAGATTGGCTAGATTGCACGCCATGGCATACGTCGTCGCTGACCCGTGCGTGAAGTGCAAGTACACCGACTGCGTCGCGGTGTGTCCGGTCGACTGCTTCTACGAAGGCAAGAACTCGCTCGCGATCAACCCCGACGAGTGCATCGACTGCGGCGCGTGCGAGCCCGAGTGTCCGACGACCGCGATCTTCGAGGAGAGCGAGCTGCCCGCGAAGTGGGCCATCTACAAGGACATCAACGCGCTGGTCAGCGGCGTGAAGAAGGCCAGCGAGCTCGACACCGCGTCGTGGCCGAAGCATCTGCAGGCCAAGGCCGACAGCGCCGAAACCTGGCCGAACATCACCGAGCAGAAACCCGCGTTGCCGGGCGCGGACGATGCCGCCAAGGAAGAGAACAAGATCGAAGCGCTCACCCTCGAGGGCGGCTCGATCAAGTAGCTCAGGCCTTCTTGAACTTCGCGGTCTCGCCGGCGTGCTCGCCGTGCGCGACCAGGACCGAGCACGGCGCGTGGCGGATCGTGCTCTCCGCGACCGA
The DNA here is from genome assembly GCA_035500135.1 of Kofleriaceae bacterium. Classification (GTDB taxonomy): domain Bacteria; phylum Myxococcota_A; class Polyangia; order Haliangiales; family Haliangiaceae; genus JABFXX01. The sequence continues at coordinate 21,445 of DATJXL010000025.1, forward strand.
GCCGAGCAGCAGGCGGCGGAATCCGCGATGGCCGTGCGTGCCGAGCGCGATCAGGTCGTAGCCGCCGCGCTCCGCGGCGTGCGTGATCACCGACGCCGGCGGGCCTTGCACGAGCTCGACGTGAATCGTGCGGCCGAGCGCGGCGTTGCCGGCGACGAGCTGATCGGCCTGCGTGCGCGCGGCCGAGACCACGGCATCGCGCACGGTCGACCACGGAAAGCGCGCCTGGCCGAGCAGCGTCGCGCCCCACGAGCCGGCCGGCAGCTGCCACGCGTGGACGACGTCGATCGCCGCGCCCGGCGCGGTGAGCTCGGACGCGTTGCGCAGCGCGCGAGCGGCGGCCGGCGAGAAATCCGTCGCGACGAGCGGCCGCTGGAACGCCGTCGGGCCCGACGTGCCGCGACACACGAGCACGTCGCACGGCGCGTGGCGCAGGATCGCGTTCGCGACGCTGCCGAGCAAGAACCGCGAGATGCCGGTCAACCCGTGCGTACCGGCGACGACGAGCTCGGCGTGACGCTCCGCGGCGATCTGGGCGACGACCTCGCCCGGCGCGCCGGTCCTGCTCACGAGCTCGGCAGCGACGCCGCGCCCGCGCAGCGCCTCGAGCCGCTCGTCGAGGCGGCGCGCTTCCTCGGCGCGCACCGCGGCGGTCACATCGCCGAGCGTCCGGAGCATCTCGTTGCCCACGTTCGCGATCGGCGCGTCGTCGGCCTGCGCGTACGCGATCACGAGCTTCGCGCCGCGGAGCTCGGCGAGCGCGGCGGCGCGCTCGAGCGCTTGATCGGCCTGCACGGAAAGGTCGACGGCCGCGACGATGGTCGTGATCGGCATCTCGCCGCGACGCTATCATCAATTGTCGAGGCTGATCGGACCGGCGCCGTAATACATGACCAGCAGCGCGCCGCCGATCAGCGCCACGTTCTTCATGAACTGCGCCTTTTGCATCATCGCGAGCTGCGGATCGGCGAGCCCCCAGAAGCGATGCATGATCAACGTCACCGGGACGAGGAACACCAGCAACAGGAACGCGCCGAAGCGCGCGCGATAGCCGAGCAGCACGCTGAGCCCGCCGGCGAGCGCGATCATGCCGGCGACCGGGACGGCCACGGTCGCGACCGGCACACCGTGCGCGGCGGCATAGGCAATCGTGCCGTGCGAGAAGCAGCCGAAGATGGTCGTGATGAAGATGAGGGCGAACAACGCCCGTCCGATCGGCACGATGGCACGCATGACCGATAAGGTGTGCAACGCACGTGCCCGGATGGCATGATCGCCCGATGACCGAGCTGCGCGTCGTCGCTGCGAGCCTCGCCGAGAGCGCGCTCGCGCAGCTCGCGCCCGCGGCGCGCTGCGCCACGCTCGAGGACGTGCTCGCGTGGGTGCACGCACAGCGCCCGCCAGGCGAGCTCGTCGACGTGGTCGTGCAGGACGAGTTCACCCACGACGTGATCGTGCGTGCGCCTGGTGTCATCGCCGCGTATCTCGTGTTCGACACGACGTGACTGGGCGCGGTCACCGCGATCTCCGTGTGGGATCACCGCCCGACCGCCGACGAGCTGCTCGACGATCGCATCGCGCGCGGCTGGCATGCGACGCCGACCGGCACGGTCGAGGGTCCGCGCGTGCTCGGCCACGCCGCGTGCCGGTTCAGCTAGGTTTCGTGCGCAGCAGGTTCGGCAGCGTCGCGTACAAGCTCGACGCGACGAGCCGCATCATCTCCGCGAGCTCGGCGGCGTCGGCGCGCAGCGTCTCGGCGAGCCGCGCGTGCGTGCCGGCGACGAGCTCGGCGCGCGCATCGGCGAGCCAGCGCGCGGCGGTCGCGCGCGAGACCTGATAGAACGCGCCGACTTCTTCGAGCGCGAGCTGGTCGAGGACCTGGAGACGCAGGAGCGTACGCGCGCGTGGCGGCAACGCCGCGAACGCGGCCGCGAACGCGCGCTTGAACTCGGCGCGATAGCTCGACTTCACGAACGCGAGCTGCTGGTCGTCGGCGTCGTCCGCGATCGCGGCGAGCGCGTCGTCGTCGACAGCGGCCTCCGACTTGCGGCGGGTCATGCTGATCGCGGTGCGGATCGCGGCGACGCGCAGCCACGCGTGCAGCGCGCCGTGCCCGCCGAACGCGGCGAGCTTCGCCGCGCGCCCGTCGGCCGCGACCAGGAGCTTCACCAGCAGCTCCTGCGCGACGTCGTCGGCGGACGGCCCGGCCGCGAGCTTGGCCGCGGCGCGCTCGGCTTCCCCGCGCACGATGCGCTCCACCGCGGCGAGCGCGCCGCGATCGCCGTGCAAGCACGCCGCGACGAGGTAGATGTCGGCGAGTGCCAGCCGCGCGAGCGCCTCGGCGACGTCGGGCTCGCCCTCGATTCGCGCGGCCACCGCGTCGCCGAACGGTTCGTCGCACGCGCCGAGCCCGGGCCACCTCCCGCGCGCGTCGGTCGCGGCCGCGCTCAGCCGCGCCGCGATCGCGTCGAGATCGCCCGGCGCGCCGGCCCGCTCCACCAATCGCCTCGCGAGCGCGTGCATCCGTCAGCGCGTGGAAACGTACACGGCCTTGTTGGTGTCGCCGTCGCGAATCGACGCGAACACCGCCGTGCGCATGTCGGCGGACAGCCACAGGTCCTCGTTGTCGGTGGCCGTGCCGAAATCCATCACGGGGCCCATGGCCGGTCCGAAGTCGGCGGTCGGATCCGTTCGCGTCGCCATGTAGATCTGCGTGTTGCCGCTGCGATTGGACGCGAACGCCGCGGTCAAGCAGTCGGGGCTGAGATAGGCCGAGATCTCGCTCGAGGCCGAGCTCAGCGACGAGTCGGTGGCGGTATCCGTGCCGTCGAGCGTGCCGATGAACAGATCCTGGTTGGTCTCGTTCGGGCCTGCCGAGCGGCTGACCATGAAGTACTCGACGCCGTTGTTCGTACACACCGCGAGCCACTTGTTGTACGTGCCGGACACGTTGATCGGGGTGACCGCGGTCGGCGTGCCCCACGGCGATGTCACCGACGCGCGCGTCGACTTGAAGATCGAGCCGCCGCGACCGAAGTAGATCGTGAGATCGTTGTCCCAGAGCCGCGGGCTCTCTTCACTGGCCGTCGAGTCGAGCGCGGTCGCCTGCGTGGGCGTGCCCCACGGATCGCTCGAGGTCGCGCGCGTCATCACGTAGAGGTCGGTATCGCCCGCCGGGGATGCTTTCTTGAAGTACAGCTCGGTCTGCGTCGAATTCACCGTGCAGTCGTCTTGCGAGATCGTCGGATCCGAAGCGCCGGTCACCGGCGCTGCCGGCCCCCATGCTCCGAGCGCCGCGTCGGGGCTCGCCGTTGAAGAACCGTCAGACCCGCCACCCGACGAGGCGTCGGGGCCGTTGTCGAGGATGGAGCCTCCTGGCTCGAGGCGCGCGCCGCAAGCGCACAACACCGCGACGACCGCGAGGCGCCAGCCCATGGTTGCATGATACCCGACACCGACCGCGGTATGCGGCGAAAGTGCGAGCCGGGCAGAAAGCCGCGGGTGTGGCGTGCCTTTCACGCGAGCGGAGCTACACCCGCGACGGGATTTCAGCGTAATTTCTCGGCAATCCGTCTGGTCTCGAGTTTGCTCGGACGGGTCGGCCTAGGAGGATCGAATATGTCTCGCAAGCACGTTCTAGGTAGTCTGGCTCTCGCAGCATCGCTCGCCGCGAGCGGATGCGTGGTCGACGGGCAAGCCGGCGTGGTCGCCGAACCAGTCGCCACCGTCGACGTCGAAGCGGCCCCCGAGCCGCCGCCGCCGCAGTACGAGCAAGAGGTGGTCGTCGTTCGTCCGGGCTACGTCTGGATCGGCGGCCGCTGGGACTGGTACGGCGGGCGCTGGGTGTGGCGCCGCGGTCGCTGGGAAGGCGCGCGTGCCGGTTACGTCTGGGGCCCGGGTCGCTGGGAAGTTCGCGGCCGCCGGCGCGTGTACGTGGAAGGTGGCTGGCGCCGCCGCTAGATCGCTCGCAGTCGTCTGGCTCGCGGCGGCGTGCGGATCTCGATCCAGCGCGCCGCCGCCGCCGCACGATGCGGGCCAGCGCGACGGCGATCTCGCGCTGCTCGACGGCAACGGCCTGTTCCAGAAGCTGTGCTCGCCGTGTCACGGCGCGGACGCGAAAGGCTACAAGGCCGATCACGCGCCGTCGCTCGTGAGCTCGACGTTCCTCGAGAGCGCGAGCGACGACTTCTTGCGCGGCGCGATCGAGCGCGGCCGGCCGGGCACGTCGATGGCGGCGTACGGCAAGATCCTCGGCGGTCCGCTCGACGCGGCGGAGGTCGGCAAGCTGGTCGCGTGGTTGCGCCAGCACGGCCCGGCGCCGATCGCCCTGCCGCCCGTCGGCGCCGGCGACATCCTGCGCGGCGCGACCGTGTACAAGGACAACTGCGCCAAGTGCCATGGCACGCGCGCGGTCCGCGGCGAGGCGGTCCAGCTCGCGAACTCGCAGCTGCTCGCCACCGCGAGCGACGCGTACCTCAAGTGGGCCGTCGTGCATGGCCGGCCGGGCACGCCGATGGAAGCGTGGCAGGGCAAGCTCGACGACGGTCAGCTCGACGACGTCATCGCATACGTGCGTGCGTTCACCCAGCCGGGCAAGCAGGAAGGCCAGCTGCCGCCGCCGACCGGCAAGGAGCCGCTCGTGCTGAATCCACGCGGCGGGCAACCGCAGTTCGACGTCCGCCACGACGATCGCGCCTACGTGACGATCGATCAGGTCGCGAAGGCGCTCGCGGTCGGCAAGCGCATGATCATCCTCGATGCGCGGCCGGAGCCGGAGTGGCGCCGCGTGCACGTCGCCGGCGCGGTGTCGATGCCGTATCACGACCTCGCGCGCCTCGACGTGTTGCCGAAGGACGGCACGTGGATCTTCGCGTACTGCGCGTGCCCGCATCATCTATCGGGCATCGTCGTCGACGAGCTCGCGAAGCGCGGCTACGCCCACGCCGCCGTGCTCGACGAAGGCATCAACGAATGGTTCCGCCGTGGCTATCCGGTCGTGGCGGCGCCGGGCGTGGAGCCGCCGCCCGCCGAGGCCAAGCCGACACCGCCACCTGGCGTGGGCACACACAGGTGAGCAGCACCCCCCGCGGTTCCACCTAACCGGCGGAAATCCGGCGATCGCGCGCTGGCCCTCGGGCTGCACGAGCAGCACCGCGATGACCCGCATCCTCGCTCTCGCCGCGGTCGTGGCCTGCGCCGCGCCGGCTGCGCCGGCCGGGCCGGTGACGGGCGAGCTGAGCGAGGCGGCCGACGAGGCCGGCGTGCCGGTGGACCTGGTCGCGGCGGTCGCGGTCGAGGAGGGTGGCCTGGCGCTCGAGGCGTGGCGCGACGCCTCGCCCGACGACAACGTGCCGGTCGCGGGCCGGCTCGAGCTGCGCCGCGGCCGGCTCGACACGCTCGCGCTCGGCGCGTCGCTGGTCGGCGCCGACGAGCTCGCGGTGCGCCAGGACACCGCGCTCGGCACGCGAGCCGGCGCGCGCGTGCTCGCGTATCTCGGCGCGACCCGCGATCCCGCGACGTGGCCGGCCGCGCTCGAGCAGCTGAGCGGCTTCGACGACGCCAGCGCGCGCGCGTACGCGATCCGCGTGCTCGCGCTCGTGCGCACCGGCGGCACGTTCGCGGCGCGCGGCGGCGAGCTCGTCGCGATCGCGCCGCATCCCGCGCTCGCCGTGCCGATGACACGGGGTGCGCTCGTCGGGCCCGACACCACGCCGACGCCGGATTTTCCGGGCGCGATCTGGGTGACGACGAGCTGCACGAACAAGTGCAACACCGACCGCCCGCTCGGCAACGCCGCGGTGAACAAGATCGTCATCCACGATACCGAGGGCGGCTGGGACGCCTCGCTCGCGACGCTGCAGAACGATTCCGGAAAGTCGGTGCACTACCTCGTCGACGCCGACGGCTCGCGCGTCGCGCAGTTCGTGCCCGAGACGTACACCGCGTGGCACGCGGGCAACTACTACTACAACGAGACGTCGGTCGGCATCGAGCACGTCGGCTTCGCCGCCGACGCGTCGGGCTACTCGGACGGGCTCTACGAGACGAGCGCGAAGCTGGTCGCGAGCATTCGCTCGCGCTTTTCGGTGCCGCTCGATCGCAAGCACGTCGTCGGGCACTACCAGATCCCGAACGGCAACGTGATGGCGGAGTCGTCGGCGCCGTGCACCGACACGCTCGAGAGCTGCGAGAACAGCGCCAGCTACGGCGGCATCGATAACCACCGCGATCCCGGCTTCTACTGGCAGTGGTGCCAGTACATGGAGCGGCTCGGTGGCAGCTGCACGTGCAACGACGCCTGGCCGCTGTGGAACTGCACGAGCGATCACGCGGAGGCGTGGCGGTGCCAGAACGGGATGGTCGAGGAGGAGACGTGTACGGGATCGGCGGGATGCACCGTCGAGCCGATCGGGCAGGACGACGTGTGCGACACGAGCGGGATGGCCGGCAGCGGCAGCGGAGGCTCGGACACGGGCTCGGACACGGGCTCGGACCCGGGCTCGGACCCGGGCTCGGACACGGGGACCGAGCCCGCCAAGCACGCGAGCGGATGCTCGAGCGGCGGCGGCAACGGCGGTCTCGTGATCGTGCTGCTGGTCGCGCTCGTCAGTCGTTCGAGACGACCATCAGCCAGTGGAAGTTGATCGACGACCCGGTCGCGAAGACGCCGATCGACGGCGGCGTGTTCGCCAGCGCGTCCGTCGCGGACACGTTCGCGGTCGCGTTCGACGTGGTGTTCGTCGCCACGCACGTGAACGCAGTGATGTCGCGGCGGAGGTTGGCGTTGTAGGTCGCGCCCACGGTCATCTCGAAGCCGACCAGGTTGTACGTCCCGGTGCCGGTGTCGTGAAGATCGAGGCCGTTCGCGTTCATGTACCAGTACGGCCCGCAGCCCATGTACGTGCCGCCGACCGCGTGATCGTCGAGCACGCCCGCGTTCGCGAGTGTCATCGTGGCGGTGTTGACGGTGTACGCGGCCGAGATCGTCTCGTGCGTGCTCGTGGGACCAGGTGTCGACACGTAGACCGCGGTCGTGCCGGTCGTGTTGTCGATGACGACGTCGTCACCCGAGCCCGCCCATCCGGTGCCGACCACTTCCCAGCCGCTCGGCACGCCGTGGTGAAAGCCCTCGAACAGGAAGATCTTGTCGCCAGGAGTGCTCGGGTTCGGATCGCACGCGTCGGCGACGCCGTCGCCGTCGGTGTCGGGTGGGTTGTCGTCGGCGACGGGCGGGCACGGATCGCAGACGTCGCCGAACCTGTCGCCGTCCTCGTTTTCCTGGCCGGGATTCGAAACGGTCGGGCAGTTGTCGCTCGAGTCGGGCACGCCATCGCCGTCGGTATCCATGCTCGACCCGCTGCCGTCGCCCGGAACCTCGTTGCCGACGCACACGCCCGAGTACGAGCTCGACAGATCGCCGTAGCGCAGGCCGCTCGCGCAGCTTCCGTCGCTGTACGCGCAGTAGCCGGCCGGCTCGCACACGCCGGACGCGCCGCAGCTCGTGTCGCTCGAGCAATGGAACGTCGACGGTACGCAACCGCACGCGAGCGCGACCACCGCGATGGCGAACGCGCGCATCAAAACCGTCCGCTCCACGTCATGACCGCGCCGGTGTTGGTCGGCGAGATCGTGACGTCGGGTTCCAGCGTCCGCACGTGCAACAGGAAGTACGCGACGCCGCCGCCGACCAGCACGACGCCGCCGACGCCGGCGACGATCGCCCACTGGCGCTGGCTGTGGCCGTCTTCGACGAGCTCGTGGTTGCTCGCGTACGTGCCCGCGGTGTCCGCGCGATCGAAGTCGTTCAGCGCGCGGTGGTAGAGCTCGATGCTGGTCGCACCCGCGATCGCGCCGCCGAGCACGAACGCGTCGGCGAGCACGCTGCCGTACCACGGTGTCGCGGTCGGCTTCGCGGCCGGCGCCGACTTCGCGGCCGGTGCCGGCGGTGGCGGCTGCGGTTGCGGCGGTGGTTGCGGTTGCGGCGGCGGCTCGGGCTGCTTCGGCAGCGCGGTGCTGCACATCTCGATCGCCTCGCGCGCGGCCTTCGCCGGGCGCTCGTCGGGCTTGGTATCGAGGAAGCGCTGGTACCACGTGATCGCGTCGGCGCACTCGCCGAGCTTCACGTGCACCTGCGCGATCGCGTAGAGCAGGCCCGGTTGCGGATCGAGCGCGTACGCCGTGGTGAGCTCGTTGAGCGCTTCGCTGTACTTGCCGTCCTGGAACAGCTTCTCCGACGCGTGGACGTGCTCCTGCGCCATCGCTTTCGGATCGCCGGCGAACGCGCGCGCACCGGAGGCGAGCGCGAAGGCGAGCACGAGGGCGAGCGTCGGTTTCGTCGTCGTCATTTGGGTGCGAACAAGGAATTAGGATCCCACGTGGTGTCCTTGGCCGCATGTTTCTTGTCGGGTGGAGGCGCGGGAGGCGCGGCGGGCTTGGGAGCGACGGCGTGATGGACGTGGTGAGGAGCGGGAGCCGCGACCGGAGCCGGTGCCGGTGCCGGTGCCGGTGCCGGTGCCGCAGCCGGTGCCGCCGCCGGTGCCGCTGCCGGTGCCGGTGCCGGTTCCGGTGCCGCCGCCGGTTCCGGTGCCGCCGCCGGTTCCGCAGCCGGTGCCGCCGCCGGTGCCGGTGTCGGCGGCTGCGCCTGTGCCGGCGAGCCTCCGCCGGCGAACTTCATCACGCCGACCACGATCGCGGCGACCGTGAGCGTTCCGGCCAGCGCGACGATGATCCAGCGCGAGCTCTTCGCCGGTCTCGTCGCGCGCTGGACCGGCGCGATCGTGCTCGGATCGATCGCGAGCGTCTCGGCGCGCGGCGCGCGGGATCCGCTCGGCGGCACCGGCTCGCCGATCGCCTCGCCGTGTGCGCGCGCGATCAGCGACGACGGCTCGGGCGCGATCTTGCGCGGCAGCACGAGCCGCTGCGCGGCGGCCTCGGGCGGTGCGACGAGCCCGCTGTCGCTGCCGTCGAAGTCGATCGGCGGCGGCGATAGCTGCGTCGGCTCCTCGCCCGAGAGCCACGGCTCCTGGCGCACGCCGAACAGCATCTTCATGTAGTCGGCGATGCTCGCCGGCGATGCCTTGCTGCCGATCGCGTGCATGAACTTCTCGATCTCGCGGCGGAGCTGCTCGGCGGTATCGAAACGATCCTTCGCGAGCGGCTGCAGGGCCTTCATGATCATCGCCTCGACGCGCGCCGGCAGATCGGGTCGGAATTGCGACGGCGGCGGGATATCGCCCTGCACGATCGCGCTCATCGTCAGAAAGTCGTTGTCGTTCTTGAACAGCCGGCGCGCGGTGACGGTCTCGTAGAACACGATGCCGAGCGAGAAGATGTCGGAGCGGCGATCGATGTCGCGGCCCGTGACCTGTTCGGGCGACATGTACGCGACCTTGCCCTTGAGCGTGCCGGACCTGGTCTCGGCGGTGCGCAGCGTCGCCTTCGCGATGCCGAAGTCGGTGACCTTCACGCTGCCGTCGTAGGCGACGAGGATGTTCGCCGGCGAGACGTCGCGGTGGACGAGCCCGAGCGGCTTGCCGTCGGCGCTTCGCGCTTCGTGCGCGTGATGGAGCCCTGCCGCGACCCCGGCCATCAGCGTGAGCGCGACCGACAGCGGCAGCTGATCGTTGCGATCGTGCACTCGCTTGAGCACGTTGCGCAGGTCCTCGCCGTGCACGTACTCCATCGCGAAGAAGTAATCGCCGCGGTCTTCGCAGGTATCGAGCACCTCGACGATGTTGGGATGGCGCAGCGACTGCGCGAGGCGCACCTCCGACAGGAACATGCGCACGAGCTGCTCGTCCCGGGCGTTCTCGGCCGCGATGCGCTTGAGCACGACGTGACGCCCGGTGTGATCGGAGGCGAGCCAAAGCTCGGCCATCCCGCCCTTCGCGAGCAATCTCGCGATCTGATAGCGGCCTAACGGCTGGGCGACGGCCGTCGCTCCCACGATGTTAAGCGTCCGCAGAAACCCGCGCTCCGTCAAGCACGATGTAGGAGGTGTACGAGCGCGTGCGCGATGGTGGCGGGCGCTGCGTGATCGCCGGGTTGCACGACGTGGTCGGGCGCGAGCGGTGGCTCGTACGCGACTCCGGCGCCGGGAGCTCGCGGCGCGTTCGCAGCATACAGCCCCTTGGTGTCGCGGCGGCGGCACTCGTCGAGCGGGGTGTCGACGAAGATCTCGACGAACGCGGGCGCGATCGCGCGCGCGGCATCGCGAAACGCGCGCCGATGCGCGGTCGCCGGCACGAGCACGATGTGTCCCTGGCGCGCGATCGACGCGGCGAGTCGAGCGAGTGTGAGGTAGAGATGGACGCGCGAGTCGTCGTCGTAGCCGAGCGGCGGATCGAACGCGGCGCGCAGCTCGTCGCTGTCGAGCACCACCGCGTGCTCGCCGTGGTGGTCGAGCTCGGCCGCGATCGCGCGCGCGAGCGTCGTCTTGCCCGACGACGGAAGCCCGGTGAGCCACGCGACGACGCCCGTCATGGCGGCCATCCGGCTTCGTGATCGAAGCGCGGCGCGGCGAGCGCACCTTCCGCGAAAGCAAGAATGCGTTCGCGCTCGCCAGGCGCGAGGTGCGGGTACCACTTCGGGCTCGCGAGCACGAGCGCGCGCCACGCGAAGAACGGCGCGACCGCGGCGCGCACGTCGCCGCCGTCGCCGGCGAGATACGTCCGCCAGAACGCGTCCCACAGCGGCCGCGCGGGCTCGCCGAAGAACACGAAGTTGATCGCGAGGCACGCGACGTCGTCGGCGGGATCGCCCTCGCTGCCGCGGCTGGCGTCGAGCAGGTGTACGCGATCGCTTGCGAGCACGATGTTGAACGGATGAAAGTCGCCATGCGTGCGGCGCAGGCGGTGTGTCTGGTCGCGCAGCTTCCAGCGCCACGCCAGGCACGCTTCCTCGAGCGCGCGCAGCCGCGCCGGCGGCACGACGTCGCCTTCGTAGCTGTCGACCAGGCCGAAGATGCCCTCGCCGTGACCGAGCAGGTCGCGGATCGCGCGCGTGTACGCGCCCGGATGCGAGCCCGGCTGCGCGTGGATCTCGAGCAGCACGCGCGCGAGCGCCTCGGCGTGCGCGACATCGACCGGGGATGCGCCGTGCTGGTGCACGTGGCGGAGCTCGTCGGCGTAGAGCGTGCCGTCGACCCACGACGTGACCAGGTACGGCTCGCCGGTGTTCGCGAGCGAGACGAGTAGGCCGTCGTCGCGCACGAGCCCGACGTCGAGCGCGTGGGCGTGATGCGGCACCTGCGCGAACGTGTCGTACGCGAGCACGAGGTTGCCGACGCGATCGGCACGGCGATCGTGGCCGAAATCGTCGGGCCGGAGCACGTGAAACACGACGGTCCGGCCGTCGGACAGTTGGATCCGCAACGGTCGGCCGTAGCCGAGCGCCTTCATCTCGGGCCCGCCGGTCTCGTCGTCGCGCAGCGGGATCGCGCGCACGACGTGCGTGCCCGGAAACAGCTCGCCGAGCCGAGCGCGCAAGCCGGCGGGCAGCGTCACGAGTACTTCGCGGCGAGCGCGTCGGCGGCGAGCTCCTCGAAGCTCATGCGGCGCACGCGCTCGACGTCGTCGCGCGTGTACAGAAATCGCGCGGCGCGATCTTCGGCGCCGAGCACGCGTAGCAGCACGCGGCCGAGCAGCTTGCCGACGATCGGCGTGTTGTACAGCGTT
>DATJXL010000026.1:0-19729 GCA_035500135.1 Kofleriaceae bacterium
CTGTGGCGCGGGCGCATTCCCGAGGTCGGCGAGCTCGACGCGGTGTCGCCCGACTGGCGCGCGCGCTGGGATCCCGCGCGCTGGCCGCGCCGGCCGATCGCCGAGCTGCGCCACGCGATGGAGAAGTTCCACGACCGCGAGCTGGAAGGTCAGCTCGCGGTCGTGCGCGAGCTCGCGGCGGCCGGTGCGCCGGTGCTCGCCGGCACCGACACGCCGAACCCGTACGTCGTGCCCGGCGCGAGCCTGCACCAGGAGCTCGCGTTGCTCGCGGCGGCCGGGCTCACGCCGTACGCGGCGCTGCGCGCGGCGACGATCGACGCCGCCGACTTCCTCGGCGATCCGCACGACGGTCGCATCGCGCCCGGCGCCCGCGCCGATCTCGTGGTGCTCGACGGCGATCCGCTCGCCGACCTGCGCGCGCTCGATCGCATCGATGGCGTGGTCGTGCGCGGGCACTGGCTGTCGGGCGACGAGCTGCGCACGCGCCACGACGAGCTGGTCGCGGCGTATCGCGCGCCGGCCTGGCTCGCGCCGGTCGAGCTGCCCGACGCCCACGTGGTCCGCTACGTCGTCGCCGACAACGGCACCGCGGTCGGCGCGTACGGCATGGCACGCCGCGCCGGCGAGGTCGTCGAGCGCCAGACGCTCGAGGACGAGACGATCTCGGCACGCACCGCGACGGCCCCCGACGGCACGCGCACGCTCGCGCTCGACGTCGAGCGCCCCGACGGCACGCGTCACGCCGAGCATGCCGGCCGCACGCCGCGGCTCGTCGCGTGGCTGTCGCCGGCGACCGCGGCCTCGCTCGTCGAAAGCGCCGGGTTTGCCGCCGCGCGCAGCGACGCGCGGCATCGCGGAGGGCCGATCGAGCCGGCCGTGCTCGAGCCCGACGAGCGAGTCGCGCTCGCGGTCGCCGAGCCCGAGCGCGACGCGCCCGACACGCTGCACCGGGGCGAGCTGTCGATCCGCCGCCAGCCCGACGGTGACCACGGCGAGCACGTGTACCGGCTTCACCTGACGGTCGACCACGGCTCGTGGATGGCGCGTCTGGTCATCGACCTCGACGGGATCCCCCGCGAGCTGCGCGTGACCGACTCGACACGCCCGGTCGTTCGCACCTGGAAGCGGGAGCGCTGACCGTGTATATGCTCGCCCCTCGGAGGCACGTATGGGGACCACGACGAAGATCGCCGCGCTCGCGTTGATCGCGGGCGGATGCGGCAGCAGCAGCGGTCACACGCCCGACGCGACCGCGATGCCCGACGCCGCACCGAACGGCGCCTCGTTCGCCACCGCGATCGACCTGACGTCGGCGCTCGATTCGACGAGCGGCACGATGGGCATGCTTCCCGACACCAAGACCAAGCTCTATTACAAGCTCACGCTCGTGGCAGGCGATCGCATCGTCGCCGCGACGCAGACGAACGCGGAGATGACGACCGACGGCTCGGTCACCGACACGATCGTCACGATCTTCGACTCGGCGGAGACCGCGATCGCGCAGGACGACGACGCGTGGCCGCGGTTCTCGACCGACTCGCAGGTCTACTTCCAGGCGACCGCCGCCGGCACGTACTACCTCACGGTCGACGACTGCAACGCCGAGAGCTCGAGCGGTTGCTACCCGGCGTCGGGCGTCACCGACTTCAAGTACACGCTGTTCGTCGACCACACGTCATCGGCCGGCACCCGCGAGAGCTACGCGTCGTCGACCCAGGACGGCACGACCGCGCACGCGGACAAGATCAACTACGCCGTGCCATCGGGCGACGCCGCCGGCCAGTACGGCTACTACGTGATCGACGGCAACTTCGCGAGCACGACCGCGACGCACGTGTTCCAGTTCACGGCGCCCGCTGCGAAGATCGATCTCGGCGCGCGCAACCACGTCGACTTCTGGGTCCAGCCGATCAGCGCCGAGAACGGCGACGGCTCGACGTCGAACGTCAAGGCATGGATCACGGCGGGCAACGGCGTGACGATCGCGTCGTCGGCCGATCAGACCAACTACAAGGACGGCGACAACGCGACGAACGGCCCGCTCAACCTGACGTTGCCGGCGTCGGAGGGCGTCGAGTACTACCTGTTCGTGCAGAACACGGCGACGACCTCCACGCCGGCGACCGACTACTACTTCATCCAGCACTACGCCGGGTCGCTGTATTTCGGCACCGCCGAGGGTGAAGGCGCGGGTGTCACCGGCATGAACGACACGGTCGGCACGGCGCAGGTGCTCGCGACGCCGACCGGCGCGGACGCCGGCTCGTTCTTCGCCGACGGCGACATCGGCGGCGCGGGCGACGTCGACTACTACGAGGTCGACCCTCCGTCCGGCACGACCAAGGCCGCGATGTCGTGCTCGTCGGCGCGCCAGGGCTCCGGCGTGGTCGGCCTGACCGCGACGCTGTACGCCGCAGACGGCACGACCGTGATCCACACGCTCGGGCCCGAGACCGCGACCGCGGACCTTATCGACGCGACCGAGTTCACGGTCCCGACCGGCACGATGAAGGCGTACATGAAGGTGACCGCGACCTCGCAGTCCGCCGCGGTCACGGGCACGTTCTACCTGTGCAGCGTCGCGTACAGCGCGACCTGAACCGGCAGCTACGACGCCAGCCGCTTCTTCTTGAGCGCGATCAGCTCCTGGCTCGACGGCACGCGCGCGCGGGGGCCGGTGGGCTGGACGTCGCGCGCTTCGAACGCGCGGCGGAACGCCGCGAAGCTGCCGCCGGCGCGGTGGGCGTCGAGCACGGCGAGGCCGGCGCGAGTCTCGCCTTGCGCGAGCATGTACTCGACCCACGCCCAGCGCGCGCTGGTCGGGCGCACCTCGACCTTGCCGCCGAGCCCGGCGGCCGCGAGGCCGCGGCGCAGGCGCGCGAGCCGGGCCTCGACGACGTCGATGCCGGCGAACGGCGCGCCGTCGAGCGGCGTGTGGCGCTTGGCGACGAACGGCGCGACGCCGAACGCGACGCGCGGGTGGATCTTCGAGAGCTCGGCCGAGAGCTGGACGAGCTCGTCGATGTCGGCGTCGGTCTCGCCCGGGATGCCGACCATCATGTACAGCTTCACGGTCTTCATGCCGTGCGCGCGCGCGAGCTCGGCCGAGCGCAGCAGGTGGTCGGCGCGAGTCGAGCGCTCGATCACGCGGCGCATGCGCTCGCTCGCGCCGTCGGCCGCGACCGTGAGCGTGCGATAGCCGCCGCGCGCGAGCAGGCCGACCAGCTCGTCGTCGAGCTTGTCGGCACGCAGGCTCGAGATGCCGACCTCGCGGTCGGTCTCGACGATGTCGCGCACGATCGCGGCGATCTCGGGATGGTCGGTGACGGCGGCGCCGACCAGGCCGACCCGACGCGCCCCTTCGGGGATCCCCCCGATGATCGCGGCGCGCGGCACGATGCGCATGCCCCCGTTCGTCGAGCGCCGCATCACGCAGTACGTGCAGCCGCGCGAGCAGCCGCGCGCCGCCTCGGTCATGAACATGTCGGCGAGCTCGGTGTGCGGCGTCGCGATCGCGGAGCGCGCGGGCAGGAGCTCGTCGGCCGCTGCCGCGACGTCGGGCACGCGCTCGCCGTGGACGTGCGGTAGGTAGAAGCCGGGCCGGCCGGCGAGGGCGTCCCACAGCCGCTCGCGCGCGAACCCGACCTCGCGCGCGGTCTGCACGAGCTCGACGACGAGCTCCTCGCCTTCGCCGACGATGATCACGTCGCAGAACGGCGCGGCCGGCGCCGGGTTCGAGAACGTCAGCGGGCCGCCCGCGACGACGATCGGATGGCGCGCGTCGCGCTCCTCGCGCAGGACCGGGATGCCGGCGCGCGCGAGCGTGTCGGCCACGCCCGCGAGCTCGAGCTCGTACGCGATCGAGTACGCGAGCATCGGATAGCCGCCGACCGGCCGGCCGGTCTCGAGCGTGTCGAACCGCGCGGGCGGGTCGCCATCGTCGGGGAGCATCGCGCGATCGGCGGCGACGCCGGGCAGCGCGTGCAGCGCGCGATAGATCTGCTGGTAGCCGAGCGACGACATCGCCGCTCGATACGGGCTCGGATACACGAGCGCGACGCGCGTCTCGGCTTCCTTGTAGAGCGTGCCGCGCTCGGCGGCGAGCAGCGCGCGGCGTTCCATCAGTAGCAATTCCGGCTGCGATCGACGCGCAGCCGTTCGGGGCCGTGCGAAGTCGGCACGCGAACCTCGATGCACGAGCTGGTCGCGGCGCGCGCCGTCGGCTCCGCGTTGTCGTCGCACGGGAAGCCGCGGAACTCGACGATGCGATCGCCATCGCCGTCGCGATCGACGCCCATCGTCCACTCGTTGCTCGCCGCCGGTCGGCCGCCGAGCGCGAGCCGCCCGGTGCGCAGATCGACCGGCACGTCGATCAGGCCGTACTCCGATTCCCACTGCGCCTGGCCGCTGGTCTGCACGGCCTCGATCGACCACGCGGCGTCGCCGCAGGTCTCGTTGGTGTGGATCGCGCGGGTCACGCGGGCGGTGGCGAGCACGTGGCTGGTGTCGAGCACGACGATGCGATCGCCGACCTGCGGCGCCGGCCCGAAGCAGTCGCCCGACACGCCGCCGCTCAGCGGATCGGCCTGCAGCGTGCAATAGCGGGGCGTTCCGCTCAGCCCGTGCGGCGCGCGCTCGACGCGCACGACCTGGCCCTCGCGCGGATGCGGGCTCGCTCCCGCGCGCGCCGCGAGCGCGCAGCCGACAACGATCGCGACGAGCCGAGTCACGTCTCATTCTAGCAGCTATGGTAACGACGTCCCATGTCGTCTCTCCGCTACGCCGTCCGCGTCGAGGCGCCCGCGCGCCACATCGTCGACGTCGAGCTCCGCTTCACGGCTCCCGCTGGCGCCCACGTCGATCTGGCGATGCCGGCGTGGTGCCCGGGCAGCTACCTGATCCGCGATTACGCCCGCTACGTGCGCGATCTCGCGGTCGCGGCCGCGGATGGTGCGCCGTGCGCGCTGCACAAGGTCGACAAGCAGACGTGGCGGGTCGACGCGCCGCCCGCAGGCGGCGAGCTCGTCGCGCGCTACGCGATCTACGGCCACGAGCTGACCGTGCGCACGAATCACATCGACGCCGATCACGCGTTCCTGCACGGCCCGGCGACGTTCCTGTATCCGATCGCGCTGCGCGACGCGCGTGTCGAGGTCGCGATCCACCATCCCGACGAATGGGTCGTGACCACCGCGCTGCCCGCCGGCGGCGTGGCCACGATCGACGAGCTGTTCGATCACCCGATCCACGTCTCGCCGTCGACGCGCACGTTCGCGGTGCCGTCGAAGATCACGTGCCGGCTCGCGATGTGGGGCGAGCGTGCGCCCGGCGGCACGTTCGACGAGGCGCGGCTCGCCCAGGATCTCGCCGCGATCGTCGACGATCACGTCGCGCGCTTCGGCGAGGCGCCGTTCACCGAGTACACGTTCCTCGTCATGCTCGCGCACGACGCGTACGGCGGCCTCGAGCACCGCGCGTCGAGCGTGAACCTCTTCAACCCGTACTTCGCGGCCACGCGCAAGGCGTACGAGGGCCTGCTCGAGCTGCTCTCGCACGAGCTGTTCCACGCGTGGAACGGCAAGCGCATCGCGCCGCGCCCGCTGCTCGACTTCGATTACACGCGCGAGGCGTACACCCCGTGCTTGTGGCTGATGGAAGGCGTCACGAGCCACTACGATCGGTTCGCGCTGCGCACGAGCGGACGGATCAGCGCGAAGAGCCTGCTCGAGAAGGTGCTCGACGACTGGGCGCGCCTGGTCGCGACGCCCGGCCGCGCGCGGCAATCGCTCGAGCAATCGTCGTTCGACGCGTGGATCAAGCTGTACAAGCCCGACGAATCGAACCTCAACACGACGGTGAGCTACTACCTGAAGGGCGGGCTCGCGATGTTCGCGCTGGACCTCCAGATCCGGCGCCGCACCGAGGGCGCGCGCAGCCTCGACGACGTCTTGCGCCTGCTGTGGCGCCGCTACGGCGCAGAGCGGCAGCCGCACCCCGACGATCTGCAGCCGGTGTTCGAGGAGGCCACCGGGCTCGCGCTCGACGACGTGTTCGCGCGCCAGATCCGCGGCACCGCCGATCCCGAGCTCGCCGAGGAGCTCGCGCACGTCGGGCTCGAGCTGCGCGGCTCGGCCGATCCGGCGCAGGTCGCCGACGGCGCGCACGCGGTGTGGCTCGGCGTGACCACCTCGGGCACGCGGGTCACCGGCGTGCTCGACGGCTCGCCCGCGCAGGTCGCCGGCATCTCGCCCGGCGACGAGCTGTGCGCGATCGACTCGTTTCGCGCGACGTCGGAGGCCGAGCTGCGCGCGCTGGTCGCGGCCCGCGCGCCCGGCGAGGAGCTGCGGGTCTCGGCGTTTCGCCGGCATCGCCTGATCGAGCTGTCGCCGGTGATCGCGCCGGCGCCGCCGACGCGCTGGGAGATCGCGGGCGTCGGCGAGCCCGGTGCAGCAGCCGCGCGCTTCCAGGCGTGGCTCGGCGAGCCACACCCCGGCGCGCAGGTGCTCGCGACGGTCACGACGACCACGCGCTGGATCTAGCTGCTAACATCGAACCCATGAATCGCAGGTTCGTCGTGGCGGCCGCACTCGTCGCGTTCGCCGCCCCCGCGTGCAGCAAGAAGAAGAGCTCGGAGGGCCTGCCGCCCGCGCAGGAATGGACCGCCGAGCAATCCGGCGCAGACATGGCTCCGGCCGGCGCCGACGACGAAGGCGGCACGATGAAGCACCCCGGGCCGGTCGATCCGAACGGTCCGAACCCGCACGCCGGCATGGACATGTCGAACGGAAGCCCCGGGCCGGTCGATCCGAACGGTCCGAACCCGCACGCCGGCATGGACATGGGCGGCGGCGGCACCGACGTGTCCAAGCTGGGGTTGCCGGCGCCCGATCCGAACCGGGCGATCGATCCGACGCATCGCGTGCGCGGCGTGATCGCGGTCGATGCGAAGGCAAAGGTCCCGGCTGGCGGCGTCGTGTTCCTCGCGGCGAAGCGGCCCGGACCGGACGGCAAGCCGCTCGATCCGCCGCTCGCCGTCGAGCGCTTGACGTACAACGGCGGCGAGCTGCCGTTCGAGCTCGGCGAGGCGCAGGCGATGATCGCCGGCACCGAGCTCATCGGCGACGTCGTCGTGACCGCGCATTACGCGCAGAACGGCGACGCGCTGTCGAAGGCCCCGGGCGACGTGATCGGCTCGGCGCACGTGAAGATCCCCGCCGACGGCGTCAAGATCATGCTCGACACGACGCTGCCGTAGCGCGGACGATCCTGGTCAGAATCCGCGGCTCAGCGCGACGCCGACCGACGTCTGCGTGCCGGTCGGCACGAGCATCACGTGCTCCTTGTCCTTGTCGTCGCCCTTGTGGCCGAGCAGGTACATCACGACGCCCGCGCCCGCCGCGACGCCACCGGCGATCATGAAGCCGATCTGCTTGTTGTTGTCGCTCTGGCCCTCGGACTCTTCCGATCCGATGTTGGTCTCCCACTTCGTGGTCATCGAGTGGTCGCTGATCTTGTTGCTGAGCTGCCAGCCCGCGATGCCGTAATACGTGCCGATGCCGAACGCGAGCACGCCGGCACCGCCGACGACGAGCCCGGCGAGCTGCATGTTCGTGAAGCGCGGGCTGGTGTCGCTCGGCTCGTTGCCCGGCGTGCCGCCGGTGATCGGCGTCCCGGTCGTCGGCGGTGTCGTCGGGCCGGGCGGCGGCTCGATCGGCGTCGGCGGCGGCGTCGAGATCACGGGCTCGGGCGGCTTCTTCTCGGTCGTCGGCTTGCAGACGTCCTTGTCGTCGACCTCGTGCCCGAGCTGGATGTGCAGCGCTTTGACGTTCGCGGTCGCGTACGTGACGTTCGCGCCGGTCGGATCGTCCTTGAGGTACCAGCAGAAGTACTTGAGGGCCTCGACCGGCTTGCCTTCCTGCTGGAACTCCGAGCCGATGTTCGACAGCAGGATCGGCAGCGGCGCGATCTGATACGCCTGCAGGTACAGCTCGATCGCGGTCTGGTGGTCGCCGGTCTGGCTCTTCGCGATGGCCTTCTTGACGAGATCGCCGGCCTGAGCCTTCTGCTTGTCGTTCGGCGCCGCGGGTTGTGCGTGCGCGGCGGCAGCCAGCGCACCTGTGACCGTGATCGTCGCGACGAGCACGCGAAGAATCCCCATGCTCAGACATTATCACGATCCCCCAGTCCCTGTTAGGATGGCTTCGATGACGCGTGGACTAGCCTTGGTGCTCGCAGGCGGGCTTGTAGGCTGCGGATCGATCGCCAGGGGTGGGAACGGCGATGCCGGATCGGGCCCCGACGCCGAGGATCTGTGTTCCGTGACGAGCTGCGACGACGGTGATCCGTGCACGGTCGACACGTGCAGTAACGGCACGTGTCAGCACGCGCCTGCGAACGTGGCAGGCATGAAGACGTTTCCGGTCGGCATGCTGACCGAGTTCACGCCCCCGGCGTGTTCGTCGATGCTCACGATCGACGCGGCCGGCGCGCAGGGCGGAAGCGCGACGTCGCCTGCCTTCGCCGGAGGCATGGGATCGCACGTGGTGACGTCGATCGCGATCGCGAGGCCGAAC
The DNA here is from genome assembly GCA_035500135.1 of Kofleriaceae bacterium. GTDB lineage: Bacteria > Myxococcota_A > Polyangia > Haliangiales > Haliangiaceae > JABFXX01. Next base: position 8,574 of record DATJXL010000026.1, read on the forward strand.
ATGGTCTTGCGGGTGATCGTCGGCGCTCAGGGCCAGAGCGAGATCTACTGCGGCGGTGGCGGTGGCGGCTCGTTCGTGTGGGATGCCTCTTCCACGGCGATGCCGCTCGTCGCGGCCGGTGGCGGTGGCGGTGCCGGTCTGAACAGCGTCGGCGCCGGGGCTACGGCCACGACCACCGGAACGGTGGGCCCGGGCGCGACGCTCGGCGCGGGCTTCAACGGAAGCGGTGGCACCGCGCCGTCACCGGCGGTGAACTGGGCAGCCGGAGGTGCAGGCTGGAACAGCAACGGTGCAGGCGGCGGGGGGGCGGGCTTGAGTGGCTTCTCGATTTCAATCGGCGGCTCGACCCCGCTTGCGGGCGGCTTCGGTGGCTCGTTCGGCGGCACGCAGGCCTACGATGGATCGGGCGGGTTCGGTGGCGGCGGTGGTGGGCAGGGGCGGCCCAACGCGGTCGCCGCTGGCGGTGGCGGCGGCTACAGCGGTGGTGCCGGTGGCGTCGAGAACCCGGCCAACACGTTCAACGGCGGTGGCGGCGGCGGCTCGTACGGCGTGGGCGCACCCACGATCACGGCGGCGGTCCAGACCGGAGACGGCGCGGTCACGCTGACGTGGCAGTGAACGAAAAGAGATCGACTATGACGAGACTCGTTTGGCTCGCGCTCCTGGTCGCCGCGTGCGGTCAGGTTTCCGTAGTTCCCCCCGATGCGGCGATCGATGCGCCGACCCCGACGTTCGCGACCATCTCGCCGACGTCCGGCATCGTCACCACGATGGTGACGATCACCGGCACCAACTTCGGCAGCACCAAGGGCATCGTCACGATCGGCGGCATCGACGCGATGGTGACGAGCTGGACCGACACCTCGATCGAGGTCGCGGTGCCGAACATCCTGCCGCAGATGGCCGACGTTCGCGTGATGACGGCGTTCGGAGTCGGCCTCATGGGCTCGCAGCAGTTCCAGGTCGTGCTGCCACCGGTCGTGTACATCCACAACGGCGCAAGCGATCCGACGTTCGGCTCCGACACGATCACGATGCTGCAGTGGAATCCGACGATGATGACGCTGACGGCTGTGACCCCGAACATTCCGACCGGAATGGACCCGAGCCAGTTCGGTGGCTGCGATACCTCGATCTACATCCACACCGCGTCGCGCCGGCTGTTCGTGACCGGTCTGCAGGGGCTGGCGGTCTTCGACATCGATCCGGTCACCGGTGCGCTGGCGCCGATCCCCGGCTCGCCGTTTGTCGCGACCGGCGCGACCGATCTCCTGGGGATCGAGGTCAACAAGGCCGCCACGCGCCTGTGGTCGCCGTCGTTCCAGTCGAACGCGCTGATCGTCTACGACCTCGCTGCGGATGGCACCGCGACCCAAACAACCGGCTCGCCGTTCGCGATCTCCGCCGAGCCCGACGTGGCTGTGCTGTCGAGCGACGAGACCTACTTGTACGTCAACACCGAGGCGGACGTGTTCACGGGCTTCACCACGGCCGACACCACCGCGTTGACCGGCGCGCCCTACACGCAGGGCTTTTTCTCGTACTTCATGGCGCGGCGCCCGCAGTCCGAGCAGATCTTCATCCCCGGCGGGCTCGGTACGGGTGAGCTCTCGATCTGGGAGCCGGACCCGACGACCGGCGTGCCGACCCAGGCCTCCGGCTCGCCGTACACGCTGACCGGCATCACCGAGCCGAACGGGACGGCGTTCTCGCCGGACGGTAACCACGTCTATCTGATCAATTTCCGTTCGGCGACCGTCGCCGAGTTCGCGCTGTCCACGGCGGGCGTCCCGTCGGCGGTCGCGGGATCGCCGGTGACGGTCGCAGCCGGCTTCCAGGGCGCGTGTCCGGCCGTGACCGCGGACGACAAGTTCCTCGTGGTTGCCGGCCTCACCTCGGTCGCGGTCATGTCGCTCGCGGCGACCGGTGCCGCGACGTCGGTGACGGGCAGCCCGTTTGCGTTCTCGGCTTCGCACAACACGAACGGCATCGCGCTCACGTTCTGAGCGCCCGCTACGGAAACAGCGGCCCGAGCTTCGCGACGATCTCGTCGTGGACGAGCCCGTTCGACGCGACCAGACCGTGCGGCGAGCCGAGCTGCGTGTAGTCCATCGCCGCGCCGCGCACGTCGGTGAGGCGGCCGCCGGCGCGCACGAGGATCGCCTCGGGAGCGCACGTGTCCCACGGCTTCGTCTTCGGCCACGGGTTGACGTACAGATCCTTCTCGCCGGCCGCGATCAGGCACAGCTTCACGCCGACCGAGCCGACGTTCTCCTCGTTCGCGATGCCGAGCGCCTGCTTGACCTCGTCGAGCTTCTCGCTGCGGTGCGACTTCGACGCGACCAGGCGGAGCTGCGAGACATCGCGCACCGCCGACACACCGAGCTCGCGCCGCTCGCCGGCGTGATCGACCCAGGCACCGTCGGGCGTCGCGTAGAACATGCGGTCGGGCACGGGCTGATAGACCACGCCGAGCGCCGGCCGGCCGGCGACGACGAGCCCGATCATCACCGAGTAGCCGCCTTCGCCGCGGATGAAGTCCTTCGTGCCGTCGATCGGATCGACGAGCCACAGCCGGCGCGAGGCGAGCGAGCCGGGCGCAGGCGGTAGCTCCTCGGAGATGATGGCGTCGGCCGGGAATGCGGCGCCGAGCCCGGCGACGATCAGCTTCGACGCGCGCTTGTCGGCGACCGTGACCGGCTCGTCGCCCGGCTTCATCTCGATGTCGAGCTCGCCACGCTGCATCCGCATCACCTCGAGGCCGGCCTGGCGCGCGAGCTCGCGCGCGGTCTCGAGCTCGGTCTGTAGCGCGGACATGCCCGCACCTTACACGCGATCCGGCGTCCGGGGTTGCCGGTGCACGACCGCCGGTCGGACGTTCCGGACAGCGCGCCGCGTCGGATCGCTCGCTTGCGCCGGCACGCTCCATGCTGTGCCGACGTGCGTGCAGCCCGATCGCTGTGCCGCGTACGTCGCGAGCCGTGGTGCGCTCGCCGCGCTCGAGCGCGCGGCACCGAGCTGGCCCGACGAGCTCGCCGACCACGCCCATGCCGCGGCCTTCGCGGCGGTCACGGCCACGGCCGACGCGCTCGGCCATCCGCAGGACAGCGCGGTGCGCCGGCGCTGCCTGCGCGACGCGATCGTCGCCGCGATCCGGCTCGCCGCCGCGTGCGACGTCGCGCGCGCTCTCGGGCTCGCGCGCGATCCGGCGCTCGATGCGGTTCAGCGCGCCGCGAGCCGCGCGATCTCGACACTCGCGATGCTGCTGCACGCGAACACCGCGGGCGTCGACGAGTAGTGCGCGTCGGCCGGTCAGTCCCCGAACGCGAGCTTCGGGATCTCGGCGAGATCCTCGAGCACGCGGCCGCGCGGGTGCGACGCCACGAACGCGCGCTCGTACGCGGGCGTGCGCGGCGATGCGAGCAGCCCGACGCGCGCGCCGAGCGCGAGCGGCATCGCGAGATCGAGCTCGAAGATGTCGCCGACCACGATGACGTCGCGCCAGTCGGCGCGCGCTTCGTCGATCACCGCGCGCATGGTGTCGTGATACGCGCGCCGCCGCAGCAGCACCGGGCGATCGAGGCCGGGCACCGCGAGCTCGGCAGGCGCGCCGGCCCATTCGTCGTCGACATCGAACTTGCGCGCGAACCCGCGCACGCGCGACGTCAGCCACGCGACGCCAGGTGCCTCGCGATCGAGCGCGGCGACCTTGCCGGCCACCGCGTGAGTGTCGGAGTTCGTCACGATCCACGTCGGGCTGCCGCCGAGCGCGCGCAACACCGGCCCCGCGCCGGGGCGAAACACCGGGTGGCCGAGCGTCTTGGCGTAGTTGTACTTGTAGAGCACGCTCGACAGCAGGCGCCCGCGGTCGGACGCGCCCGCGAACACGCCGAAGCGATCGAGCACGCGGTGCGCGACCGGCACGATGCGCAGGTACGGGTCGACCGTCGCCGGCGCGACCGCCCGGCCGAGCCACACGAACGGGTGCGACGCGGGCGCGCGCGCGAGCTCCGCCTCGACCTCGTCCGCGATCGCGGTGATCTCGGCATCGCCGGGCGCGCGGCCGACGAGCAGGCACAGATCCTCGAGGTAACCGTCGCGAAATGGCCGGCCCTCGGCCTCGGCGTCGGTCATCGTGCCGTCGAAATCCAGGATGAGGACGGTCAAGCGCGGCCAGCGTACTACTTCGAGCGCTGCTCGTACACGCCGTCCCAGCCGTCCGGCGGCGGCTCGGCCGCGAGCACGTCGCAGCGCGCGGCGAGCGCAGCGGCGGCCGGATCGGCGTGCTCGCCGGCGAGCGCGGCGAACTGCGCGCGCGCGGCCGCGAACTCGCGCCGGCGGTACGCGGCGAGCGCTTCACCGAACGCGCGCTCGACCCGCGCCGCGCCGACCCGCCCGACCAGCTCGAACACCGGCGCGGCGGCGGCGCGGCCCTTGACGCGCACGACGTCGAGCTCGCGGAACACGAACGCGGCGCCGGCCGCGCGCGCGGTCGCCTCGCCGACGAGGATCCCGGCGCCGTACTCCTTCGTCAGCGCCTCGAGCCGCGCCGCGAGGTTCACCTGGTCGCCGAGCACGGTGTAATCGAAGCGCGCGGCCGAGCCCATGTTGCCGACCGCCATCGCGCCGGTGTTGATGCCGATGCCGATCGCGATCGCCGGCTTGCCGCGCTCGCGCCAGCTCTGGTTGAGCGCGACCAGCGCCTCCTGCATGCGCAGCGCGACCTCGCACGCGCGCGCCGCGTGATCCGGCACGTCGACCGGCGCCGACCAGATCGCCATCACCGCGTCGCCGATGTACTTGTCGAGCGTGCCGCCGGACTCGAGCACGAGCGCGCTCATCGGCGTCAGGTACTCGCCGAGGAACGTCGCGAGCTCCTCGGGCTTCATGTTCTCGGCGAACGCCGAGAAGCCGCGGATGTCGGAGAACAGGACCGTGAGCTCCTTGCGCTCGCCGCCGAGCCGGGCGCGCGCCGGATCGGCGAGGATGCGATCGACGACCGCGCGGCTCACGTACTGCGAGAACACCGCGCGCAGCTGCGCCTTCTCGCGGCCTTCGGTCGCGAGGTTCGCGATCGTCGCGGCGGCGAGCACGACGAGCGCGGCCGCGATCGGCGGCGCGACCTCGACGATCGTGCCGCGGGCGAACACGAGCTGCGCGAGCGCGACGTAGCCGGCGAGCGCGACGGCCGCGACGGCCGGCGGCACCCATGCGCGACGCCGCACGCGGCGCAGCTGCGAGAGCGCGACGAGCGCGCCGAGCAGCGCGGTCGCGGCGAACAGCGCGAGCGAGCCGGCGTGATGCATGACGCGGCCCGCGAGCACGTTCTCGGCGAGCGTCGCGTGGAGCTCGATGCCGTCGGCGATCTTGTCGAGTGGCGTGGCGACCTTGTCGGAGGTCGAGTACGTGAAGCCGACGAACGCGAGCTTGCCGGCGAGCGCGTCCTTCGGCGCGGTGCCGGCGAGCACGGCGGCGGCCGAGACGTGCGGGATCGCATCGCGGCCGAGAAAGTCGAGATCGATCGAGGCCGCCTCGCCGAGCGGCAGCGTGCGGCCGGCGGCCTCGAGCGACGGCTCGCCGACGAGGTACGTGGTGTCGGCGGGGCGGCCGAGGTCGGCGAGCGCGACCGCGAGCCCGAGCGGCATGTAGTACGCGTCGCCGTAGCCGATCGCGAGCGGCACACGGCGCACGACGCCGTCTGCATCGTGAAACGAGTTGACCGCGCCGGCGCCGGTCGCGCCGCGCGCGATCGCGGGCAGCGTGAACGCGACGTGGGTCGCGCCGACCGGTCGCCGCTGGCCGCCGCCGCCGGCATCCGCGACCTCGCCGTGGCGGGCGAGCGCGAGGCCGGGCGGCTCGGCGTCGGCCGTACGGCCGCCGGGGTCGCGAAAATACGCGCCGAGAAACACGCGATGCGCGTCGGCGATCGCGGCGGCGAGCTCGTCGTCGCCGCGCAGCTCGCCGGCGACGTCGTGGACGAGCGCGCGGAGCTCGGGCGGCGCCGCTTCGGGCGGTGCGTCGCGCAGCCGATCGTCTTCGGCGCGCACGCGCGCCGACAGCGGCGCCGGCAGGATCACCTCCGGCGTGTCGAAGAACAGGTCGAGCGCGATGATCTTCGCGTCGTAGCGGGCGAGCGCGCGGATCAGGCGCGCCCAGCCGCGCCGGGTCTGGAACACGTCGGGATCGCGGGCGCGGGTGTCGTCGTCGACACCGACGATCACGATCCGATCGCTCGCCGGCGGGCGCGGCCCGCGCAGCGCGAACCGCCCGTCGATCGTCATGTCTTCGAGCTTGCCGAGGCCGGGCAGGGGAGTGACCCGGTCGTGAACGAGAAGGAGCCCGAGCACCGCCGCCGTCGCGACAACCGCGGTGACGAGCGGCACGTTGCGCGGTCGCGCGCTCACTCTACTCACCTCGCCTCAGGCTCCCACGCTGGCCCTCCCGTTGTCCTCTTGACGCCGCCCCAACCACATGGAATAAGACCCCTCGCTGACAACTTGATGCGGGGTGGAGCAGCCTGGTAGCTCGTCGGGCTCATAACCCGAAGGTCGTAGGTTCAAATCCTACCCCCGCTACTAACGTTACTTTGCACCTGCCCAAGTACGCGACCTACTTGGGCATTTGCATTTTCGGGGAGGAGGGCCAACGGGAACAGCTCGAAACGGAGCTCGTAGCCGCTCGGCTTGCGACCGACGCGGATCTCGCCCTCCTTGAGAGCGCGTCGGATCATCATGCGGGCTCTGTCGGGCTGATCGACAAGCAATTGATCGAGGGCGAACGCGCCGTGCGTGAGCTCGTCGAGCGACGGGAGCCGCAGCGGCTGCTGGGCCTCGCGATGGAGCCGATCGATCGCGGCGCGCTCGGCCTTGGCGTGGGTCTCGAGGTCGCGCAGGGTCGTGACCACGTACTCGGAGCGGTCGCCGTCGGCGATGAACCCGACGAGGCCCTTGATGCGATCTTCATCGCGCTGCAGCCGGTCCTTCCGTTCGGCGAGCTCCTTGTCCATATCGCGCGTGTAGCTGCGAAGCAGCTCGCCGATCTTCCGGCGGATGTACTCGATCGCCTCCGGGGTCTGGATCTCCTCCCGGATCATCTCGAGGCAGTCACCGCGGAGCACCTCTTCGCGGACGCGCAGGTCGTTCGTGCAGGTTCCCTTCCCGAACGCCGTACTGCAGCGGTAGTAGCGCGAGTTACCGCCGCCGTAGATCGTCATCGGGAAGCCGCACACGTCGCAGACCAGGATCCCGGACAGCAGGTAGGTGACCTTCCGCGGTGTCGCGACGTTCTCGGGCTGAGTCGAGCGCTTGGTGTACTTGCGGTTGATCGCGGTGAGCCGCTTCTGGACCGCGGTCCACAGCTCGGCATCGATGATGCGCAGATCGGCGCGCTCGATCGTGATCACCTCGTCCGCCGCTCGGGCGCGCGGGCGGCGCTTGTTCGTGCCCGGCACCTTGACCCACTGGCGCTCCTTGAAGCGCCAGACGCCGACGTACTTCTCATTGTAGAGGATGGCGCGGATCGTCGAGCTGCCCCAACCGAATCGCTTGTGTTTGGTTCCGCGCCCGGCGCGTGGCGACGGAATGCCCTCGCGGTTCAGCGCGCGAGAGATGCGATGGAACGCGCCCTCGTCGCGATACATCGTGAAGATGCGAACGATGAGCGCCGCCTCGATCTCTTCGATCACGATCTTGTTGCCGAGCACGCGCCCGGTCGCATCGGTCTCGGGCTCGGTGCGGAAGCCGTACGGCACGCCGCCCGTGGCGAAGCCCGCCAGCGCGCGCCCTTCGAGCCCGCGCAGCGTGCGCTCGCGCAGCTCGTCGACGTACCACTCCGCCATCATGCTCTTGAAGGCGTAGGTCAACTTGCCTTGCTTCATGCTGGTGTCGATGCCATCGGAGAGACCGATCAGCGGGACGCCGGCGAACTGGAGGCGCTTGAAGATGTGCGCGGCATCGCCCATGTCGCGCGAGATGCGCGAGACATCCTCGGTCAGCACGACGTCGACGCGCTTCTCTTCGACGGCACGCAGCAAAGCTTCGAGACCCGGACGTTGCATGCTGCCGCCAGAGATCGCGTAGTCGGGGAACACCATCGCCTTGGTCGGATCGCCACCGGCGCGCGCGATCGCTTCGCGCCCGCGTCGCGCCTGATCGTCGATGCTGGTCTCGTTCTGCAGGTCGGTCGAGTAGCGGGCGTAGATCGCGACGCGTCCGGTGGCGAGCTTGTCGTTGTGCATGATGGTTCGTTCTCTCCGGTGTCAGGGCTTTTCGTCTCGTATGCGCCGCAGATGCGCTTGCCAGACCAAGTCGATCAGGAAGTCGAGGAACTCGCGCTCACGCTCGCTTGGCTCCCCGGCGGGCGCCGGGTCGGCGGGCTGCTCGGGAACCTCTGGTGCCGATGGGCCACTCACCGCGCTTCTCCAGGTACTCCATCAGCGCGACCGTGCAGAGCTGCCCGAGCGAGCGGTGCTCCGCCTCGGCGGCGGCCTCGAGTGCGCGCTTGAGCGCGGACGGCACGCGGAAGCCGATGGCGTCGTCCTTCGGTCTCATGCTGCTCATTGTTAAACATTGTTCTACCTCCAGACAAGCGATTCTTGGAGCGAGTTACGGCTTCTTCTGCGCGGCCCACGCGCCTCCGGGCGCCGTGGGCGGCCTCGGCGGAACGATCGGGATCCGCGGCCCCCGCGGCGCCGTCGACGCAGCCGTTGCCGGCGTTGCCTGCGTTGCCGGCGTGGGCTGCGCTGCTTGCTTGTCGCGTGCGTCGGCGACTGCTCGTAGGCGCGCGATCACCAGCTCGAGCGCCTGATCGACCGACAGCGCCGACAACGGATGCGGCTTGGGAACGCCCGGCAGCACGATCGGCGTGCCGGGCTGCGCGCCGAGCGCGGCGAGAATCGTTTGGCACGCCTGCGCACCGGTCGCTTTCTGTTCCGCGGTCGCGCCGTCGGTCATGGCGACGCGAATGGCTTCGAGCAAGTCCTGCATGTGGTCTCCTCGTGGTTAGAACGGTGCGTCCTCGAGCTCGGGCTGGCCGAGGATGTTGTCGCGGGGTTTGAGGCGACGGATCATGCGCGTCTCCTCGTCGAGCGAGTCGGTGGGCGACGTCAGCCGGATCGCGACCTCGACTTGCGCGCGGTCGTACGTCAGTCCAGGGTCGTGACCTTCGCCGTACTGGCGCCGGGTCACCCCGGGGCAGAGCCCCGGGGTTCCCACAGATCCGGACGTGCGGATCTCCCGCATCCGGCTCGTCGGGACGTGAGGTTCGCTACGCATGGTAGATGCTCCGCGCGACGTGCGGCAGTGGGAACCGGTACCTGCGTTCGAGCCGCAGGAACTCGTTCCACTTCATGTAGGCGCGGTTGGAGCGGCGGCTGAGCCACTTCCTCCACACGCGCCTCACCTCGCGCACGAAACATCCGAGTGCCCGACGATTTCCCGTGATGCCGAAGTAGCCGTAGTGGCCGTTCACCTTCCGGACGAGAGCAGCGTGCTGCTCTCGTACTCGCAGATGCCGATACCACCGACACCACTCGGCCACACGCTTTAGCGCGCGTGTGAAAGCTCGACGCGATGTTCGCCGCCGCACGATCCATTTGCCCTTCAAGGAGTGTCCCCAGAAGTGCGTGAAGCCGAGCACGTCGAACGTCTCCGAGTGCCTGCCCTCGCGGGCCTTGCATCGGAAGTCGACTAGCTTCGTCTTCTCTGGATGGAGCGTGAGCCCGTACTTCGCGAATCGCTTCGCAAGTACATGCAACACGCGCCGCGCGTCCGCCTCGAACGCGAAGACCATCACGGCGTCGTCGGCGTACCGGACCAGGCTAGCCGATCCGTCGAGGCGAGGTTTGACCTCACGCTCGAACCAGACGTCGAGGACTTCGTGCAGGAAGACGTTCGCGAGCAGCGGCGAGATCACCCCGCCTTGCGGCGTGCCACCGTCTGGGTATCGAAGCATTCCGCGGTGCTGCACGCCGGCCTTCAACCACTTGTTGATCGTTCGTCGAATCACTCCATCGCGTACCCGCTGATCGAGAATGGATCGCAGGTGTCCATGATCGACGCTGTCGAAGAAGCGGCGGATGTCGATATCGATTACCCAACCGCCGCCCACTCGGGCCAGACTTCGCCAGAGCGCATCGAGCGCCTGGTGAGCAGACCTTCCGGGACGAAAGCCATACGAGCAGTCCAAAAAGTCCTGCTCATAGACCGCGCCCAGCACCATACCCACAGCACGTTGAAGCACCTTGTCTTCAAAGGTCGGAATCCCGAGGGGACGCGTTGTCCCGTCACCCTTGGGAATCTCGACGCGCCTGACGGGCGGAGCAACGTACGAGCCCGACTTGAAGCGATCGAGCAACGATTGGAGGTTGGCCTCCAGGTTCGTCGCGTAGTCCGCTGCGGTCTGCTCGTCCACGCCCGTCGCGCCGTCCTTGCGCGTCTGCTGGTATGCGACGCGGAGAAACTCCACGTCGATGTGGTGGGCCAGCGTGCGAATGGCCATCTGTGGGGCCGTTCTCGCCAGCTCTGCTATTCGCTGCAGTTTCGTTGAGACGTTGTTGAGGGTCTGTGTCCTCTGCATCTTTCTCTCCAGCGATTCTCACTCCCGGCTGCTCCTTCCCTCGACGGGGTCCCTCGGGTTGGTTCCCCCGCGTCGGCGGTACTACGAGCAGCTCCGACTTCTCGGCGTCCGTCCCGCGTCACTTCGTTTCCTTCGATCAGCGGTATCACCATCGGTGCGTGTGTTCGCTCGCGGCATCGCGCACCCGATGCAGCGCCCGGACTTGATCAGCGGGTGGTCCATCCCGCGTTTGGTGGTGAAGACGTCGAGATCTCCCGGGTCTCCCGATGCCCCCGTGCGCGTGCGCCATGCTCTCGGACCCCGGCAGGATCTCGGTCTCTTGCAATAGCGAGACAGAGCCGTCGCCAACGACTGGCGGACCATCGTCGGCTCCTGCAATAGAAGGTTCTTTCGAGGCTGAATCGCATGGCTGCGCGCTCCCTGTGTACGCTTCGCGGGCGACGTCGCCGTCGACCACGCAACACTCGGTACCGGCTGCGTCGCTACCGCTTGCCGGGCAGGTCCAACTCCTGCTGAGGCATGAAAGAGGTTTCAGCTATCGATCACATCGCGTCCTCCTCTTCGGGAATCTCCGTCGCAAC
>DATJXL010000027.1:0-20716 GCA_035500135.1 Kofleriaceae bacterium
GTGAGCACCGCGCTCGCCGCCCCCTTCGCGACGTCGGTCGCGCCAAACACGGCAATGCCGACTTCCGCTTGCTTGAGCGCGGGTGCGTCGTTGACGCCGTCTCCGGTCATGCCGACGACATGCCCGGCGCGTTGCAGACTCTCGATCACGAGAAACTTGTCCTCCGGATACACTTCGGCAAATCCGTCCGCGGCGGCCGCGAGCTCGGCCGCGCGCTGCTCGGTGGCGCCGCGTAGCTCGGGTGCCCGCACGATGGTCGCGAGCCCGAGCTCGCGGCCGATGTGAGTCGCGACCGGAAGTGCATCGCCGGTGAGCATCTTGATCGCGATGCCCTGCGCGCGCAGGCGGTCGAGCAGCGCCCGCGAATCGCGGCGCGGCGGATCGAGCAGCAGCGCCAGGCCGACCAGGCGCATGGCACCGCCGTCGCCGCGAGCGACCGCCAGCACCCGCACGCCGTGCTCGGCTTCGGCATCGCCGCGCGCCTGCAGCTGGGCGATCGCCGCTGCATCGAGGCCCGCGAGCTCGCCAACCGTGCGCAGCGCGCCTTTGACCACGCGCACCTCGTGTCCATCGAGCTTCACGATCGCTTCGGTGCGTCGCGTCGCGGCCGAGAACGGCTCGAACGCCACGACCTCGGCGGCGGTGTCGAGTCCGCGCGACTTCGCCGCGCGCAAGAACGCGAGATCGATCGGATCGGCATTCGCCTCGTTCGAGGCGAGCGCGCCCAGCCGCACGACATCGACGTCGCCGAAGCCAGACTCCGCGACCGCACCGACCAGCGCGAGCCGGTTCTCGGTCAACGTGCCGGTCTTGTCGGCGCACAGCACGTCCATGTTCGCCGCGTCCTCGACCGCGCGAAGCTGCGTGATCAGCACACCCCGCCGGCCGAGCTCGCGCGCGCCGATCGCCATGCTCACCGTGAACATCACCGGCAAGGCGACCGGGATCGCGCTCGTCAGCAGCACGAGCGAGATCGGCAAGATGTCGACGAGGTTCATGCCTTCCACGAGCGACACGACGCAGGTCGCGACCACCATCGCGCCGACGATGATCAGGAGCCAGCGCACCACGCGCGCGATGACGGCCTCCACGTGAAGCTTTGGACTCGCCGTCGACACCAGCTGGGTCGTGCGACCGAAGTACGTGCGCGGCCCCGTCGCCACGACCTCGCCGGTGGCCTCGCCTCGACGCGCCACGGATCCGGCGCGGATCAGATCACCCGTGCGGACGTCGATCGCGCGCGATTCGCCGGTCAGTGCAGACTGATCGAGCTGGAGCGCGCCGTCGACCAGCTCGAGGTCGGCCGGCACGAAGTCGCCCGCGCGCACGCGCGCGATGTCGCCCGCGACCAGATCGCGCGCGGCGATCGTCTGCCAGCTCGAGTCTCGCAGCACGCGCGCCGACACGTGCAGCTGCGCGCGCAGCGCCGCCACGGCCGCCGATGCGTGTGACTCCTGGATCGAGCTCACGACGGCGTTCGCGACGAGCAGCCCGAGCGCAACCGCGAGATCGGCGGTCCGGTGAAGGAGCCACGACAGCAGCGCGATCGCCTCGATCATCCACGCCGACACGCCCCAGAACTTCCGGCCGAACCGCAGCAGCGGATGGCTCGGCGCCTCGGGGACCTCGTTCGCGCCGTCGCGCGCGAGCCGCGCGCGCGCTTCGGAGCTCGCGAGCCCGGTGGCGCGATCGGTGCGAGCCATCGGGCGACATTCTGGCGCACGTTCCGCGCGCGAGATAGCTCGATTCAGCGATCCGCCGCGGGCGCCGGCGCAGCAGACGCGGTGAAGTCCCATGACCACGTTCCCTCGCCGCGCTTGCGATCGCCGGGCTGGATCGCGACCGCCGGCATCGCCGCGACCACACACTGACTGACGTCGTCAGGGGCGGTCGTCTGCGCACCATCGACCTTCACGTCGACGATGCGGCCCGTCTTCTCTTCGATCGCGAACTTCACGGTGACCTTGCCCATCGCCGTCGGCTTGGTCGTCAACACGTGGTCGTAGCAAGCCTTGATGTCGCCGGCTCGAGTGGCGAGCGCGGCGCGAGTCGCGTCGCGATATTCGTCGGCCGTGCGCGCGTGCGCGCAGGCGGCGAGCACGAGGCCGAAGAGCCAGATCTTCGCGGTCATTTCGAGCCTCCCTTCGAAGCATCCGACTCCGGGGTCTGGACCTCGCTGGTCGAGGACTCGACGACTTTTTCCTTGCCGGTCGTCGGATCGATCTCGACCTTCGACTTCGTGATTTCCTGATCGATGATGTTGAACTCGACGCGCCGGTTCTTTTCGCGGCCGTCCTCGGTCGAGTTGTCTGCGATCGGCTTCTCGATCCCCCAGCCACGTGCTGTCACGCGCTCCTTCGCGACGCCGTGCGCGACGAGGTAGGCCATCACCGCCTTCGCGCGATCGTCGGACAGCCTCTTGTTGAAGGCCGGGGTACCCTCGCTGCTCGCGAAGCCATCGATCGAGACCTTCTTGATCTGCGGGTGGCTCTTGAAAGTCGCCACGATCTCGTCGAGCAGCGAATCGGATGCCGGCTTGATCGTCGCCTTGTCGAGATCGAACTGGATCTTCTCGGAGATCACGATCTGGTTATCGCGGACCACGACGCGCGGCGCTGGTGGTGGAGGCGGCTCGGGTTTGGGCGGCGGTGGCAACGCTCCGACGATCGGGTTGGGAGACGTTCCTTGAAATGGCGTCGTGCCGCCGCAACCAGCCGCGGCCGACGACAGCGCTACCAAGCAGATCCAGGTGCCGTATCTCGTCACTTGTGCCTCCTTGCGGTCGCGCACGAGAGCACTCGACGTGCCAGCACGGCTGCCGTGCAAGACTCACCAGTTGCGGCGGCCTGCCCCGGGCCAGGTTGGAAATTCTCCCACTGCCCCCTGGGAGAATCTCCAACACCAGGTCGGTCACGACACGACTGGGAATTTCTCCCGTAGCGCATGACTTGCTTTGAGCACCAACGAATCTAGGATCGAATGCATCTCGTCCGTCGAGGAGGTTGCATGCATCGATCGCATTCGAAGCGGAACATCGCGCTCGCGTTCGTCGCGTCGTTCGTGATCGCACTTGCTGGTGCGAACGAAGCGCGCGCACAGGTGGCGGTGGATGTGAACGTCGGAGCACCCGACGCGGACGTCGTGGTGGAGCCACCCGCCGCGTACATCGCAACGGCGGCGCCGGAGTACTACGACGGTCGCCCCGTCTACTACTACAACGACTACTGGTACTACCGGATCGGCCCGGGTCGGTGGGGTTACTACCGGACCGAGCCCGCGTACCTGCGCGGTCGTCGCGAGCGCTGGGGTCCCGGATGGAACGGCGGCTACGGTCGCGCGGGTTGGGAACATCGCAACTACGTGCACGGCGGCGGTGGCTACCAGCGCGGTGGCTATGGTCGCGGCGGATCCGAGCGCGGTGGCTACTCGCGAGGTGGATACTCGCATTCCGCGCCCGTGCGCGCGGGCGGACCTGCTCGCTATCACTATCGCCGGTGAGTCGATGGCTGCACGGCGTGAACCCGCGACCGCGGGTCGCGCGCCCTTTGCACGCGCCGCAATGCGTGCGTGAAACGGCGGGCAGCCTCGTGAACAGCCGTGGGAATGCGCTCTGCATGTCCGTCGCGCATGCCCACAATTCTTCTCGCCGACGATGATCTGGAGCTCCTGTTCGAGCTTTCGGACGTGCTCGAGCAATCGGCTTACGAAGTCGAGACTGCAGTGAACGGGGTCGAGCTGATCGAAGCAATGGCCGAGCAGTCGTTCGACCTCGTGATCAGCGACGTTTCGATGCCATGGATGACCGGTATCCAGGCAAGCCACGCGGCGCGCTATGCCGGGCTCGCGACACCCATTCTCATCATCACCGCTTTGCGCGACGAGGCGATCGCGGCACAGGTCGCACGGCTCGGCAAGCGAGTGCGCCTGCTTCGCAAGCCGTTCGATCTCGAGGTGTTCGTCCGCACCGTCGACGAATTGATCGGCGTCCCTGCCAACCAGGACATCGCGCGATGACGATCCGCTGCCGAACTGGCAGCGCGTCGGTCGAAAACATTGCGCGCGTGACTCTGCGCAAGAAGCTCACACGCTGTCCGGAATCGTACGATCCGCTGTCGGTCGCGTACAGGCAACGCAAGAAGGTTGGCAGTCGTCGGAACGTCGGGGAGGTGTGCTCATGTCGATCGCTGCGTTTCTTCGCGTGCACCGTGAACAGATCCTCGCGAGCTGGAGTGCCAGTGCACGACACATCGCCGCCAGCGCGGGCCGTCGCGAGCCCGCGCTCGCCCGCAACATGTCGCCGCTCGTCGACGAGATCACGCGGGTCCTCTCGGGCGAGGCGCGGATCGCCGGTCCGGTCGCGACGGACTGCGTGGCCGAGCTGCTCGAATCGGCAGCGCCGCTGTCGCAGCTGGTCCGCGAGCTCACCCTGTTGCGGCGCTGCATCCTGCGCTCCTGGCGCGCGCTGAATCCCACCGGGAGCGGCGATGAGGCGTCGCACGCCGCGGCCGCCATCGATTCCGTCGTCGAGCACACGGTCGATCGCTATCTCGAGCTGCGCACGAACATCCTCGAAGCGTACGAGCAGATCGCCCTCGCAGCGATGGATGCATCGACGATCGATCAGTTCTTGCATGCACTCGTCGCGGTCCTGACCGCGCTGCCGATGCAGCCCGGCGGGCTCGCCTTGTTCGTTCGAGACGCTGCGCAGCTGCAACTGCGCGCGTCGTGCGGACGCGTGCCGACCGCGCTGCCCGTCGCGATCCCCGTCGGCGACGTCTTCGCTGCGATCGACGGGTGGTTCGGCGTGCCGTTGCTCGACGGCCAGGAGGTCGCCGGTCTCGCGCTGCTCGCGTGCCCGGCGAATCGCGAGCTGTCGAACACGGAACGTCAGGTGTTCGCGCTCGTCGCGCGCCGCGCGGTGCCCGCGATCGCGCAATACCAACGGCGCAGCGAGGCGCGCAAGCGAACGGCCGAGCTCGACGTCTTCATCGAGGCGATCGAGAGCCCGGTGTACTTCGGCACGGCCGAGCGATTCTGGAACGCCAATCGCGCCGGCCTCGAGCTCGTCGGCGTCGACTCGGTCGACGAGCTGCGCGAGCTCGACGTGGCGGCGATCGTCGAGCGGCTCCAGCTGCGGGACGCCGTCGGCGAGATGCGGCCGCGGCCCGAGCAGAGCGCGTTCGCCCGTGCGCTCGCCGGCGAGCGGGTCTCCAGCGATTGCTGCGCCGTTCACTGCCGTCACGGCACGCCGTGCTACTTCCGCTGCGTCGCTGGTCCCGTGCTGATCGACGGCCGGCTCGAGGGCACCGTGCTGGTGCTGTCCGACGTCACCGCGATCAAGCTCGGTGAGGATCGCTTTCGCATGATGTTCGAGCGCATTCCGATGGCGATCGCGCAGTCCGATCCGGCCAATGGCACGGTCGTTCGAGCGAACGCGAAGATGTGCGAGCTCACGGGATACGCGCTCGACGAGCTGCTCGGCCGATCGTTCGCGGATTGGACGCATCCCGACGATCGCCGCAACAACATGGAGCAGTACCACCGCATGGTGGCTGGCGAGCTCGACATCTACACGACCGAGAAGCGGTACATCCGCAAGGACGGCGCGATCGCGTGGGTCCGCGTCACCGCGAGCTTGCTGCCGAGTCCCGGCGAGCCGGCTCGCACGCTCGCGACGATCGAGGATATCACCGAGCGACGCGCAGCCGAGCGCGAGCGCGAAGAAGCGGCCGAGTTTCGCGAGCGCTTTCTCGCGATCGTCAGCCACGACCTGCGCAATCCCTTGAACGCGATCATGCTGACGAGCCAGCGCCTGGCCGGGGTGCGCGACCTGCCATCCGTGATCGGAACCGGGCTCGCGCGGATCCGTTCGTCGGCGAATCGCATGGCGCAGATGATCGCCGAGCTCCTGGACCTCACGCGGGGGCGACTCGGCGGCGGCATCCCGATCGAGACCACACACACCGACCTCCACGAGATCGTGCGTGCCAGCATCGACGAGCTCGAGCTCGCGAATCCCGGCCGGCGCATCGCGCTGCGCGCGACCGGCGAGTTCGACGGTCAATACGATCGCGAGCGGCTGGCCCAGGTCGCGAGCAACCTGATCGGCAACGCCTTGCATCACGGCGGCGAAGACGGCGCGGTCGAGGTCGCGCTCGTCGATCACGGCGCTGATGGCATCGCACTCGTCGTCCGGAATGGCGGCTCGCCGATCCCGGTCGCGCTGATCCCGCACCTGTTCGAGCCGTTCCGGCGCGGAGCCACCTCGTCGGGGCTGGGGCTCGGGCTGTACATCGCTTCCGAAATCGTGCACGCCCACCGCGGCACGATCGAGGTCACCTCGACAGCGTCCGAGGGCACGACATTCACGGTGCGCTTGCCGCGCGAACCCCGAAATGTCCCGACGACCAGCCAGGTCCGGTACGCGATGGATGCCGACGTTGCGACGATCCATGCGCGTACGCGATGAACAGCGTCGGGTTCTCGATCTGCGCCGGCTACGGCCCGCAGACGTTGTTGACGCAGTTCGGTGTCGCCTGCGGACAGTCGGTGTTGCGGATGCACTGTGCTGCCGCGGTCGCCGCGGCTGATCGATCGGCCGCTCGATCGCGCTAGTTCTCGCGCGACCACACCAGAAACCGCGCGTTCTGGGTGCTCTGCATCGCCTCGATCATCGCCTCGTGATCGAACCCCGGAAGCGCCTGCAGGCGCGGCACGAGCGCATCCGCTCCGGGCGCTTCGGACGGGATGACGCACCCGCCTTGCTCGCCGTGCAGGACCCAGAACACGTCGTCGGATCCGGGTCCTTCATCGGTCGTCATGATCTCGACGCGGATCATGGTGTCCCAGGTCACGGTCTCGCACGTGCCGTCTTGCAGCCAGCGGCGTACACGCACGCCGTCCACTTCGATCGTCCCCGGAGCCGCCGCACGCGGCGAGTCGCCGCCGAGCGCGGCGCGGATGCGCTGCCACAGCCCGCGCCGCGGCGGCGGCGGCGTGGCGGCTGGCGCGCGTGCGGCTTCGATCCGGAACAGCTCGATCGGACCGCCCTTGCCCGGCGTCTTCACCGACGACACCGGATCGGCGCTGAGGCGCAGCCGGAACTCGATGTCGCGCTCGAGGCGATCGCTCCACTTGCGAGCGAGCACGAGGAGCTGTGGGCACGTGCGATAGAAGCCGGCCGGGCCCTCGTTCTGGAAAAACGCCCACTTTCCGCTGCGCATGATGCGCTGGTCGGGCGCCCCCTGCGGCGTGCGCTCGAACATGCGCGCCGCTAGCTCGGGCGAGTGCAGATCGATCTCGATGTCGGTCGTGCCGGGGCCGGCGCTGTCGAAGTGGTGGCCCTCGGGCTGGCGCGGATTCTCCGAGTAGAAGCTCGTCGGCGTGCCGACCTGGAGCGCGACGACGGTGAGTGCGGGATCGCTCGTGCGCCACGCGTCGGCGAGGTCGCGCCACGGCAGTTCGGCGTTCGTCGGCGCGGTCCGCGGTTCGGCCTCGTCGTAGAGATCGAGCGGCGCGGCCGGAAACGGCAACATCTCGAGCGCGGACGGATCGCGCGTCGCATTCGCCAGCGGGACGAGCTTGGTAGCGATGTACGCCTGGATCTCGGACGCGACCTCGGCGGGCGGATCGTCGTTCATGTCGAGCACATACCGCGGGCCATCGCCGTAGATCCGCAGCTTGCCGGCGCGCTCGTGCCACGCGCGCAGGTAGACGCCGTAGTAGATGCTGTCGCGCACCTGCCAGGTCAGCGGTCCGGCCGCGTTCAAGGCGTCGCGCAGCGCGGGACGCTCGAGCGCGGACTGGAATGGATACAGGTTCTCGGCCACGCCGCGATGGTAACCTCGGTCGACGTCGGGACTTAGGCCAGGTCGCGCGCGAGGACGGCCACGCCACTCACGAGGAAGTAACAATCGCCGCGGCGCAGCGTGGTACCGTCGCGCCCATGAGCTGGCGGTTCGCGATCGCCGCCGCGGGGGTCGCGGTCGGATGTGCCGAAGCCGGGAGCTCGAACCAGGTTCCCGACGCCGCATCGCGGACCGATGCCGCGCGCGAGATGACGCCGATCGACGCGCGAGCGCCGATGGACGCGCCGGCCGCGACGTGCACGACGACCGTCACGTGCACGACCGCGACGGTGCTTCCGGGAATCGGCGGCGACGAGGATGGCGCGAGCTCGTCGAGCGCGAGCGGCTATCAAGCCGCGTGGTACTCGATCCGCCTGAGCGAGACCGACTCGGGCCCGTTTGCCGATCCGATGTCGATCGAGACGACGCTGACGTCGCCGTCGGGCGCGATGTTCGACCTGCTGGTGTACGTCAACACGGGCAGCGACCAGCTCGATTGCACGACGCCTACCGGCACCGTGACGACGAACGGCGCGAGCGAGGCGTCGAACATCGAATGGGGCGAGACCGGAACCTTCGCGAACGACGCGGACGACTCGCGCACGGTCTCGATCCAGATCTCGCCGCATGTCGGCGCGAGCTGCTCGCCCGGCGAGACGTGGTCGCTCTCGATCCTCACCGGATTCGATTGATGAAGCGCGTCATCTCGGTCGCGATGTGGCTCGTCGCGTGTCATTCCGACCACGGCGCGCATGCTCCCGATGCGGGGGATGGCGGCGATGCCGCGCCGTCGTGCACGTCGAGCACCGGGCAGTGGGCGACGTTGCTGGCCGGCACGACCAGCGCGACGCCGTCGATCGCGACCGCGGCCGACGGCAACGTCTACGTCGCCGGGTATCTCGCCGGCGCGTGGCTCGTCAAGCTCGATCCGACCGGCGCCGTGGTCTGGCAGAAGCTCTACGCGAGCGCCGATTCCGACTTCTCGATCACGACCGTGGTGGCGACGCCGGATCTCGGCGCGCTGGTCGCCGGCGAAGCCGTGCCGACGTCGAACGGGACCCCGGCCGCGTGGATCGCGAAGGTCGATGCCACGGGCAGCATCGTGTGGCAACAGACCTACGACGTCGGGATGGTCGCGGCGATCGCGCCGACCAGCGACGGCGGCTGGATCGCGACCGGGCAGGGCGGCACCGGCGTGTACGTGATGACGGTCGACGCCACCGGCGCCGTGCAGTCGGCGAGCACGTACGACGTCTATCCGACACAGGTCACGCCGTACGCGATCACCGCGACCAGCACCGGAAGCGTGGTCGCCGGCTACTACGCGCCGAGCGTGACCGATCATCGGGCGTGGGTGATCGCGCTCGACGCGGCCGGCGCGATCCAGTGGCAACAGAGCTACGGCGGCGGCGCCGGCGCGATTCTCGCAGTGCCCGACGGCTACGTGATGGCCGGCGCACAGTTCGAGGCCGATGGGAGCTGGGTCGTCAAGCTCGATTCGACCGGTGCGGTCGCCTGGCAAGAGAGCTTCGCCGCGACCGACGGGAGCGGCGTCGAGTATCGCGTGAGCGCGATCCGGCCGAACGCCACCGGCTACGCGATCGCGGGCCAGGTCGGCGGCTTCCCGACGGCGCAGAGCTCGTCGGCGTTCTTCGCCGCGCTCGATGCGAACGGCGCGCTGCTCGGCGGTCAGTACTACGGCGGCAGCACGGTGTCGGCGACGATGTACGCGATGGACACCGCCGGCTGCGATTTCGTGTTCACCGGGTTTCTCGCGGGCGAGGGGGCATGGGTGGCCAAGGTCGACGCCGGTGGCAGCTTCGCGGGTTGCTCGCTCGTGCAGCAGGCGAGCTTGCCGGTGGCGGCGCAGTCGGTGACTCCCATCGCGGCGACGTTCGCCGCGCATACCGCGACCATCACGGCCGGCGCGGCCGATGCCGCCGCTGCGACGGCCACCGCGGTCGCATCGTCGGCCTGCCCGTGATCGGAGTGCTACGCTGATCGTGGTGGTGCGCGGGTGTGCGATCGCGATCGCGGTGACGCTCGTGACGATCGCAGGCGATGCACGCGCCGACGACTCGCAGGCTCACCTCGGGCACATCGCGCTCGCCGACGATGGCGTCACGCTATGCCGCAACCTGTTCGCGTTCGTGACCGCCAACGGCAAGATCGACACCGTCGAGCAACCGACCGCAGATTGCTGGCATGTCGACTTCGCGACCGGCAAGGTCGCGGCGGTTCCGATCCCGAAGCCGGCCGACCAGCATTGGCCCGACGATCCGCCGCCGGGTGCGAAGCTGGTCTCGGGCGGAGTGAGCGTGTGCGCCGCCGCCCAGCCGACCGACTGCAAGACCGTCGCGATCGCCGACGCCGGCAGCTACCAGCTCGTCGCCACCAACGCCACGCGCACGATCGTCGCGGTGGAGAAATCGGCGCCACGCGAGAAGCAGGTCAACATCGTCACGTTCGACGTCGCGACCGGCCGTCAGCTCGCGACGCTGTCCGCGTACGGCGACCTCGTCCAGGTGCTCGGCGACTCGCTGTTCGTGCAGGCATCGTGTGCCGCACCGTGCGGCGGCACGCTCTACAACGCGCGCACGGGTAGACGGATCGCCGAGGTGAGCGCCGACATCGCCTCGGCCAACGACGACAACAACAACCCGCTGGCCGGCAACGTCTGGGAGTTCAAGGAGACCGCGCGCGAGCGCGGCGAGCCCGGCGTTCTCCTCGAGGACGTCACGACCGGCAAGCGCGTCCAGCGCATCGCGCTTCACAAGCTCGTGCGCGTCGACACGAGCGACCGCGGCGACGGCCCGGCATTCCATGTGTTTCCGGTGCGCGGCTCGCTGCTCGTGATCGAGATCCAGGCCACGCACCGCGAGTTCGTCGGCGACTGTGCGCTGATCGACGCGCATGGCGCGGTCGTCAAGCGATTCGCTGCCCCCGCGTGGCCCCGGCCCTAGCTGCTACTTCACGCGCCAGATGTCGTCGAGCTCCGGACCGCCGAACGGCTCGGGAACGACACCCTCGGACGCGAACACGTACAGCGCCGAGCGATAGATCGCCTCGAGCGCGCCGATCACGGCCGCGAACGCGGCGACGAGCGCGAACACGAGCAGGATCGCGAGCGCCGAGTCGCCGAGCAGCTTGACGAGGAGGACCGCGACGACGAGCAGCAAGAACGCGAGGTGCGCGGTGATCACGCGCAACCCGACCTCGGAGAGCGTGGTCTCGCCCCACGTGCGCTTGAACAGGTCGCCCGAGCGCCGCAGGCTCGGGATCCCGCCTCGCCGCTCCTGCACCATCACCGGCACGGCGAGATACGTCGCGAGCGACCACGCGGTCCCGATGAGCGCGCGCGCGATCCGGACCGCGCCGCGCGACGACCGCCCGAGCAGGCCGAGCACGAAGCCGACCGAGCTCGTCACCGCGCTCAGGCTGACGATCGCGCTCGGGCGCGACATCGCGGCCGCCACGCCGCCGGCCACGCTCGGGCGCTCGCCGCGCAGCGCCTTGAGCGCCTCGGAGGTCAGGCCGACCCGCCAGAAGATCGCGACGAGCTGGATCGCGAACCCGATCGCGAACAGCGCGAGCCACGTCGGCTCGTCGCGCAACAGGATCGGACCGAGGAACACGAGCACGACGATCGTGCTGAGCAGCGACAGCAGCGGAAACCACATCAGCGTGGGATTCCTGCGGAGCACGCGCCAGCTTGCCTTCGTCAGCTCGACGATCGCGTCGAACACGGTCATGGCTTCACCTTCCTGAAGTAACGAACCATCTCGGCCGCGGCGATGCCGTGACGCGCCGCTTCGGCTACTGCCTCATGATAGATCTCGCGCAGCGCGCGGTCTTTGTCCGCGGCCGATCGTTCGTGCTCGGGAGCGGCGAACGTGCCGCGCCCGCGCTGCGACACGATGTAGCCGTCGGCATCGAGGTCGCGATACGCGCGCGCGACCGTGTTCGGGTTGATCGCGAGCTGCTCGGCAAGCTCGTGGATCGTCGGTAACTGCTCGTCGCGGGCGAGCGCGCCCGATGCGAGTGCGCCGATCACGGCCTCGTAGATCTGGCGATACACGGGGACGCCGCGGTCGTAGTCGATGCGAAGATCGATCGGCACGTCTTGCTCAGTTTACTAGGTAACTAGTAAAAGTCCAGCGCGCCGTCGCCGCCCGGTCGAATCCGCGCACGTGTTCGATCTTCATCGTGCGGCGCCACGTGCATTCGCGCAGCTAGCGCTGGCACCGCGCTTGCCTGGACGCGCCGGCCATGATGATGAACCGATGGATCGCGATCACATATGTTGCAGCGCTGGGCTGCGCAGACAACGGCTCGTCGGCCACGGCGTTCACGCCGGCGCGGGTCACGGTCGATTCCTCGAAGATGATGAGCTCGCTCACGGCGGACGAGCAGACGACGCTGTGCACCGAGCTCACGCAGTCGCTGTCGGCGAGCTTCGGCTCGCCCGAGGTCAGTTGCGAGCTCGGCTCGCACAGTGGAACGCGGCAAGGCATGGCACCGTGCGAGAGCTGGTACAGCGACTGCGTCGCGAGCGCGCCGGCGATGGCGACCGTGTCGGCGTGCACCGCGATGAACACCGACATGTTCAGCTGTCCGATCACGGTCGCCCAGTACACCGCATGCTTCAACGCGACCAACGCAGTGCTGTTGCGCGAGATCGAGGCCGTTCCGGCGTGCAGCGCGCAAGATCCGGGTGTGCAGCCGACCGCCGACGAGATGACCGCGTGTGCGAACGCGCAGTGCGACTACGTGTGGTTCGACTGAACGAATCACGTCGTCGTCACGACGAGCTACGCGACTGCAGCGCACGCTCTCGGCTGGCAATGACGCGCGCTTCGGTCGCCTGCTGCAGCGCCGGCACGTCCAGCGGGTGGCGGGCGGCGACGTGCACCCTCACACCACCCGGAATCGCCGCATAGGTGACGGTCGTATCGGCGTGGATGATCGGGCAATAACCGATCGAGCCCGGGCCACCGTGCTCGCCCGTATGCGGCGCGACATGGGCGAGCGGATCGCCTTGCCAGCTCTGCACGAACGCGCGCGCGAAGATCTCGCGCTGGGCGTCCGGGTCCGGTGACGTGATGACGAGATCGACGCCGTCGCTCGCGCGCTCCACGCGCGTCGTCGCCGACGCGACGGCAGACGGACAATTTTGCATGTGACGCGGAAGCTGGCCGGTGAGCAGCGCCTCCGGACGGTGATGTCCGTGGTCGTCGCGATCGCTCCGATCCGAGGAGCACGCAGCGACGACCACGAGCGATGCGAGCACGATCCTCATGGCCATCGTCGCTGCGTCGCGCGTGCCAGGGGCGTACGACCCCAGCCCGCACTCCGCTGCGGCGCCCGCGTCGTCTCGCCACTGCGTGTCGTTTCGACTCGCTCGGGCGCCCGCCAATCGAGAGCGGAGCGTCGATCTGCTGGCGCGCTGGCTGCAGGCGTCGGCCTGCGGTGGAGTACGCCCGCCTGCCGGCGCCGCGCGAGGGTCGGCGGCACGAAAAGCTGATCGCGGTCCTGATCGCCTCGGCTTTCGCTGCGGGCGTGGTCGCGGCCGCGCGCGCGTATCGCCGTCCCACTTCGCCCGAGCACGATCGTCCCAATCACGGACAACATTCGCGATGACGATCACGCGTTCACGGAGTCTTCATCGCGACCGCGTCGACGGACGGTACCGCTCCGCGGTCTCTATCGGTTGCGCACGCGTGACACGACCGTGGTGTTTGATCGTCTTGCTCGTCGCGACGGCGTCGGCTCGCGCCGACGACACGCCGACCAGATTGCCCCCGAAGCTGACGCTCGGCGAGGCACTCGCGCTGTTTCGCGCGCACGGTCTGGATCTGCTGATCGCGGAGGCCGCGATCCAGGGGGCGGAAGGCGATGTCACCACCGCGAACGCGATCCCGAATCCGTCGCTGTCGGTGAGCTACGGACCGTACGCGTTCTACTGGAAGTGCACGAACGCGATGGGCTGCTCGCGCCCGCCGAGCTCGGTGTCGGCCGAGATCACCGATCAAGCGGCGATCGAGGACACGCTGTCGGGCAAGCGCCACCTGCGCAACGAGATCGCGAGCGCAGCGCTGCGCGCGGCGAAGCTCGGCCGCGTCGACGCCGAGCGCACGCTCGCGTATCAGGTCAAGGCGCAGTTCGAGCAGGTGTTGCTCGCGCAGAGCGCGGTGCGCTTCGCCAAGGACACGGCCGACGCGAACGCGCTGATGCTCGACAAGGCCGAGAAGCAGCGCGACGCCGACAAGATCCAGCGGCCCGACCTGCTCCGCGTGCGCGTCGCGAAGCTCGAGTCGGATCAAGAGCTCGATCAGGCGCAGCAGGGCTTGCGCAAGGCGCGCGCCGAGCTCGCGTTCCTGCTCGGAGTGCGCGACGCCGTGCCCGAGTTCGTCGTCGCGGAGCCGCAGCTCGAGCACTACGCGCTGCCGAACGCGCTCGCGTCGGCGAATCACGACGCGCTGCTCGCGCAGGCGTTTGCCGCGCGGCCCGACCTGCAGGCGCAGGAGGCGCAGCTCGCGAGCGCCGAGGCCGCGCGGCACCTCGCGCGGCGCCAGCGCTTTCCCGACGTCACGCTGTCGCTCGGCTACACGCAGCAGGGGATCGATCAGAACGCGGCGTCGCCGCCGACGTTCTCGATCGGGCTGTCCGCGCCGATCCCGGTGCTGTACCAGCAGCAGGGCGAGATCGCGAAGACCGACGCGGTCGCGCGCCAGCAGCGGCTGCAGGTCGAGAAGTTGCGCGCGCAGATCGTGAACGACTTCGAGTCGGCGTACGCCGACTTCATCGCGAGCCAGGCGCTCGTGCGCCGCATGGAAGAGGGCGCCCTCCTCGAGACCGCGCGCCAGGCCAAGGACGACGTCAAGCTGCTGTACGAAAAGGGCGGCGCGCAGCTCGTCGATTACCTGGTCGCGCTGTCGACGTACATCTCGACGAACCTCGAGTACCTGAACGACGTCGCCGGCTACTGGACGGCGGTGTTCGAGCTCGAGCAGGCGGTCGGCAAGGAGCTGCGATGACGCGCGCCGTGTGGGCGATGCTCGCGTTCGCCGCGTGCAACCGCGGCGAGACGCGCCCGACGGGCGAGGTCCAGCCCGAGGACGAGGTGTGGCTGTCGCCGCAGCAGATGGAGAAAGCGAACATCCGCGTCGCCGAGGTCAAGCGCCAGGCGATCGCGCAGGCGATCACGGTCGGCGGCAAGGTCGCGTTCGACGATCTGCACGTCACCCACGTGTTCTCGCCGGTCACAGGTCGCGTCACGCGCGTGCTCGCGAAGCCGGGCGAGCGCGTCAAGAAGGGCGCGCCGCTCGTCGCGATCCTGTCGCCCGATGTCGGCGCTGCATTCTCCGACGTCGTGAAAGCGCAGGCCGATCTGCAAACGAGCGAGCTCGACTTCCGCCGCGAGGAACGCCTGCTCGGGCAGGACGCGACGTCGCAGCGCTCGTTCGAGGCCGCGCAGGACACGTTCCGGCGCGCGACGGCCGAGTACGAGCGCGCGAAGCAACGCGCGGCGCTGTTGCGGGGAAGCGGCCTCGATCTGGTGACGCAGGAGTACATGCTGCGCAGCTTCATCGACGGCGAGGTCATCGCGCGCATCGTGAACCCCGGCATGGAGGTCGCCGGTCAGTACTCGGGCGGCAACTCGCTCGAGCTGTTCACGATCGGTGACATCAAGAACGTGTGGGTGTACGCCGACGTGCAGGATGTCGATCTGCCGAAGCTGAAGGTCGGCCAGGACGTCGAGGTCAGCGTCGTCGCGTATCCCGGCCGCGTGTTCAAAGGCACGATCGATCTCGTCGCGAGCACGGTCGATCCGTCGCTCCGCACCGGGCGCGTGCGGTGCTCGTTGCCGAACGAGAGGGAAGAGCTCAAGCCCGAGATGTTCGCGACGGTGTCGATCGTGCAGCCCCCCGAGCAGCGCATCGCCGTGCCGCGCGACGCGGTGGTCTCGATCAACGAGACCAGCTTCGTCTACGTGCAGAACAACACGCGCGACGACGGCCGCATCGTGTTCAAGCGCCGGTCGGTGCGTGCGGGCGACGAGCGCGACGGCTCGATCCCGATCCTCGACGGCGTGCAGCCGGGCGAGCGCGTCGTGATCGAAGGCTCGGTGACGCGCGAGCAGCCGAACGACGAGGTGTGGCCGACGCCGAAGCAGATCGAGGAGGGCCACATCACGACCGCGAAGGTCGCCACGCGCGACATCGCCGAGGCGGTGACGATCGGCGGCCGGCTCGCGTTCGACGACACCAGGATCAGCCACGTGTTCTCGCCGGTGAACGGCCGGATCACGAAGGTGCTCGCGCAGCCCGGCCAGCGCGTCGCGAAAGGCGCGCCGCTCGCCGCGATCGTGTCGCCGGATCTCGGCAGCTACCTCGCCGACGTCGCGAAGGCCGAGGCCGACGCGACGCAGGCCGAGCACGAGTACGCGCGCCAGAAGGAGCTGTACGACGCCGGCGTCGGCGCGAAGCGCGACCTCGAAGCCGCCGAGGACGCGCTGCGCAAGGCGAAGGCCGAGCTCGAGCGCGCGAAGCAGCTGACGCAGCTCTTGCAATCGGCCGACTTCGACAAGGTGACGCAGGAGTACCTGTTGCGCAGCCCGATCGCGGGCGAGGTCATCTCGCGCAAGGCGAACCCGGGGCTCGAAGTGCAAGGCCAGTACTCGAACGGCGGCTCGTCGAGCAACGTCGTCGAGCTGTTCACGATCGGCGAGCTCGGCGAGCTGTGGATGCTCGGCGACGTCTACGAGATGGATCTGCCGCGCGTGACCGAGGGCGACGAGGTCGCGCTGCGCGTCGACGTCTATCCGGACACGCCGTTTCACGGCCGCGTCGACTGGGTCGCGGACGTGCTCGACCCGGTCCAGCACACCGCGAAGGTGCGGTGCGTGATCGACAACTCGTCGCATCTGTTACGGCCCGAGATGTACGAGCGCGTCGACATCGCGGTGCCGGGCAAGCAGCTCGTGGTCGTGCCGCGCGCGGCCG
The DNA here is from genome assembly GCA_035500135.1 of Kofleriaceae bacterium. GTDB lineage: Bacteria > Myxococcota_A > Polyangia > Haliangiales > Haliangiaceae > JABFXX01. The sequence goes on from DATJXL010000027.1 coordinate 16,853, forward strand.
TGATGCGCGTCGACGGCGAGACGATCGTGTTCGTGCAGACCGGCGAGAAGAAGCGCGACGGCGGCGTCGTGTTCAAGCGGCGCAAGGTCGTCGCGCGGCTCGACGACAACTCGCAGCTCGTGCCGGTGCTGTCGGGGCTCGAGCCGGGCGAGGTCGTCGCGGTCGATCACTCGCTCATGCTGCTGGGGATGCTCTGATGCAGCGCATCGTGGGCTTCGCGCTGCGCTATCGCGCGGCGATCCTGCTGATGGGCGTCGCGCTCGTCGTCACCGGTTTGTTCGCGTTTCGCGCGCTGCCGATCGAGGCGTATCCGAACCCGGTGCCGCCGCTCGTCGAGGTGATCGCGCAGCCGCCGGGCTGGAGCGCCGAGGAGAGCGAGCGCTACGTCACCGTGCCGCTCGAGATCGGGCTGTCGGGCATGCCCGAGCTCGATCACATCCGCTCGCAGTCGTTGTTCGGGCTCGTCGACGTCAAGTGCTACTTCAAGTGGGGCATCGACTACAAAGACGCGCGGCAGGAGGTGATCAACCGCCTGCAGTTCATCCCGCTGCCGAACGGCGTGCAGGCGTCGATCTCGCCGTGGAACGCGATCGGCGAGATCTTCCGTTACCAGCTCGTCGATCGCGACTTCGAGGCCAGGAAGGCCAAGCTGCCGCCCGATCAGCTCGCGGCGGCGCGCGCGCAGAGCTTGCTGAAGCTCAAGACGATCGAGGACTGGGTGCTCGAGCGGCAGTGGAAGCAGGTGCCCGGCGTGATCGACGTGACGAGCTTCGGCGGGCTGTCGAAGCAGTATCACGTCGAGGTCGATCCGAATCGCTTGAAGGCGCGCGGCGTCACGCTGCAGCAGGTGACCGCGGCGATCGCGAACGCGAACCAGAACGTCGGCGGCCAGCGCATCGAGATGGGCGAGCAGGCGTTCACGGTGCGCGGCGTCGGCCTGATCGGCGCGAACTCCGAGCCGGCGACGTTCGAGACCGTGGCGAAGAAGGATATCGGCGACATCGTGCTGTTGCAGCAGAACGGCGTCGCGGTGCACGTGCGCGACGTCGCGGACGTGTCGGTCGGCTGGATGCCGCGGCTCGGCATCGTCGGCAAGGACGACGACGATATCGTGCAGGGCATCGTCCTGATGCGCTACGGCGAGCAGACGAAGCGCACGCTCGACAACGTGCAGGAGCGGCTCGAGTACATCCGCAAGTACGTGCTGCCGCCCGAGCAGGGTATCGAGATCGTGCCGTACTACGACCGCGGCAACCTCACGCACGTCACGACGCACACCGTGATGGAGAACCTGCTCGTCGGCATGGGGCTCGTCGTCGTCGTGCTGATGCTGTTTCTCGGCAACCTGCGCGGCGCGCTCGTCACCGCGCTCAACATCCCGCTCGCGCTACTCGTGGCGTTCATCGGCATGGTCGCGACCGGCGCGTCCGCGAACTTGATCTCGCTCGGCGCGGTCGACTTCGGCATCGTCGTCGATTCGACCGTGATCATGATGGAGAACATCTTCCGGCACCTCGGCAAGCACGGCGAAGGCACGATCCGAGAGCGCGTGTTCGCGGCGGCGGGCGAGGTCGGGCGGCCGATGGCGTTCTCGACGCTGATCATCGGTGTCGCGTTCCTGCCGCTGTTCACGATGACCGGCGTATCGGGCGTGATCTTCTCGCCGATGGCGCGCACGTACGCGTTCGCGATCGGCGGCGCGATCGTGCTGGCGCTGACGTTCACGCCGGCGGTGACAACGTACGTGATCCCGGCGACCACCGAGGAGAAGGAGAGCCTCGCGATGCGCTTCATGCATCGCGTGTACAAGCCGCTGTTCGACATCGCGCTGCGCCGGCGGAAGCTCGCGTGCGCGTTCGCGCTCGCGCCGATCCTGTTGTGCTGGGCGCTGTTCGGCATGCTCGGCGGCGAGTTCATGCCGAAGCTCGAGGAGGGCAACTTCTGGATCCGCGCGACGCTGCCGATGTCGGTGTCGCTGTCGGAGGCCGCGACCTACACCGGCCGGATGCGTGCGATCTTGAAGAAGCATCCCGAGGTCATCTCGGTCGTGTCGCAGCTCGGCCGCCCGGACGACGGCACCGACGTCGCCGGCTTCAACAACATCGAGCTGTTCGCGCCGCTCGAGCCGTTCGACGAGTGGCCGAAGGGACTGACGAAAGAGGCGCTGACCAGGGAGCTCGACGACGAGTTCACCGAGGCGTTCCCCGGCGTCGTCACGAACTTCTCGCAGTATCTGTCCGACAACGTCGAGGAGGCGCTGTCGGGCGTGAAGGGCGAGAACAGCGTCAAGGTGTTCGGGCCGGAGATCGCGAAGAACGAGAACGCGGCCGACGCGATCGTCGACGTGATGAACAGGGTGAAGGGCGTCGACGACCTCGGCATGTTCCATTCGATGGGCCAGCCGTCGATCAAGATCGTGCCGGATCGCGAGCTGCTCGCCCGCTACGGGCTCAACACCGGCGACGTCGAGGCGGTGATCGCCGCGACGATCGGCGGCCAGGCGGTCACGCAGGTGTTGGAGGGCGCGAAGACGCTCGATCTCACGGTGCGGTGGAAGGAGGCATTCCGGTCGAGCCCGGCCGCGATCCGCGACATCCTGGTGCCGGCGCCCGACGGCAGCCAGATCCCGCTCGGGCAGATCGCGAAGATCAGCGACGAGTCGAGCCCGGCCGTGATCTTTCGCGAGGACGGCCAGCGCTACGCACCGGTGAAGTTCTCGGTGCGCGGGCGCGACTTGAAGTCGACGGTCGAGGACGCGCAGCATCAGGTCGCGAGTCAGGTGCCGCTGCCGCCGGGCGCGCACCTCGAGTGGAGCGGGCAGATCAACGAGCTCAAGGAGGCGACCGGCCGCTTGATGCTTATCATCCCGATCACGCTCCTGCTGATCGCGTTCCTCACGTACAGCGCGGTGCGCAACATCATCGACACGCTGATCGTGCTCGTGAACATCCCGGTCGCGTGCGCGGGCGGCTTGCTCGCGCTCGTGATCACCGGCGAGCCGTTCTCGGTGTCGGCGGCGATGGGGTTCATCTCGATCTTCGGCATCGCGATCCAGGGCGCGATCCTCGTCGTCACGTACGCGCAGCGGCAATGGGCCGAGGGCAAGTCGCTCGTCGACGGCGCGCGCGCCGCGGCCGAGCAGCGGTTTCGCCCCGTGCTGATGACGACCCTCGTGGCCACGCTCGGCCTGCTACCGGCCGCGGTCTCGCACGGGATCGGCTCGCAGACGCAGAAGCCGCTCGCGATCGTCGTGATCGGAGGCTCGCTGATGCTCGCCGTGCTGACCCAGGTCTTGCAGCCGCCGCTGCTCGTCGTCGCGCATGGCTGGTTCAAGCCGAAGCAGGTCGTGCCGGAAGGGACGGCGTCGCCGCACACGTAGCGCGCGGCGGCTACGGCGACGGCTTCGGCTTCGGCATCGGCTCGCGGCCGCGGCTTCGGCTACGGCTTCGGCTAACGGCGGCGACTGGCGGCCGCGGCTGGCGGCCGCGGCTTCGGCTAACGGCCGCGGCTAACGGCCGCGGCTGGCGGCTTCGGCTAACGGCCGCGGCTTCGGCTCGCGGCACGCGGTCGCGGTCGCGGCCGCGGTTCGCGGCACCGGCTTCGGCCGCGGCTGCGGTCCGCACGGCGCGAGTCTCGCGCGCGTGCCATGACGCGCTCTCCTTCGGCTCTACTCGCGGTGGCCGGCGGCGCCGCCCCCGCGCCGCTCCCGCGCAACGCTCGCGCCGAGCGCCATGTGCCGTGTGCTTGCAGTGAAGCACCGCCGGGTGCGTGGACATGACGAACGAGACCGCGAGCGTGGGCGATGCGCTCGGCACGAGCGTCGCGCGTGGCGGCGCTGGGGGCGAGCGCCGCCGCCGGCCACCG
>DATJXL010000028.1:0-99335 GCA_035500135.1 Kofleriaceae bacterium
ACGCGCTCGATCTCCGCTGCGAGCTCGGCCAACCGCGCATCGCGGCCGCGCAGCGCGGCGGCCGCCTGGGCCTCCTCGGCCAGGCGCTGCTCGACGCGCGCCTGCGCCTCCGCAGACGCGGTCGCTGCCGCCTCGGCCTGACTGCGCGCCGCAGCCGCGGCCTCGACGTTCGACCACGCGGCCGCGGCACGCTCGCGCGCGAGCTCGCTCGCCTCGGCGCTCGCCGGATCGGCGACGAACACGAGCTCGCCGAGCGACGCGAGCTGCGCGCGCCAGCTCGCACGCGCCGCGGCCAGCGCAGCTTCGGCGGTGGCGACCGCGGCCGCCAGCCGCTTGCGATCCTTCGCGCGCTGGTCGTCGCGCGCCGCGACCGCGGCCAGCTCGCCGCGCAGATCCTCGAGCTCGCCGACGACCTCGGCGAGCCGGTCCTCGGCCTCGACGACGAGCTGATCGAAGCCGGCACGCGCGTGCCACGGATGCTCGGTCGCGCCGCACAGCGGGCACGGCTCGCCGGCGACGAGCTCGGCCCGCGCGTGCGTGTAGCCGGCCGCGCGCCGCAGCTCGGCGACGATCCGCGCGCGCTCGCCGTGGCGAACGTTCGCGGCGCTCCGCGCGGCCTCGGCACGCGCGCGCAGCTCGCCATCGTCGCTCGCGTGCGCGGCCAGCTCGCCGAGCTGGTGCGCGAGATCGCCGCACACCCGCGCGGCCTCGTCGCCTTGTGCCGCGATCGCGACCAGGCGCTCGGCATCGGCGTGCGCGCGGCGCGCCGCCTTCTCGGTCTTGCCGGCGGCCTCGAGCGACGTGCCGCGCCGGCCGTGATACGTCGCCGCTTCGCGCCGCGCTTCCTCGACGCGCGCGGCCGCGGCCCGGCGCGACTCCTCGGCGGCGCGCTGCTCGGCCTCGGCGACCGCGCGTGCAGCCCCGAGATCGTCGCGCGCGCGATCGATCGCGACCAGCTCCGCGGCGTGCACGTGCTGCTCGCTCGCGCGCGCCTCGCCGAGCCGAGCGACCTCGCTGCGCGCGCGCACGGCGTCGCCGCGGGCGATCGCGCCCTGGCGGTCGAGCCGCTGCACTTCGTCCCACGCGGTGCGCAAGCTCTCGGCGCGCCGGCGCAGCGCGAGCTCGGCGCGCGCGCCATCGGCGGCCGCGATCACGGCGACGGCCGCGCGCTCCGCCGCCTCGGCCTCGGCGAGCGAGCGCGCGCGCCGCGCCGCTTCCGCGACCCACGCCGCCGCCTCCTCGGCCGCCTTGTGACGCGCGCGCGTCGCCTGCCGCGCGTCGAGCGCGAGCGCGTGGTCGGCCTCGGCCTGCGCCCGCGCGTCGTCGGCCAGCACCGCGATCGCCGCCGCGCTCGCGCCGCGGTCGCGCAGGCTCTGCTCGGCGAGCGTCGCGCGCAGGTGCGCCGCGATCGACAGCTTCGTGTAGATCTCGGTGCCGGTCATGCGCTCGAGCAGCTCGCTGCGATCGCGGCCCTCCGCGCGCAGGAATGCCGCGAATTCACCCTGCGCGAGCAAGGCCGAGCGCCGGAACTGATCGAACGACAGCCCGAGCCGGCGCTGGATCTCGCGCAGCGTCTCGCTGCGCGTGCCGCCGAGCCGCTCGCCGCCATCCAGGACCGTCAGCGTGTGCTGCGCGTCCTGCAGCCGGCCGTCGAGCGCGCCCCGCGCGCGCCGCACGCTCCACCGCGCGCGATACCGCCGCGCGTCCCCGCTCTCGAAGTCGACCTCGGCCCAGCCCGACGTCGAACCGCGGCGCAGCAGCGCGCGCACGTCCTGCGCACCGAGCGCCTGCGGATCGTCCTCGCCGCGCCCGACGACGACCGTGCTGCGATTCGCGAGCCGCGGCGTGCGATCGAACAGCGCGACGCACACCGCGTCGAGCAGCGTGCTCTTGCCGGCACCGGTCGGCCCGACGATCGCGAACACGCCGGCGTCGCCGAGCGGCGCGCTTGCGAGATCGATCTCGAACTCGCCGGCGAGGCTCGCGAGGTTGCAGCCGCGGATGGCCAGGATCCTCACGACGAACCCTCGACTTCGACGCGCAGCCGATCGAATGCGGCGAGCACGGCCTCGCCCGGCGGCTCGCTGTGCCCGCGCGCCCACAGCCGCTCGAACACCTCGCGCGGATCGAGCTCGGCGAGCCGGCGCGCGCTCACGCGATCGGCGAGTGCCGCGCCATCGCCGGTGGACTCGGCGCGCAGCTGGACGAGCCGCGCGTGCTTGCCGTCGAGCGCGGTCTCGATGATCGAGCGCAGCCGCGGCTCGGGCCGCGCGAGGCGCACGACGACCTCGAGGTACGGCCGCGGCTCGTCGCCGAGCGGCGGCAGCGCGGCGATGCGCTCGCGGACCTCTTCGAGGCTCCCCTCGATCTGCACGATGTCGACGAGCCGCGGCACGTCGACGAGCCGCACCGCGCCGGCCTCGTAGATCGCGATCGAATGGCGGTAGCGACCCTCGTCGAGCGCGAGCGCGAGCGGCGCGCCGGCGTAGCGCACGGTGTCGCGCCCGACCCGCTGCGCGCGGTGCAGGTGGCCGAGCGCCACGTAGTCGATGTCGTCGGGCCGATCACCTAATAGATGCCGCAGCGGCGCCGCCTCCTGGCCGCCGATCGACACCCGGCGCTCGCTCAGCTGCGACGGCTCCGCGCCGGCGATATAGAGATGACCGAGCACGACGAGCGCTTGCCCCGGCGCGCGCCGCTCGCGCGCCGCCGCGATCACGTCGCCGTAGATCGCTCCGAGCGGATCCTCGCAGTCGGCCGGCACGTCGATCGCGCGCACGAACGGCACCGCCGCGACCAGTCCCCGCCCGCCGGCGACCGGAATCAGGATCCGATCGAGGTCGAGCGTGCCGTCCTCGCGGCGGGGCAGCGCGCCGACGACGTGCACGCCGAGCTCGCGCAGCACGGCCGACGCCGCACCGAGCCGCGCCGGCGAATCGTGATTGCCGGCGATCGCGACGATGTCCATCGCCGGACGCGCGCGCCGCGCCGCCGCGAGAAATTCGAACCACATGCGCTCGGCGCTCGCGGGCGGCGTCGCGCTGTCGAACACGTCGCCCGTGATCACGAGCACGTCCGGCGCCTCGCGCGCGCACGTCGCGAGCAGCCACGCCAGGAATGCCGCGTGCTCGCGCTCGCGCGTGACGTCCTTCAGGGTGTGCCCGAGGTGCCAGTCGGAGGTGTGGAGCAGCCGCATCCGCCGTCGACGTTCTCACAGGGGTCTGATACGGTCGGCGCATGCTCCGACTCGCGTGTGTTCTCGTGGTGGTAGGCGCCTGCAGCTCGAGTGGCCCCGGCACCGGCGCGGCGATGCTCTCGAACGTGACGCCGGCGATCAAATCGGCGGCCGCGTCGTCGTTCGAGAACGACGACATGAGCGGCACGAAGGTGCTCGGCTGGTCGATCGACTTCTACGTCGGCGGCCCGGGCTCGGACTGCACGAGCAAAGGCAAGAACGTCACCGCCAGCATCGCGATCTTCACGAACCAGGCGGCCGGCGGTACCCAGAAGGAAGCGACGCTGATGGACACCGACATCAGCATCGTCACGACCGCGCCGCCGAGCACGTCGAACAACTTCGCGGCGAACATGGGCGCCGACGGCGTGAGCAACATCCAGGGCATCGTCACGATCTCGGACTTCGCGCCCGACCACATCACCGGCACGGTCACCGCGGGCGGCGTCGACTCCAATCAGGCCTCGGTCACCCTGGACGGCTCGTTCATGGCGCCGATCTGCACGTAGCGCTTACTCGTCCCGCTTCAGGCATCGCCGCAAGCTACATGCACGTGCACGTGACCTGCATGCTGCCGGTCGCGCGATCGGCCTCCATCTGCAGGTCCTTGTCCATCTCGCACGCCGTGACCGCGGCGGATCCATTCGCCGCGGTCTCGTCCGTGGTCGTGTCGGGTTCGATCTTGGTGGCGCCGCCCCAGTAGACGTCGCAGCTATAGGTGTTGTCGCTGCCGCAGCCGGCGAGGCCCGCGACCAGCATCCACGCGCGCACGATCCGCATTGCATCGAGGATACCGCGCCGCCGCGTGGCGATTGGCCCCGACATTTCCGCCAACACTTCGCCCGACCGCGGCATTCTCCCGGCGTGGCTTCGGAGCTTGCCCCGCTCGCCAGCTTGCGCGACCTCGCGCGGGCGCTCGTCCATGGCGACGCCGACGCCGACGATCTCCTCCAGGACACCGCGCTCGCCGCCGTCGAGCACCCTCCGCCGCCCGATCGCCCGACCGGGCCGTGGCTCGTCCGCGTGCTGCGCAACCGCTGGCGCATGGGCTGGCGCACCGACTCGCGCCGGCGCGCGCGCGAAGCGGCGGTGGCAGGCGAGCCCGCGGTGGTCGACGCGATCGACGCGATCGATCGCGCGCGGTTGCTGCAGCGAGTGAGCGAGGCGCTGGTCGCGCTGGCCGAGCCGTTCCGCACGACGGTGATCCGCCGCTACCTCGACGGCGCGAGCGCGGCCCAGATCGCGCGCGAGCAAGGCGTGCCCGCCGGCACCGTGCGCTGGCGGCTCAAGACCGGGCTCGAGCGCCTGCGGGCCGCGCTCGACGACGCCGAGCCGGCCCGCTGGCGGCGCGTGCTCGTGCCGGCGACCGCCCTGCGATTCGCACAAGGAGGGTTGCTCGTGACCGCGAAGACGAAGATCGCGCTCGTGCTCGTCGCGCTCGTGGTGGCGCTGTTAAGCGTCTGGCGGTTCGCGCCGGTGGCGCGGCCGCCAGACCCGGACACCACGCTTCAGGCTTCAGGCTCGAGGTTTCCGGAACTACCCCCGCGACCCGAGGCCCGAAGCGTGAAGCCGGAAGCCCGCCTGCCCCGCCACTCCCTCGTCGAGCCCGCATCGGCACCCACGCTGTCCGGGCGCGTCGTCAACTGGTCGACCGGTGACGGCGTCGACGGTGCCGAGCTCACGTTCGACGGCGAAGACGGCGCGATCGCGTTGCGCACCGACGCGCAGGGCGACTTCGAGCTGGTCGCGCCGCATGCCGGCGCGTTCACGCTCGTCACGATCGCGGCGACCGGCTTCTTGCCGTACGCGCCCGAGTATCTGCACTCGCCGGTGCGCGTCGAGCTGGCCGCCGGCCGCGCGATCCGCGGCATGCAGCTGTTCCTGTATCCCGCGCTCGATTATCACGGGCACGTCGTCGATGTCGCCGGCGCGCCGGTCGAAGGCGCGCACGTCCGGCTGCTCGGCACGCCGGAGCAGCAGATCTACAAGCTCGCGACCGAGTGGGCGAGCGATCGCGCCGGTGCGTTCGTGTTTCACGCGCCCGACGGCGCGGTGCTCGAAGCGACCGCCGGCGCGCGGCGCGGCTGGGCCGTGCTCGACGGCAAGGTCGCGATCGACAAGCAGCTGACGATCGTCGTCGGCGAGGCCGCGGCGCGCGACCAGTCGATCGGCGGACGCGTCGTCGACGATCACGGCCAGCCGATCGCCGACGTGCTGGTCAGCGCCGAGCCCGAGGACACGCGCGGCGGCTCGACGCGGGTCGGCGCGAGCGCGACGACCGGCAGCGACGGCGCGTTCCGGCTCGACCACCTCGATCGCGACTCCTACGGGCTCGCCGGCGAGGCCGAAGGGTTCGCGACTGCGATCGCGCACGCGCGCGGCGGCGCGCGCGACGTCGAGCTCGTGCTGTCGGCGGGCCAGGTGATCGCGGGCGCGGTCGTGACGGCGGCGGGCGAGCCGGTGCCCGCGTTCACGCTGCTCGCGTTCCGCCGCGACGGTGCGCTGCGCATTCCCGCCGCGACGCGCTCGATCGCCGACGCGAGCGGGCACTTCGAGCTGCGCGTGCTGCCCGGCAAGTACGACCTCGTCGCGGCGGCGAACGGCTGGGCGCCGAGCCCGACGACGACGGCCGAAGCCGGCGCGACCGACGTCAAGCTCGTCGTCTCGGCCGGCGCGATCGTGCGCGGCAGCGTGCACTCGGCAGCGGACGGCTCGCCGGTTCCGTACGCGCGCGTGATGCGCGAGGCGATCTCCGGTGGCGCGAGCGCCGAGCCCGCGAACGCCGGCACGGTGACCCGACGCGACGGCACGTTCGAGCTGTCCGGCGTGCCCGCCGGCTCGCTGTCGCTGTCGATCGGCGCCGACGGTTTTCACGAGCGCATCGAATCCGGGCTCTCGGCGCGCGACGGCGGCGAGGTCGGCCCGGTCGATCTCGTGCTGACACCGCTCGCGCCGGGCGAGACGCCGAACATCGAGCTCGTCGGCATCGGCGTGCAGCTCGCGGCCGATCACGACGGCCTGCGCGTCGATCGCGTGATCGACGGCAGCGGCGCACAAGCGGCCGGCATCGTGGTCGGCGATCACATCGTGCAGATCGACGGCGCCGACGTCACCGAGCTCGGCATGGCCGGCTCGATCGCGAAGATCCGCGGCGCGGTCGGCACGACCGTCGCGGTCACGCTGGCGCGAACCGGCGGCAACGTGACGTTGAACGTCGAGCGCCGCAAGCTGCGGGCGTGACTAGACATGATCCCGTTGGTCGATGGCCAATGCTGACTCGGCGACGCGCTTCGAGATGCGTGCACGTGATACAGGAGTCCGGTGTCATCAGCCGGACGCGGCAAGCGAGCGGCCCACATGATCCGTCGGCCGACGCTCATCGAAACCGTGCAAGTCCGCGCCTTGGTCCAGGCTGTCGTGGACGAGATCTATGGCGGCATGTGGGCGCCGGCGCCGTTGCCGATCGGCGACGACGACTGGACGCAGGGGTGGATCGCGATAGTTGACGGCGCGATCGTCGGCGTGACGTTGACGACCCACGACTTTCTCGACGATCTGTGGGTCGCGCACGGTCATCGCGACCGGGGAATCGGCGCTGCGCTGCTCGCGGTCGCCGAGCGCGAGATCATCGAGCGTGGTCATCGCAGTGCGCGCCTCAATGTGATCGCAGCGAACGCCCGTGCACGTCGGTTCTACGCTCATCACGGTTGGAGTGAAGTACGCCCATTCACGGACGAGCGAATTGCCGTCGACAAGATCGAGATGGCGAAGGTCTTTGGGGTGCCGCGTTCTACCGAGGTGGAACGAGTTGACACGTGATCGCGAGAGGATCATCGTGCGCCGATCGAGCCCGGCCGCACGAGCTGGCTCGCGGCTAACCGCCACGTGATCGATGACCGACCACGACTACCCCTCGGGCTTGCCCTGGACCTCGCGCAGGAATGCCTCCTCGGTCGCGCTCAGCGGGCGGCCTTTGAGGCGCTCGAGCTCGTCGCGCGAGAGGCCGCCGACCTTCTGGCGGTGGCGCGCCATCGCGACGTGCGCGCGCGCGATCGAGGCGGTCACGTCGTCGAGCGTCTCGAAGTGGACGGGCGCGCGCTCGGGATGCTGACGGACGAGCTCGGTGACGCGCTTCTCGTGGCGCGCGACGACCTCGAGCACGGGTGTCGCGAGCGGCAGGCGCTCGACCTTGGCCTCGGGCGGCGGCTCGAGCCGGTCCACGCCGTGCGTGTTGCTCGTGACCAGGAACTTGCCCTGCATCTCGGTCACGAGCTCGATCACGCGCAGGTGGCGCGGATACAGCTGCACGAGCTGGAGCAGTGACACCACGACGCCGCGCGGATGCAGGTGATACGCGCTCGCGCGGATCATCCGGCCGGCGTCGACGAACAGGCGCAGGAACGTGCGGTTGTGCGGATAGATCCGCGACAGCGTGAGATCCTCGACGTCGGCGAGAAACGTGTAGCCCTTGCCCAGCAGCTCCTTGCGCGCGCGATCGTAGAAGTCGAGGTCGGCCTCGGGAAACGCCGACGGTTCGACGCGCACGAGCTCGTGCGGCTCGCCGTACACCGCGTCGAGGCGCGCGCGCAGCGCCGCACCGCCGAGCCCGCGCGGCCGCCGCATGCCGAGCGCGACCGCGATGACGAGCCACAGCCCCATCATGAGGAAGAACACTTCCACACGGCGATTGTGCCCCGGAGCGGCTGGAATCGCACGTACAGTCGCGGCGTGACGATCGCGTTCGACGACATCCTCGCGGCACGGCAGCGCATCGCCGCCCATATCTCGCCCACTCCGCTGCGCCGCTACGCCGAGCTCGATGCCGCGGTCGGCCACGGCATCCGCGTGCTCGTCAAGCACGAGAACCATCTGCCGACGAACGCGTTCAAGGTGCGCAACGCGCTGTCGTTCATGACCGCGCTCGCGCCCGACCAGCGGGCGCGGGGCGTGGTCGCGGCCACCCGCGGCAATCACGGCGCGGGCCTCGCGTGGGCGGGCGCCGAGCTCGGCGTGCCGGTCGTGATCTGCGTGCCGCTCGGCAACAACCCCGAGAAGAACGCCGCGATGCGCGGGCTCGGCGCCGAGCTGATCGAATCCGGCCGCGACTACGACGAAGCGGTCGAGGTCGCGCGCCGGCTCGTCGACGCGCGCGGGCTCGTGATGGCGCACTCGACCAACGATCGCCACGTGATCGCGGGCGCCGGCACGATGGGCGCGGAGCTGTGCGAGCAAGCCGAGCACCTCGACGCGATCGTCGTCGCCGTCGGCGGCGGCTCGCAGGCGGTCGGCGCGATGGTCGCGGCGCGCGCGCTCCGGCCGGACGTGCGGATCTACGGCGTGCAGGCCGCCGGCGCGGCGGTGATCCACGACTCGTGGCACGCGAAGCAGCGCCTCGTGCGCGACCGCGCCGACACGTTCGCCGACGGGCTCGCGACGCGCGCGACGTACGACCTGACCTGGGACGCGCTGCTCGAAGGGCTCGCCGGCTTCGTCGCGGCCCCCGATGCGGCGATCGCCGAGGCGATCCGCGTGCTCCTGCGCACGACGCACAACCTCGCCGAGGGCGCGGGCGCAGCCGGGCTCGCCGGGCTGTTCGCACTGCGCGAACAGCTCGCAGGTCAGACCGTCGCGATCGTGCTATCGGGTGCGAACATCGACGAGGCGACGCTGCGCCGCGTGGTCACGCGCGAGCTCTAGCCGAGCGCCGCGAGGCGTCCAGCCGGCGCGCGCGGGCCGGCACGCAGCTTGCGATGCATCGGGGCATGAAGCTTCACAATCTGCTCGGAGTGACGGCGATCGGCGGTCTCGTGTACCTGCATCGCAAGCGCGGCGGTGAGTGGACGCTCGAGAGCTTTCAGGACAGCTTGCGCCAGCTCTGGAAGGGCGTGCAGAACGCGGCCGACCAGGCGCGCGCCGAAGGCAAGCGCGAGCTGCACGAGATGCGCGAGCGCGTCGAGAACGCGGCCGGTACGAACGGCCGGCTCTGACGTCACGATCCGGGTTCGATATCCGCGATCACCTTGTCGCGCAACAGCCGCTGCAACACTGGCCGCATCGCATCGATCTCCTCGTCGGCGAACGTGCGCTGATCCATCGGCGGCTCGGTGCGCTCGGTCTTGTTCATGATGCTGATCGCGTACGACGAATGCGGCAGGCCGAAGAAGTGGCCGAGCTCGTGGGCGAGCGTGCGCTCGAGCGCCTGCGCCGACACGATCAGGTACTTGCGATCGTCGCGATGCTGATGCCACGTCACGCCCCAGGCGACCGCGCCGTCGACGTCGACGTCGTCGAGCTGACCGACGACGAACACGTGGACGAGCTTGCCGCCGAGCCCGCCGCTCGCGAGCTCGTCGCGATCGCTGCGCGTCTCGACGTGCACGGCCGATGCCGGCAGCGCATCGACGCCGGCGAGCTGGAAGCCGATGTCGAGCCGCGCGAAGTGGCGGTTCGCGGTCGCGACCTGCGCCGCGACCCAGTCGGGCGTGACGACGAGCCCGCGCGCGTCGGCCGCGACGTGGAGCGCGAGCCCGAAGCAGTGCGCGCGCGTCTTGTCGCAACCGGCGGCCGCGCGCCGCACGGCGGCGAGCTCGTCGGGGGTGTCGGCGCGCGCGATGCTCGCGAGCGCGATCACTCCGGCCAGCGCGGCGAGACGCGACCGAGGGCGATGGATCGTGCGCGTGCGAAGCACGAGCTACCGTGGCCCGAGGAAGTGTCGCGAAGCGACCACGGTTCCATCTTAACCGGTCAACGCAGGCGTGCCATCGCTATCCGACGAGCCGCAAGCCTTCGAGCAGCAGCGCGCCGAGCGCGAACGCGAGCCGCGCACACAGCGGCAGCGTCGTGCGGCGGCCGCCGGCGACGTACAGCGCGCCGAGCCCGATGCCGAACACGGCCGCGCCGGCACGCGCCGCGAGCCCACCGTCGGTGACGAGCGCCTCGGCGAGGCCGCCGGCCGCGACCGCGAGCGCGTTCGCCGCGACGCCGGGTCGCACCAGCTCGAGCACGCGCTCGACGATCCAGCCGCGCGCCGCGAGCTCCATCGCGCCCTCGGCCGCGAGCACGAGCACGGCGACCGCGCACAGCTGCGGGATGCTGCCGCGCACGATCGGAAACGTCGACCACTGCACGGCCTGCGCGGTGACCGCCTCGACGACCGGCGTGCCGACCACGAGCGCGAGCACGAGCGCGACGACGCCGATCGCGGCGCCGCGGCCGGCGTGGCCATCGGGCGCGTCGAACGTCTCGGCCCACGATCGGCCGCGCACCCACCGCGACAGGCTCGCGGCCGCGAACAGCGGCACGACGCGCGGCACCGGCATCGGCACGAGCCCGATCGCGAGCACGGCCGCGATCTCGACCGGCACGAGCCGCGACACCGCCCGCGGTTTGCCTCTTGGCTGCAAGTCGTTCAAACCTTTTCCATCACTCGTACGTTTGTCGACAGGATGAGGTTACCGCTCGCGCTCGCGTGCTGTATCGCCTTCTCCAGCTACCGGGCTGCCGCCGAGCCCACACCGTCCGAGCTCGAGGACCGCGCCGCGGCGCTGCGCGTCAAGCTCAAGGGCCAGGGCTACACGATCCTGATCGAGGCGCCGTTCGTCGTGGTCGGCGACGGCACGCCGGCCGCGGTCAAGCACATCGCGACCGGCTTCCTGCGCGACAAGGTGAAGATGCTCGAGAAGGACTTCTTCCCGAAGCGGCCGGAGGCGCTGATCGAGGTCTGGCTATTCCGGAACGAACGTTCGTTCCGCGCCGGCGCGAAGAAGTTCTTCGGCGAAGGACCCGACACGCCATACGGCTACTACTCGCCCGACAAGCACGCGCTGGTCATGAACGTGTCGGGGCTCGGCACGCTGTCGCACGAGCTCGTGCATCCGTACATGGAGGCCAACTTCCCCGACGTGCCGTCGTGGTTCAACGAGGGGCTGGCGTCGCTGTTCGAGTACCCCGGCGAGCGCAAAGGCCACATCATCGGTCAGATCAACTGGCGCCTGCCCAATCTGCAGAAGGAGATCCGCGCGAAGACGCTGCCGGACCTGACGAAGCTCCTGCACACCACGAACGACGGCTTCTACGACGCGGGCTGGGACTCGTACGCGCAGGCGCGCTACCTCGTCTACTACCTGCAGGAGCACGGCAAGCTGCACGAGTTCTACGACAAGTTCCACGACGACACGAAGGATCGCAGCGGCCAGGCCGCGCTCGAAGCCGTGCTCGGCGAGAGCCTCGAGACGTTCGAGCCGAAGTGGCGCAAGTGGGTGCTCGCGCTCCATTACGAGCGGTAGCCAGCGACTGCTATTCCCCGGGATGCGAGAGCGCGACAGCCACCATGCCGATCAGGATCACTGCCACGCCCGCCTCGACGCCGCCGATCACCGCGCCTGGCGTTCCTTCGAATCCGATGCCGCCGAGCACGCCGACCTCGAAGTACTTCGACCCCGACAAGTTGTCTCCCGTCACGGCCAGGGCATCGAGCTCGACATAAACCGCGTCCTTCATGTGCAGGCGTGGGCCGAAGCTGAGCATGTCGCCACTTCCGACCACGGCTTCCGAGACCGTCTCGCGACCGAGTCGGAGTCCGAGCCAGAGGTCGTCGGCGATTCTACGAGAAACCTCGGCCTCGAAGCCGGCGCCGTCGCTATGCTCTGACACGTAGGCCGTCACGCCGAGGCGCACGTGAAGTCGTGCACGGCCGGCGTCGTCGCAGTTGCGCACGACCACGCCGAGCGCGATCCGATCGAGGACCTCGCCGGTCGACACGCCGCCTACCAGCAGTGACGGCTCGAGATAGGGCCCCACATTACAACGGTCGTGCGCGATCGGCCGAGCTGTGGCCGGCTCTGCCGCACCGGGCTGAGCCAACGCCACACGTCCGACGGCAACCACGACCACCGCAGCGATGATCCGCATGCAGCGAGCATGCTCGCGGTCGACGTGAGCGCACCTGGGTCTGCGCGTGAGCTTCGCGTGATCGAGCCGGAGCTATGCCAGCCGCTCGGGCGCCGCGAACAGGTCGCCGAGCTGCGCCGCGAACCGGCCGGCGGCGGCGCCGTCGATGAGGCGGTGATCGAACGTCGCGCACAGGCGCAGCACCGGGCGAACCTCGACGCGATCGCCGACCGCCCACGGGCGCGGGCGAACCTCGGGCACGAGGATCAGCATCGGGCAGCGCGCGAGCGGCACGAACGGCGCGAACGCCGAGTCGATCCCGAACATGCCGACGCTGGTCACGATCGCCGAGCCGAACGGATCGCGCGGCATGCCCTGCGCTGCGAGATCGACGTGCAGCTCGTTGACGAGCACGTCCGACAGCCACGTCGCGGGCCGCGCGAGCCACCACGGCGTGCGCGCGAGCAGCGCCTTGCTCTTGCGATAGCTCGGATCGGCGCCCCGGCGGATCTGCCCGGCACGTGCCGCGATCTCGCGCGCGAGCTCGACGAGCGACTTCTCGTCGGCGCGCTCGATGCGCGCGCCCGAGAGATCGCGCGCGCCTTCGGTCGCGACGGTGACGAACACGTCGACCGTCGCGCGCTGCTCGAGCCGGCCCCAGAACCGGACCTTGCCGTTCAGCTCGGGCTGGGCGCGCAGCGCGAGCGCGACCGCGCGCGCGACCAGGTGCGTGATCGTGATCTTCACCGGCTGATCGCGCTGCGCCGCGAGGAACGCCAGCGCCGCGGTCGCGTCGAGATCCATGCTGCCGTAGATCGACGGATCGCGCGGCCGCTGCCACATCGCGGCCGCCATGCGTCGAAACGTCGACACGTCCTCGAAGGGCTTGAAGCTGGTCACGACGCGCTCCCGCGCGCGATCGTCGCGTGATGAAACCCGAGTCGCGTGTCGGCGAAGCGACCGAGGTGCTTGTAGAACGCGCGCATCGGCGGAAACGCGACGCGCGCGTGGATCTCGAGCGACGGATAGCGATACACGATCACCTCGTTGAGCCCGCGATGCGCGGATAACAAGAACCGACGATCGGGCGCGAGCCCGAGGCCGTAGCTGCCGTCGAGCGCGCTGCCGCCGGCGATGCGCATCGCCTTGAGGAACCAGTGCGTCGCGTCGGGCAGGTTCACGCGCGACAGGATCTCGACGAGGTTGCCGACGCCGGCGCGCCAGTTGCGCAGCTGCTCGCGCGGCCGCGGCCGCTCGTTGACCCACGTGACGTGCGCGAAGTCGTCGAGCCGGACGCGCGCGAGCACGCCCGACGCGCAGCAGTTGTAGATGACCTCGTCCTCGGTGACGACGACGTCGCTCGTCAGCGCGCCCGGCATGTCCTTCGGGATCGCGAGGTGGCGCACCACGCGCGCGCTCGCAGCGTCGATCTCGAACAGGTAGTTCTTGAAGTGCGCGATCGCGTACTCGGTGAAGTCGCCGTCCTGCGGGATGCAGCGCTGGGTCGGCACGTAGCAGACGTCGCGCGTCGGGTGCACGCCGAGGTGCCACGCGGTCGCCGGCAGCGGGACGACGCGCGCGCTGCCCGCCTGCAGATCGAAGATGCCGAGCTGGTTCGCGTACGTGCCGTCGACGTCCATCGCGCCGTACATCAGGTAGCGGCCCGACGGCGAGCGCTTGATCGCGTGCGGCAGCGTCACGCCGTGCGCGCCGATCGGCTCGGGATGCTCGAGATCGCGCAGCGCGAACCGCCAGAATTCACCGCCGATCGCGGCGACGAAGTGGTCGTCGTCGAGCCACACCACGTGGGTCTGGCTCTCGTAGAACAGCTTCGGCGCGCGAAACCGCAGGGTCGAGAACCGCGCGACCTCGGCGAGCGTGCGCGGATCGAAGAACAACAGCTGCTGCGACAGGTTGCCGAGAAAGCCGATCGAGCCGCCGGGCGAGAGCTGGGTCGCGTGGCCGCCCGCGATGCCGTCGTAGAACTTCACCTCGGGGTCCCAGCGGTCGGCATCGGGGTCGCAGCGCAGCCGCGCGATCCCCGCGAAGCCCTCGAATCCGTTGAGGCCGTGACCGTCGAGCGCGATGAAGAAGTCGAACGGGCTGCCCGCCATGGGTCATTGCGTAGCGCGCGGCGCGCCGCGCCGCTCCCACCTGCGCGCCAACCACTTACATTTTCGCGCCAACCGCGCTAACACCGCAGCATGCGCGCCGCTCGCGATGCCGATGCCTACGCCGCCGCGCCGCGCGGCGCGTACGTCGCGCTCCCGCGCGCGCTCGCGTACTGCGCGCGCGACTCGTTGTGGGGATTCGCGTTGTGGGGCAAGCCGACGGAGGCCGACACGCGCCGGCTCGTGCCGGTGCTCGCGCTCGAGCTGGCGCCGCGCGTCGCGCCGCACGCGTCGCTCGTCGACGTGAGCCGGCTCGAGGCCGCCGATCCGCGGGCGTTCGCGGTGCTCGCACGCTACCTGCGCGATCACTTCGAGCGCTTTCGCACGCAGGTCACGCGGCTCGCGCTCGTGCGCCCGCCCGGCGTGCTCGGCGCCACCGTCGCCGGCTTCTACCAGGTCGCCGGCGCGCCGTATCCGGTGCGCGTGTTCGGCGAGCTCGCCGCCGCCGCGCGCTGGGTGCGCGCACGCACGATCGCGACGGAGATCGCGGCGGCGATCGCGGCCGCGAGCGCGACGCCCGCGTGGCTCGCCGAGCTACGCGCGTGGCTCGACGCACACCTCGCCGACGCGTCGCTCGCGCGCGCGGCCCGTGCCTCGTCGCGCGCACCGCGCAGCTTGCAGCGCGACCTCGCCGCGGTATCGAGCTCGTTCCAGCACGAGCTCGACGCCGCGCGCGTGCGGCTCGCGCAGCGGCTGCTCGTCGAGTCGGACTCCCCGCTCACCGAGATCGCGTACGACATCGGCTGTGCATCTCCGCAGCATTTCAGTACGTTGTTCCGGCGCGTCGTCGGCTGCGCCCCGTCGACGTGGCGATTTCGCGCGACCGTGCGCGGGCCCGCGGCTCGATCCTCGTAGTGCTATTCGCCGCCTTCGCAGGGATCGCCGCCGGTCTTGGCCTTCTTCTGTGGCGCGCGCGTGCGACGCACGCCCTGCTGCTGGTCGGCGGCACCGCCGGGCGCGCCGGCGCCGGCGGCATCGCCCTTCTGCGCCGCCCATGGATCCGCCGCGGCCTTCGGTGCGGGAAACGCGCTGCGCTGCGCGTCGGTGAGCTTGGTCTTGCAGCCGTTGACCTCGTCGTCGGACTGCGCGGTCGCGAGGCAGCTGCGCGCGTCGTCGCTCCACTTGTCGCTCGTGCAGCGCTGCCGCAACGTTTCGTTCGCGCTGGCATCCTGCGTCGGATCGCGGTCGGCGAGCGTCGCGAGGTGCACGGTGACGTCCTTGCAGCTCGGCCCCGCGGTCTGCGGGATCGGATCCGGAGTGGGCGGCGGCGCCGCGGGCTTTTGACTACCTCCGCAAGCCGCTACCGCCGAGAGCACGAGCGCGAAGAGCTTCATGTGTTATCACCGTACACCATGCGTTCGGGGACGTGGGTCGTCTTGCTGCTCGTCGCGTGGTGCACGGCCGCGCTTGCTGGCCCGCCACACGGCAAGCCGCCCGCGAAGCCACCGATCTCGGCGGCCGACCAGGCCGAGCTGCTCCGGCTGCAAAACGAAGTCACGCAGCTGCAGATCAAGCAGCAGTACCTCCCCGCCATCAAGCTCGCGCGCCAGCTGTTGGACCTGCAGATCAAGGTGTCCGGCAAGGATGATCGACAGGTCGGCTATCGCAAGCAGAATCTGGCGACGCTGCTGTCGTTCGCCGGCAACTACAGCGAGGCGATCAAGCTCTACAAGGAGCTGGTCGCCGCAGCCGAGAAGGATCACGGCCCCGAGTCGCGCGAGGTGCTGTACGCGCTCATGGCGCTGACCGGCCCGTACATCCAGCAGAGCTTGTGGGAGGAGGTCGATCCGCTGCACCAGCGCATGCTCGCGATCGTCAAGAAACTGAACGGCGAGAACAGCAAGGAGTACGCGAGCCAGCTCGTGCAGTACGGCGGCATCCTCTACACCCACAACGAGTACACCGCCGCCGAGCGCGCGTACGAACAGGCGCTGAAGATCGACGAGGCCGTCGCGCCGAGCGACACGATGATCCAGAGCGAGGAGCAGATGCTCGGCTCGTTGTACTGGGTCACGAACCAGCGCCCGAAGGCGATCGCGATGTTCGATCGCGCGGTCGACGCCGCGAAGCACGCGAAGGGCGCGACGCCGTACTCGATCGGCTCCGAGATGTGGGCGGTCGCGTCGCAGTACCACTTCGGCGGCCGCGACGACCTCGCGAAGCCGATGATGAAGCGCGTGCTCGACATCTACGACCAGGAGGCCGCGCGGCTCGAGAAGGACAAGCCCGACGACTACCAGCTGCCGATGGTGCTCGGCATGGGTGGCTACGTCACGCAAAGCATGGGCGACTTCCCCGGCGCCGAGCAACGCCTGCTGCACGCGATCGCGGTCGACGAGAAGAACCCGACGCGCGCCGGGTTCTCGTCGTGGACGTCGATGCTCGCCGAGGTCTATCGCCAGGAAGGCAAGGGTAAAGAAGCGCTCGCGCTGCTCGAGAAGGCGCAGGCCGCGATGACGAAGCTCTCGCCGGTCGGCGCGCACGCGTACGACATGTCGATCGCGTTGATCTTGCGCCAGACCGGCGACTTCAAGCGTGCCGAGAAGCTGCTCGCCGATTACGCGGCGTTCGCCGAGAAGCAGTACGGCCGCAAGTCCGTCGTGTTTGCGGCGACCGAGGTCCAGCTCGGGCTCGTCTACATGTCCGCCGGCGATTACGCGAAAGCCGATCCGGTGTTCGCCGACGCGCTCGAGCTGCAGGAGAAGCAGCTGCAGAGCGTGCTCAAGACCGGCACCGAAGCCGACCACACCGCGTTCTTCGCGCAGAACAACTACATGCTCGACGTGATGGTCAACTACAACCAGCAGCTGGCACCGAAGCGCGTCACCACGACGAAGCTCGCGCTGACCACGCTGTTGCGCCGCAAGGGCCGCGCGCTCGACGCGGCGGCGTCGTCGCTGGCTGCGATCCGCGCCAAGCTGTCGCTCGAGGACAAGCAGCTCCTCGACGACCTCGCGAGCGCGCGCACGCAGCTCGCGAAGCTCACGGTCGCAGGCCCCGCCGCGATCGGCGATCCGGCCGAGTACGCGAAGGAGGTCGCGGCGCTCGAGGATCAGGTCGCCAAGCTCGAGCTCGCGATCGGCAAGAAGAGCGCGGCGTATCGCGCGACCAGTCTCGCGATCGATCTGCCCGCGATCCAGAAGCTCGTGCCGCGCGACGCGCGCCTGGTCGAGATCGTCAATTACAAGGCCGGCGACTTGAAGACGCCGATCTGGGTCGCGACCGACAAGCGGCGCTACGGCGCGTACGTGCTGGGCTCGACCGGCGATCCGGTGTTCGTCGACCTCGCCGAGGCCGACGCGATCGACGACGCGGTCGCGAAGTTCCGCAAGGCCGTGTCGAATCCCGACGACGATCGCGCGCCCGAGCTCGGCCGCGCGCTGTACGACCTCACGATCGCGAAGCTCCAGCCCGCGCTCGGCAAGTCGACCGAGATCCTGATCGCGCCCGACGGCACGCTCAACGTCGTGCCGTTCTCGGCGCTCGTCGACGAAAAGGGCGACTTCTTGATCAAGAAGTACACGTTCACGTACCTGACGTCGGGCCGCGACCTCCTGCGCATCGCGGTGCGCACGAAGGCGAGGGGCGGCGGCGTGATCTTCGCGAACCCGACGTTTGACAACGGCGGCAAGCCCGGCTCGGCCGGAAGCGGAGACGCCGGCGCGCAGTCGCGCGGCCAGCGCTCGGCCGATCTCGCGTCGCTGGCGTGGCCGCCGCTGCCCGGCACCGGCAAGGAAGCCGACGCCGTGGCCAAGACGATGCACGGGCTCAAGGAGTTCCTCGGCAGCGACGCGACCGAGTCCGCGGTCAAGGCCGTGCACGGGCCGAAGATCCTCCACCTCGCGACCCACGGCTTCTTCCTGCCCGACGAGCCGCCGCCACCGCCGCCCGCGAACGACAACGCGATCGCGGCGCCGGCCGCGATGATGCCGGGCGCCGGCGCCGCGCCGATGCCGACCGAGTCGTCGGAGAACCCGCTTTTGCGCTCGGGCCTCGCGCTCGCCGGCGCGAACAAGCTGTCGTCGGGCGAGGAGGACGGCATCCTGACCGCGCTCGAAGCCTCCGGCCTCGACCTCGAGGGCACCAAGCTCGTCGTGCTCTCGGCCTGCGAGACCGGCGTCGGCAAGGTCACCAACGGCGACGGCGTGTACGGTCTGCGCCGCGCGCTCGTCGTCGCCGGCGCCGAGAGCCTCGTGATGTCGCTGTGGCAGGTCGACGACGAGGCGACCAAGCAGATGATGGTCGGCTACTACGAACGGCTCGCGAAGGGCGAGAAGCGCAGCTCGGCGCTGCGCGATATCCAGCTCCAGCTCGGCAAGTCCGAGAAGTTCAAGCATCCGTATTACTGGGCGAGCTTTTTGCCCGCCGGTGACAACTCTCCGATCAAGGAATGACCATGCAGCTCCGCCGTCTCGCCGCCTCTGCCTTCGTCGCCGCGCTCGCGTCGTTCCCTTCCGGCGCGTTCGCCGGCCCGCCGAAGCACGATCCGCCGTACGGCCCGGCGAAGCCGAACAAGAAGCAGGTCGAGATCGAGAAGCACGAGTGGATGGCCGAGTACTACGTGATGAAGGCCAACGATCTCGACGGCGCCGCGAAGGAGTACAAAGCGATCCTCGCGCTCGATGCCGACAACGCGCACGCGACGTTCGCGCTCGCGTCGATCTACATGCGCGGCGGCAAGGGCAAGCTCGCGGTCGACGTCGTCTCCAAGCTGACGAAGAAGAACCCGAAGAACACCGACGCGTGGCTGTCGCTCGCCGAGCTCCAGAAGCAAGCGAACGACGACAAGGGCATGAAGGCGTCGCTCGACAAGGTGCTCGCGATCGATCCCGGGAACGAGCACGCATACGAGCTCGTGTTCTTCCGCGCCGAGGACAAGGTGAAGGCCGGCGACGACAGCGCGAAGCCCGAGGCGCTCGACGCGGCGCGCAAGCTGAAGATGCTGAACCGGCCCGACAGCTACATGCGCAAGCTCGCCGAGCGCGCGGTCGTCGAGCTATCGGGCGATCCGATGGAGCTCACGATCTTCGACGCGAAGGCGTCGTACAACGCGGCGTTCGAGGGTTCGGGCTGGATCGCGGATATCAACGAGAAGATGGCGAAGGCGCGCACCGGCTTCGAGGAGTGCACGCGCAGCCAGCCCAAGAACGAGGATTGCCACTACTACCTCGGGCTCGTGTACTCGTCGGTCAAGGCGTCGGCCTCGTACGATCCGAAGAAGGCGCTGGCCGAGTTTGCCGCGGCGCCGAGCATGCCGCTCGCGTTCGTCGAGCAGGCGAAGCTGTATCGCGCGAGCGACGACAACGCGTCGGCGCGCACCGCGCTCGGCAAGGCGCTCGGCCTCGACAAGACTTCGGCGGCCGCGCACGTCGAGCTCGGCATCCTCGACAAGCTCGACGGCAAGACCGAGTCCGCGGTGACGCACTTCACCTCGGCGATCGATGCCGATCCGTACGGCCCGCTCGGCGATCGCGCGCTGGCCGAGCTGTCCAAGGTCGATCCGAAGAACCCGTACGTGCTGCAGGGCATGATGGCGGGCAAGACCAGCGGCGACATCTTCTCGAGCGATCGCTACCAGGCGGTGATCCCGCTGCTCGAGGCGCAGCTCGGCGGCGTCGACGACGGCGCGCCCGAGAAGGCGGTCGTCGAGGACATCGTGCACAGGCTCGCCGAGGCGAGCAACGTCCACATCACGTTCAAGGTCGCGATCGTGAAGACGCCGATGGTGAACGCGATGGCGCTCGCCGACGGCCGCGTCTACGTCACGCGCGGATTGATCGACATGCTGAAGAAGAAGTTCCCGAAGCGCGCGATCGACGCGAACAACGACATCCTCGGCCACATCCTCGGTCACGAGCTTTCGCACGTGATCCGCCGCCACACCGTCAACAGCGCCGTGTTCCAGGAGGCGTTCAAGGACACGTCGCACCCGCTCGATCCGAGCGTGCTGACGAGCATGACCCGGCTGCAGGAGATGGACGCCGATCGCCAGGGCATGGTGATGGCGTTCCTCGCCGGCTATCACCCGCGCGGCGGCATCGAGTTCATGGAGATCATGGGCCAGGAGCAGGAGATCCCGCAGCACCTCGATCACCCGACGTTCCAGGAGCGCGTCGAGTACCTGACCGACTACTGGACGAACGACGTCCGCTACGCGTTCGTGTCGTTCAAGCTCGGCGTCGCCGCGATGGACAAGGGCGGCAAGCTCGAGAGCTCCGACATGAGCGGCGCGATCAAGGCGTACGAGGAAGCGGTCGAGGACTTCAAGCGCTACCGCGCGATGCTGCCGTCGCTCAAGGAGGCGATGAACGACCTCGGGATCGCGTACGCGAAGATCGGCGTGCTCGCGATGGCCGACGGCTCGCCGCTCGTGCACTGGCAGACGCGGTTCTCGCTCGAGCGCGAGTCGGCGGTGAAGTACAAGGGCCTCGCGCGCGACGACTCCGAAGGCGTGTCGCGCGGCGCGCCCGGCGGCGCCGTGCGGCTGCCGTGGCAGCTGCGCGAGTCGATCGCGCAGTTCAAGGAGGCGCTCGCGACCGACGAGAACTACGCGAAGGCGCGCCTCAACCTCGCGACCGCCTACCTGGCGGCGAACCAGCTCGACAACGCGAAGGACGCGCTCGCCAAGGCCGAGGCCAAGGACGGCATCCAGCCCGGCGACATCGAGCTCATCCGCGGCATCGTGCTCGCCGAATCGCACGACTACGCCGGCGCGAAGGCGTCGTTCGACAAGGCGATCGGCTCGCAAGCGTCGAAGCGCGCCGCGTCGTTCAACCTCGCGCGCGCGCTCGAGCTCGGCGGCGACAAGGCGAACGCGAAGCGCGCGTACCAGCAGTACTCGAAGCTGTTCCCGGGCGGCCCGTGGGCCGCCGCGGCCGACGCGGCGGCGAGCAAGCTCTAACTTGCGTCCGTCGGCGCGTAGGCCGATCCTGAGCAGGTGGTCGCAGCGACGCGTCTCGTAGCCATTGCAGCCGTGATGATGGCGTGTGGCCGCCTCAGGTTCTCGCCGCGCGATCAATCGGGCGATGGCGGCGCCACGACTGACTCCGGCAGCGCGGACGCGGCCGTGCCGATCTGCACGACGCTCGGGTTCGTCCCCGGTGCGACGCTGGCCGCCGGAAACAGCCCCAGCGCGATCGCGACCGCGGACCTCGACGGGGACGGCCTGCTCGATCTCGTCGTCACGAACTACAACAGCCTGACGCTGAGCGTGTTCCTCGGCCAAGGCGCTGGTGCGTTCTCCACCGAGCACACGTACTCGGTCGGCAACACCGCCGCCGCGTCGCTCGTGATCGCCGACCTCAACGACGACGGCCAGCTCGATGCTGCGGCGTGCGATGCGAACGGCGGGAACGTGATCGTGTTGCTCGGAACCGGTGGCGGCGCGCTCGCAGCGCCCGTCACCTACGCAGTCGGCATGGACCCCCAGACGATCGCCGTCGCCGACTTCAACGGCGACGGCAAATTGGATCTCGCGGCCACGAGCTTCGCGAGCAATTCGGCGGCCGTGCTGAGCAACATGGGTGGAGGCGCGTTCGCCGTAACAGCAACGCTGGCGACGCAGAACAACCCGACCGGCATCGCGGCCGGAGACCTCGACGGCGACGGCAAGCCCGACCTCGTCGTCACCAGCACCAATAGCAGCACGATGAGCGTCTACATCAACAACGGCACGGCGACGTTCAACACGATGCCGACGGTCTACGCGACTGGGAGCCTTCCCGACCGGCTCGCGATCGCGGATCTCGACGGCGACGGCAAGCGCGACGTCGTGGTCGCCAACTCGAACGGCAACACGCTCGGCGTGTACCTCAACATGGGCGGCGGCATGTTGACCTCGCCGACAACCTACGCGACCGGCATGCAACCAGTCGCAGTTGCGGTCGGCGACCTCGACCGCGACGGCCTCGTCGATCTCGTCGTCCCCGAGCCGATGAGTGGAACGGTCGGCGTACTGCGTGGCATCGGCGGGGGCGCGTTCGCCGCGCGAGAGCCGTATGCGGCCGGAACCGGTCCGTCGTCGGTCGCGCTCGGGGACTTCAACGGCGACGGTCTGCTCGACATCGCCGTCGGCGACGGCAGCGTCACCAGCGTGCAGCTGTTGCTGGCCAGCTGCCAGTGACCAGGAACGCTAGCGGCCCGCCGCGCGGAAGTTGAACGGGTAGTTCACGGTCACGCCGCCGTTGCCGTTCGGGCGCGGGAACTCGATGGCCTTGACGACACCCGCGACGCAGCTCGCGACCTCGTGATCGAAGCCGCTCGCGTTCGACTGGCCGACCGTGCCGTCGGGCTGGATGAAGAACTGCACCGTGATCGTGCCCGCGAGCTCCGGCTTCGCCAGCAGCTCGTGCTCGTAGCAGTACGTGATCTTCTCGAGGTTGCGCTTGATGTAGCGGCGGATGATCGACTTGTCGAGATCGCCGAGCACCTGGCCTTCGGTGATCGCGACCGTCGGCACGGCGGGACGGCGATGACCGGGGCCCGTGCCGATGCCGTGACCCGGACCGAAGCCGTCGCCGCCGCTGCCACCGCAACCGCGCGCGTCGCCGCGGCAGATCACGCCGTAGCGACCCGAGCCGATCGTGCCCCAGCCGCCGCCACCCGGACCGAAACCGTCGCGGCCGTAACCGAAGCCGTACGTGTCGGTCGCGCCGTCCGCGCCGTAGATCGGGCCATGGACGTTCTGGGTGTCGAAGCCGCTCGAGAAGTCGGCATCGGACGTCGTCGACGCGATCGCGCCGGTCAGCGCGTAGCTGCCGAGCAAGCCGGCCTCGCGCGCCTTCTCGACCGCGTCCCTGCGCGCGAACTGCAGATCGACGTCGGCGTTGTGCTTGACCTGGAGGCGGTTCTGCTCCGCGGTGCCGGTCTCCTTGCCGGCCTTGCCCTCGGGCATCTTCATCGCGACCGCGGCTTGCGAGCCTTGGTCGCCGTCGTTGCCTTCGGTCGGGTCCGGCTTCTTCGACGGATCTTCCTGGTCGGTGATCGACGCGCGCAGCGACGCGTCCTCGTACATCCCGAGCTCGACCTGCGGAGCGCCACCGTCGACGGGAATCTGCGCGAGCACCGCCCACACCAGCAGGTGCGCGGCGAGCGAGCCGCCGAAGTACTTGAGCGCGCGGCCTTCGACCATCAGCGACGCCGTGGCCTGGCGAGCCGGGCGCGGGACCGACGTGACGAGGAACGTGGTCTTGCCGGCGCGAGCGCGGATGCGTGCGCCGTGCGGGATCGGCAGCGCGAACACGCCGAACGCCGACGGCACCGGCTGCGCGTGGCCGATGCGCACGAGCTCGGTGAGCGGCACCGGGTTCGGTGCGCGCTTGTCGAGCAGCTCGGCCTCGATGCCGGGCGCGAACTGGAACACGAACGCGTTGCCGGCGGGCGCGACCAGCGGAAAGCTCGGGGCCGGCGCGCCCTCGCACGGCTGCTCGACCTCGGGCGCGGTGCCGATGCGGTAGTACGGGCTGCGCCGCTCGCCGCGCCAGCGCACGAGCGCGTAGGCGAGCGCACCGACCGCGATCGCGAAGCCGCCGAACGCGAGCCAGTCCCACGCGAACGACAGCCGCTCGGCGCGGAACGCCGACGCCGGGCGGTGCAGCACGTGCGTCCACGTCGCGAGCGCACGCTCGTTCGCGGCCGCGGTCGCCACCGACACCGCGAACGCGATCGCGGCCATGACGAGCGCGCCCGCGCCGATCCCGACCAGCGCCCACGTACCCCGCGAGATCCGCCCGCTCTTCGGATCGATGCAGTGCTTCACGCCCACGACGGAGTCGCCGAGCATCGCGGCGACCTCGATGGCGTGCGGGACGTTGGATTCCATGACCTGTGCGTTCTCGATACCCGACATGTAGACAAGCCTCCGGCGCTACGCGTGCACGCGCTCCCGACCGGGCAGCGCGTTCGTTTCGCGACATGCATTCCGACAACGGGTCCTCGCGCAGGTTCCTGGTTTTGCGGGTGCAACCGGCGGCAAGCGTGCGTGTCGCCGGCCCCCGTGTCATCGGCCCCGGGTTAACGTCCACGCAGGGCCGCTTCGCGGCACTTCTTCGGCTCAAGGAGGCTCGTGCTTCGCACTCGCTCGATCGCTACGCCTCAGTCGTCAACGAGCGCGCTCGCGGTGCGCGGCCTGCGCGTCGCGCTGCCCGACGGTCGCGTGCTCATCGACGGCGCCGATCTCGAGGTCGGCGCCGGTGAGGTCGTCGTGTTGCTCGGCGGATCGGGCGCCGGCAAATCGACGTTCGCGCGCGTGCTGTTCGAGCGCGCCGAGCTCGAGGCGGCCGGCTTCGACGTCGTCGCGGCGCGGCTCGATCTCGATCGCGCGGAGCTCGGCTTGGTCCCGCAGCGCGGCGCGCTGTTCGATCACCTCGACGTCCGCGGCAACGTCGAGCTCGCGATGCGGCACGCGCCGCGCGGCGGGGATGGCGATCCCGCGGAGTGGCTGCGGCGCGTCGGCCTCGAGCCCGAGCTCGCGGCGCGCGGCACGCCGGTCACGCGCCTGTCGGGCGGGCAAGCGCAGCGCGTCGCGGTCGCGCGCGTGCTCGCGAGCAACCGCAAGCTGCTGTTCCTCGACGAGCCGTCGGTCGGGCTCGATCCGCATCGCGTGCGCATGCTCGCGCGGTTGATCCGCGAGCAGGTGACCGCGCTCGGGATCTCGGCGATCGTCGTCACGCACGATGTCGCGCTCGCCGCCGGTGTCGCGGATCGGCTGTTCCTGCTGTCGGGCGAGCACCGCAAGCTCGAGCCGCTATTCGCCGACCGCTGGCCGGGCCCGCTCGAGCGCGACGGCGTGTCGGCCGAAGATCGCGGCAAGTGGCTGGTCGAGCTCGAGGCCGCGCTCGTCGCGCATCTGGCGCAACACGGCGATCGACCGCCACCCGCGGGCGTGCCGCGTGCGCGATCGATCGTCGCCCGCGCCACCCGTGTGCTCGATCCACTCGTCGCGCCGTTCCGCGTCGCCGCGATCGCGGCCGCGCGTGCGCCGCTGCAGCTCGTGCGCCGGCCGGGCGACTTCGCGGTGATCGCGCGGCGGGTGGTGGCCCAGACCCTGCTCCGCCCGCTCGTGTTCTACGCGATCGTGTCGACGCTCGTCGGCTACACGGTCTTGCTCGTGATCAGCAAGGTCGGCGGCGCCGGCGTGCGACCCGACGCGCTCGTGCGGCAGATCGGCGGCAGCTATGTCGTCGCGCTCGCGCCGGCGCTGTCGGCGCTGCTGTTCGTCGCGGCATCGGGCAGCGCGACGAACGCGTGGCTCGGCGCGATGGGCCTGACCAAGCAGACGCTCGCGCTCGACGCGCTCGGCGTCGACCGCCGGTCGTACCTGTGGGCGCCGGCGTGGCTATCGATCGCGCTCGCGTACCTCGCGGTCGCCGCGCTGTTCGCGCTCGGGATGATCGCCGGCGGGCTCGTCGTGTGCCGCACGTACGGCGTGCACGACGCGTGGCAGCTGCTCACGGCGGACCTTCTCGACCCCCGGCCCGAGCGCCTGCGCTACGCCGTGCGCGCCGGGTTCCTCGTGTGGATCTACGCGTGGGGGATCGCGAGCGATGTCGTCGCGAAGGGCGGTGCCGCGAAGCCCGAGGCCGACGCGGTGACGCGCGGGATGACCGCGAGCGTCGTCGCGTGCACGCTGTGGGTCGTCGGCTGGGAGCTCGCGACGGTGCTCGTCGTCCTGTGAGGGTCGTGATCGGTATCGCGCTCGTCGCCGTGAACGTGGCCGCGTTCGTCGCGCTCGCCGCGCGCTCGACCGGCCACGAGCTCGTCGTCGAGCTGAAATCGCCGCGCGGGATCGACGGCAGCGCGAACGACGCACGCGCGGTGGTCGCGACCGATGGCGCGGGCCTCGCGCACCGCACGTGGACGACGACGTACCGCGGCGGCTTCTCGCGCGCCGTCGGCGCGAGTGCGCTCGTCGGACCGGCGCAAGATCCGGCGGCGCCGCCGTGCAGCGGGCGCGTCGTGGTCGGCCAGCGCCTGCTCGACGACCTCGCGCGCGTGGTCGGCGCGACGATCGACGACGAGCTGCACGGCGAGACGATCTTTCCGATCGGCGATTACCTGCGCATCGACGACGTCACCCTGCGGTGGTCGCGCGACGACGTGCGCGCGCTGCTCGGCGACGCCGGCGCGCCGAACGGCTACGTCCGCGCCAGCGCGACCATCGTGTTCCAGCGCGCGCGCGTACCGCTCGTGATCGCGCTCGTGCCGGAGCGCGCCGGCGCCGCGATTCACTTTCGCATCGCCGCGCACGCCGACCTCGCGTTCGACAACCGCGTCGCGCAGTGGCTCGGCGACAAGCTCGGCGCGGGCGCGCTTGCGAGCCGGTTCGCGCGCCACGAGATCGACACCTTGCTCGTCACGACGTTCGCGCCGCCGCCGCCGTTCGATCTCGGCGACGGCCAGACGCTCGCGTTCACGACGTGCGACGCGCCGATCGAGATCGTCGACGGCGCGTTCGGCGCCATCCCGTTCGGGGTCGCGATCGGCCACGTGCCGTCCGCACCCGACATCCTGCCGCCGCGCTTCGCGACCACACCGCTGGCGGTGCCGGCCGCGACCACGCGTCTCGCGCTCGATCTCGATCTCAACGCGCTCGATGCGATGCTCTACGAGCTGTGGCGCACCGGCTGGCTCGACCGGCGGCTCGACGAGGTCGGGCTCGATCGCCGCTTCGACAGCGATCCGACGGTGCTCGAGTATCTGTCGGTGCGGATCTCGAAGCTGCGGCTCGCCCTGCCGCCGGTGATCTCGCCCACGCCCGGCGGCGCGCTGCGCCTCGCCGCCGACGCCCGCGTTGCCATCCGCACCGAACAGCTCGGTGCGGATGGATCGGTGACACGGGACAACGACGGCGACGCGACGACGATCGGCCGCGTCTACGGCGCGATCGACTTCACGTTCGCGGCGCGCGCCCGCGCGGTCGCCGTCGATCTCGGCGCGCTCGAGCTGTCGTGCGAGCGCACGCCGACGACGCTCGTGCCGTGTTACGGCGACCTCGTCGCCGCGCTGCGCGATCGCGGTGACGAATTTCACGGGGCCCTCACCGACGCGTTCGCGCGGCTCCTCGCCGCGGTGTTCGTCGATCGCACGCTGACCGCACCCGGAGTGCCCGCCGAGCTCGCGATCCGCGGCGCTACGGCTTCGCTCGTCGGCGCCCCACCCGTCCTGCACCTCGAGCTCGACGCGGCACTCGCGCATCACTAGGCGAGCCTCGGCGCGCGCAGTGCAGCCGGCAAGAGGTGCGCTACAGTTCCGGCGTGGACCGCGAGGCGTTTCGAGAAGCGTTACTCGGCGTGATGGAGCGCAAGGTGCACTGGGCGTGGAAGGCGTTCACGTCGGGGCGGGTGCCGCGCGAGCGCCTGCACCTGCACTTCGAGCAGGAGTACGCGACCTACGTGCGCGACTTCCCGGTGCTCGTCGCGTGGGCGTACGTGCAGTGCCCGATCGCGGAGGCGCGCCGCGAGCTGGTCGAGAACGTCTACGAGGAAGAAACCGGCGGGCTCGTCGCCGGCCGCCCGCATCCGGACCTGTTCCTCGAGTATCCGCGCGGCCTCGGCATGAACCTCGCGCGCTTCGGCGCGATCGAGCTCATGCCGGCCGCGCGCGCGTTTCGAGACGTGCTCGATCATCACACCCAGCGCGGTGGCTGGGCGCAGGCCGCGGCGGTGACCACGATCTTCCTCGAGGGCACCGAGCACGAGCGCGGAGAGCTCGAGCCGACCGCGCCGCGCCGGCCGGTGCCTCCGCTCGAGCAGCACCCGCTCGTCGTCCACTACGGTTTGCCGCTCGAAGCGCTCGCGCTGACGAAAGCGCATCGCCGCGTCGAGGGCAGCCATCGCGCCGCCGCATGGCGCATCCTGCTCGACCACGTGCCCGCCGGCGATCGCGCCGGCGCGATCGCCGCGATGGAACGCACGCTCGCGGCGTGGCTCGCCTATCGCGACGAGGTCGCGGCCGCGTGCGGGCTCGAGCGCTGATCCGTCAAGTCACGAGCTCGAGGTCCGGCAGCTGCCAGGCGCCGCCGCCGAAAGCCTCGTCGGTAGGTCCGTACAGGCGGAACATCGTGAACCACGGCTTGCCCGGCTCGGTGTAGGCCCAGTCGTGCTCGTGGTCGTGCACCACCTGCGGCCCGAAGTAGAGATCGTACGAGCCATCGTCGTTCGCGACGAGATCGCGGTACGAGCTGAGCTCGACGCACGGCGACTCGCGGATGAACGCGGCGGTCGAAGCGTCGTACACGGTCGCGGCCCAGAACTGCTGCGCCGGCACGTGCGCGGGGACGTGCAGGCGATAGGTGTGCTCGCCCGACAGCGCGCGCCCTTCGCTGTCGACGAATGCCGTCAGGTACAGCGACGCCTTGCCGAGCTTCGCCGGCGGCGCACACGCGAGGAAGTACGTGATGCCCCGCGCCATGACGTCGAGCCCGCGCTCGGTCTCGAACGTGAAATTCGTGGCCGCACCGACGGGGCTCGGCCAGCGCCACTGCCGGCCCGGCCACGCGATGCGGCCCTCGCGGGCCGCGCCGCGCACGAGGCTCGCGTGCGCCGCGCGCGCCGCGTCGGCCAGAAGCGCGCGCATCGCCGGATCGGCGCGCAGCGGCGCGCCCTTCTCGATCCCGAGGGTCGCGAGCGCGACCATCATGTCGGCGTCGCGCGGCAGCACCGGCTCCTCGCCGAGCATGCGCGCGAGGCTGTCGAAGAACGTGTCGTCGAACCGCACGATGCCGTCGAACGGCTCGCCGGCCATGTCGATCAGCCTCGGTTGCGCCGGCGCCGCGCCGCGTGCCGGAGAGATGCGGAGCTGGTGCACGAGCGCGAGCGCGCGCCCGGCCGCGGCGGGGGACGAGTCCTCGGGAATCGCGCGCAACAGGACGTAGCCGTTGAACGTCTGGAGCGGCACCGCGATCGCGTCGCCGATAACGGTCGCGCGCTCGCCCGGTGGCAGCAGCACGTAACGGCCGCCGCGCCCGCCGTCCTCGCCGTGCGGCCCGACATCGGCGACCGGAACCTGCCAGGCGTCGAGGATCGAGCCGAACAGGCCCGCGCCGATCGCCGGCGGCACCTCGAGCACGACCGGACCGTTTGCCGTGTTGAAGTTGAGCCAGACGTAGCGCGACGATGCGTTCGGTGTCGTGATCTGCAGATGCGAGTCGGCGACGCTCGACCAGTAGATGATGTCGCCGTAGCGCGCACCGGCGTCGCGGAAGAATGCGCGGCGCATCGCATCGAAGCTCACGATCGGTGTTCCCCACACGACCGCGTCGATCGCGCGCTGGAGCACGCTCGCCGCGTCGCGCGCCTGCTCGGGGATCTGCTGGGTGATCATCGAAACCTCCAACGAGGCTCGATGCAACGCTAGTTCCCGAAGCCTCCGAGCTGCGCGCCGGCACTCGCGCGTACCGCCGACTGCGAGAACACGGCAAACGCGCGTCGGATCTCGCTCGAGCTGTTGCCCGGCGTGAGGATCCAGCGGTCGGGAATGCCCATCGCGCGAAACACGGCGCGAAAGTCGGTCGTCCCGTCGCTGATGCCCATCGCGGCGACGACGTGATTTTCCTGGCCGAGCATGTCGTGCACGAGCGCCGCGACATCGGCGGCGCGGCAGCGCTGCGAGCCGTAGTCGCCGCCGTCGGTGATGATCAGCGTGACCGTGCGCACCGCGATGCCGGCTTGCTGCAGCTCCTGCGCCTTCGCGATCACGGTGCCGAGCACGACGACCGCTTGATCGAACAGCGGCGTGCCGAGCCGCGGATCGTAGTTCGCCGCGGTCATGCGCTGCGCGTGTTCGAGCGCGGTGTACGGGAACAGCACGTGGCCGTTCAGGTAGCGCGTGTGCGCGAGCACCTCGCCCGACTGCTTCGAGCCGGCGAGCGCGTCGAGCACGAGGTTGTGGCCGTCGCGCACGGCATCGACGTTGCCCGCCGACGCGATCGAGTGCGAGTCGTCGGGCATCATCGTCACGAGCACGACCTCGCTCGCGGTGACGTCGTCGATCGAGACACCGAGGCCGGCCTGGATCTGCGCGCCGACGTCGACGAGGTCGAGCGTGTTGAGCGAATCCGCGGACAGTGCGCCCGCGGCGTGTGCGTCTTCGAGAAGCTTCTTGGTGCTCATCGGATCCCCCAGTCGCTGATCGGGTCGGTGGACTTCACCAGGTGCATGCCGGCATCGGCGAACTTCTGCAGCGCGGCGTCGGCCTGCGCCGTGAAGTCGGCCGCGAACCCGCCCTTGCCGTCGGGCACGGTCACCGCCGACATGCAGTCGGTGACGAGGTAGACCTTGCCCGCGAGCTTCGGATCGTGCGCGGCGATCTCGCCGAGCAAGTCATCGATCGTGCTCTTCACGCAGTGGCTCGCGGCCTGGCCGGCGATCACGACCGCGTCGGCGGCGAGCAGCGTCTGCACGAACTGCGTGTTGCGCTGCGCGAGCGCGCCGCCGTCGAAGCGCGACAGCACCTCGGGCCGCAGCACCGAGTAGTTCTCGGTCAGCGGGTTTCCGCCCTTGACCTCGACGTTCGACTGCGACGTGCGCGCGAACGCGTGGAACAGCCGCGCCTCGTGCACGACGCCGGCGAGCGCGTGGCCGTCGGAGCCGAGCAGGCAATGCGGCGGCCACAGGTAGAGCTGGTACTTGCCGGCGCGCTCGAGCTCCTTGCAGTAGTGCAGCACCTGCTTGCACAGCCACGTGTAGTTGCCGCCGCACAGCCACTTTGCCATCGCCGGATTCGGGCGGACTTCGCCGGCCGCGATCTCGTCCGATGTGATCGTCCGGAACGCGGACAGTTGGTGGTCATCGCGATCGAGCCAGAAGCTCGGGAAGAAGATCTGGTACGCGAGGTGGGTGTCGAGCGTCGTCGTGATGTCGGTGAACGTGTCGAGGTTGCGATAGACGAGCTCGGCGATGCGACGCGAGTCGTCGATCGCGCCGCGTCCCGAGCGGCCCGCGACGTACAGCGTGCCTTCCGGGAAGCAGAAGTCCTTCTGGACATCGATCAGGAGCAAGTGCACGCGCAGCTCGGCCGCGGCCGACGGCTTGATGCGGTGCTGCGCGCGCCAGTCGGCAGCGGCGGTGGCGAGCTGCGCGGCATCGGGGCGGTAGCTCCAGTCGGAAGCGCGTTTCGGGTCGAAGAAGCTGGGAATCGGCAACATGGGTCCTCCTGGCTCAGTTGAGAGCCATGCGAATCGCATCGCGGGCACGAATGACGTCGAGCCCGTTCGGGTGAAGCGCGAGCCGATCGCCGGCGCCGACGAGCGGCGCGGTCTCGGCGAACACGCGCGTCTGCGCGATCGTGCCCTGCACGACCTCGATGCGAGCGACGCCGTCATCGGTGGGCACGAACAGGTGCGCGCCGGCAGCGCACGCGCCGGCAAGGCCGGCGAGCCACGGCGCGTCGGCGACGGTCTCGCAGGCGAGCACGCGCGCGTCGCCGTCGATCACGACGATCGTCGTCGTCTCGGCTGCGCGCAGCACGAGCCACGCGCGGTCGTCACCGACGATCGCGTGCGCATCGACGAGCCGGCCGCGGATGCGCGGCAGCGCGACGCGATCGTCGAGCGGGCCGCGATCGGGGCGAAACACGAAACCGACCGTGTAGCCGCCCGCGCGGTAGAAGCCGGCGCCGAAGCGCGAGCCGACCCACGCGCGGGTCTCGCCGGCGAGCACGGAGCCGATGCGCTCGGGTGCGAGCCGCGCCTGGCGCATCAAGGCGTCGCCGTCGCGCCACACGCCGAAGCGCGGCACGCGGCCGACCTCGCAGCTTCCGGCCGCGACGTCGGCGAGCGCGATCGGCTGCCACGCGAGCCGGCCGTGCACGACGGCGGCGGGCAGGGGCGCGCGCTGCTGGCAGCTCGGGCAGCGATGGCGCGCGTGCTCCTCGCCGCACGCGCTGCACCGGCGCAGGTGCAGGCGCTCGAGCACGGCGCGCGGGAACGTGCCGCGCACGTCGCGCTCGAAGATCGCGCGCAGCGTCTCGACGAGCTCGTCTGGCAATGTCGCGATCGGCCGCGCCGCGCGCGGATACACGATGCCGTCGCCGAGCACGCTGCGCCGGCGCAACGCGCGCGCCGGCAGCGGCGTCTGCTTGCACACGCCCGCCCACGGTCCGACGCACAGCAGCGTGCGCACGACCATCGCCGCGAACGCGAACCAGTCGCTGTCGGTGTCGTGCGGACGCACCGGCACGAGCTGCTGCGGCGTACACAGGCGCGGATCGACGAACCGCTCGCTGAACATCTCGCACGGGAAACCGGGCAGCTGGTAGCTATCGACGTCGATCAGCCACACGCGCCTGGCGTCCACGAGCACGTTCAGATCGTTGCAGTCGCCGATCACGACGCCGGCGCGATGCAGCGCCGCGATCGCGTCGTGCAGTGCGAGCAGCGCGGCGACCACGTCGTCGCCTGCAGGGGCGTGGTCGCGGCGCCAGCGCGGCTCGCCGAACGCGTGCAGCGGCTCGCCCGCGACCTTCGCCATCACGTAACCGACGACACGCGTGCCGCGCTTGTCGGCGAGCGCGAGCCCGCTCGGTACGACGACCGCCGCCGGCAGCTTGCCCGGCAACGTCCGCAGCCGCGCCGGTGCTGCCGCGATCCGGCGCGCGGCCGCCGCCTGAGCCGCCGGCAACCCGTCGAAGTCGGGATGCTCGGGCGGCTTCCACCACTTCACGACGCGGCCGTCGCGCAGGTCGTACACCTCGGCCTCGCCGCCTTGCCCGAGCAGCGCGCCGGGGTCGAGCGCGACGCGCGCGCCGTCGATCCATGCGTGGCGCGCCGTCATCGCAGCAAGACTCCGATCGCGCCGTCATCTTGCAGCGCCGCCGGCGTGCGCACGACGCGGCGCGCGTCCCAGTCGATGCGCTCGGCGTCGCGCGCGTAGACCGCGAGCGCGCGGCGCACCGCATCGGGATTCGCGACGAATCGCGGCGCGCCGAACGGTGCCAGGCCGCACGGCAGCTCGGCCGCGCCGTCGGTCGCGACGACGATCGACGCTGCCCGCGCCGCCGGCTCGAAGCACGCGCGCACCGGATCGCCGAGGATCTCGTACGCGAGATACGGCGGCTGGTTGTTCGCGAACGGCCCGAGCGTGCGCGTGACGTGGTCGATCGCGTAGGCGCCGTCGCCGATCGCCCACACCGAGGCGCCCTCGCGCGTGGCCGCGGCCGCGACGATCGTGAACAAGAAGTGTTCGGCGATCGCGCCGGCGCGATCGCCCGGCATCTGCTCGAGCACCGCGGCGAGCGCGCGCAGCACGCCGGCGCGCACGCCTTGCCATAGCGCGGGGTCGTCGGCGCGAGCGCCGGCCGCGAGCCGTTGCGCGAGCACGCCGATCGCGACGCGCGCGCCGAGCCGCGCCCCGACCTCCGAGCTCGCGCCCGAGCCGCAACCATCGCACACGACCACCGCCACGGCGTCGCCCGCGCTCCATGCCGCGGCCGCGTCCTGGCCGTTGCGTGCGCTGCGCCGATGACGCGCGCCGGTCACCGCTGCCGCCGTGGCCATGATCGTGTTCATCGAACACCAATATGGTGTCCGAAGTACACTATGTCAAGCGGTCGAGATTACGGGGCCAGCCGATCCTTCACCCACGCCCCGTTAACCAGGCGATAGCGCACGCGATCGTGCAGCCGCGACGGCTGCCCCTGCCACAGCTCGATCAGCTCCGGCACGACGCGATAGCCGCCCCAGTTCGCCGGGCGCGGCAGCGGCTGCTCGCCGTATTGCTGCGAGACCAGCGCGATCTTCTGCTCGAGCACGTCACGGCCGGCGATCACCTGCGACTGCGGCGACGCGATCGCGCCGAGCTGGCTGCCGCGCGCCCGCGACGCGAAGTACTCGTCGGACTCGGCCGCGGTCACGCGCTCGACCGTGCCTTCGACCCGGACCTGGCGATGCATCGGCTCCCAGAACAACACGAGCGCCGCCGCCGGATGCGCCGCGAGATCGCGGCCCTTGCGGCTGTCGTAGTTCGTGAAGAACACGAAGCCGCGGGTGTCGAGCTCCTTCAGCAGCACGATGCGCGCCGCCGGCTTGCCGTGCGCGTCGACGGTGGCGAGCGTCATCGCGTTCGGCGTCGCGACGCCGGCGTCGATCGCGGCCTCCAGCCACGCGCGCACCTCGACGATCGGATCGGGATCGCAATCGTCGGGATCGAGCGGCAGGCCCGCGTACTCGTCGCCGATCCGCCACAGGTGCTTCGTCATCACTTGCCCGCTTCGAGCAGATGATGAAACGCCTCGTGCACCTTGCCAAATGCGGCGTCGAAGCCGAGGGCCTGGTTCTCCGCCGCACACGCACGCTCGAGCTCCTGGACGGCAGCCACGAGCTGTGCACCCGCCGGCATCGCCTTCGCGACCGCATCGGCGCGCGACTTGAACTCGTCGATCGCGCCGCACGTGTCGGTGACGCGCTGCGCGCCTTTGGCCGCGTGCCAGTGCGGCGCGAGCAAGTCGTGAAATCGCGCGAGCTCCGGCGACATGCTCTCCATCTCGTGCTCGTGCTGCTCCGATTCCGGTTTCGAGTTGGAGCCCGACTCGGAGTGGCTCCCGCACGCGGCGGCCGCGAGCGCGAGCGCGAGGAGTGTGCTGCGGTTCATGGCCCGCTTTCGCACGCGTGGGGCGTTACAGTCAACTCGTGAAGCTGTTCGCCGACTTTCGCCAGATTCACGTCCGCGCAGCGGATGCGAAAGGCGATCTCGAAGCGGCATGGACGGCGCGCGCATCGGCCGATCGCATCGCCGCGGCCGGCGACGTCGTCGCGATCGGCACGGAACAGGCGGACGATGTCGATGTCTCCGTCGAGATCCTCGCGCGCGTGCCCGCACGCACCGACGCCGATCACGTGACCGAAGCCAGCATTGCCCTGGACGACGCGGTCGCCGTGCTCGGCTGCACCGACTACCTCCCCGATGCGAAGCGGTTCGCGGTGGCGCGCGGGACCTGGCGCCTGCGCGCGACGCACACGAACATGGCCAAGCGCGAGCGCATTCGCATCCAGCTCTGGCCCGGTACGCGAATCAAGCCGCGCGTGCTCGTTCGCTACGAGTCGCCGAAGCCGGTCGAGAAGCCGCCGCCGCGCAAGATCAAGACGCGCAAGCAGGCGGTCGAGGCTGCGTTGCGCGGCGAGATCGATGCCGCGCTCGCCGTGCTGCTCGCACTCCATCACGCGGGCGATGCCTCGGCGTCGGCCTCGGCCGCCGAGATCCTCGCGTTCCAGGGCCGCTGGGACGAGATGGCGCCGTGCGCGCAGGCGCTGCTCGCGCATCCGGATGCGGTGTATGCCGGCAACGTGAGCGACGACATGAAGGCGCTGCTCGCGCGCAAGCGCGCGATACCGAAGCCGCCGAAGCCCGAGCCCGAGGAGCGGCAGCGCTTCGCCGACGCGGTCGCCAAGGCCGAGGACGGGCCGCGGTTCCAGGGCAAACGGCGCGAGCTCGCGCGGCACTGCTTCGCGCTCGCCACCGTGTTTCACGTCGACGACGAGATCATCGCGCGCTGGGACCCGAAGCATCCGTACCTGCACTTCAACGAAGCGGCCGAGGTCGCGCGTGCACTCGTCCGCCGCGGCGAGCCCGAGCGCGCGTGGCAGATCCTCGAGAGCCGGCTCGGCCGCTGGTACCCGGTGGACGCCGCTCAGGTCTTGCCGGTGGTGCTCCTGACCGATCCGTGGCTCGCGCCGCTCGTCACTCGCGAGCGCGCCGAGCTGGTGATGCGAACGCCCCGCGCGCGCTAGAGTGCGTGCATGCACCTGTACGTCGTCCGTCACGCGACCGCCGAAGATGCCGCGCCCGGCGAGCCCGATGCGAGCCGCCGCCTCACCGCGGCGGGCGAGCGCAAGTTTCGCCGCGCCGTACAGGGCCTGCGTCAGCTCGACTGGCGGTTCGCGCGCGTGCTCGCGAGTCCGTGGTCGCGCGCGCATCGCACCGCGGAGTTGCTCGAGCCGGTGAGCGAGACCGATCCGATCGCGACCGATCTGCTGTGCCAGTCGCCGTCGCTCACGCTGCTCGCGCTGATCGCGGAGGCCGATCGCACCGCCGTCGTCGGCCACGAGCCGTGGCTCGGCGAGCTGATCGCGTGGCTCGTGTTCGGCGACGCGAAGCACGGCGACGCGATCGCGCTCAAGAAGGGCAGCGTCGCGTGGCTCGAAGGCAGCGCCGCGCCGGGTGGCATGAAGCTGCGCGCGATCGTCCCGCCGAAGGTGCTGCGCTCGCTGCGCTGACTCAGCCGCCGTTCGTGAACAGCAGCGGATAGCGCACGCTCGCGCGCCCTTCGAACGGCGCGAATCGCATCGCCAGCGCGCGCTCGCACACGCAGACGTCGAGCGCAGGCAGCTCGCCCGAGACTTCCACGCCTGCGATCGAGCCATCGCCGAGGATCGTGAACGCGAGCTCGACGCGCGTCGCGCCGATGCGCGGGTCGCGCGCGACCAGATGCAGGTAGCACGCGCGCACTTCCTCGGCGTGGATCCGGATCACGCGCGACACGACCTCGGGGCTGAGATCGCCTTCGACATCGGGCATCGCGCTCGCGTCGGATCGCGGCGCGGTGAACGACGGCACCGGCTCGCGTGCGGGCTTGACCGGCGGCGGCGGCCGCGCGGGCGGCGGCGCGGGCGGGCCGCAGCGCGTGACACCGTCGTCGATCGGCGTAGGCGCGGCCGGCTGCGCGGGCGGAGCAGATCCGCCGCACGCCGCGAGCGCGAGGCACGCGAGCGCGCGCGTCATCGCAGCGGCCGCATCCCGCGCGCGCGGCGCTGATCGTTGACCGTGCGCGCGACGAGGTCGTCGTGCAAGATCAGCTTCGACAGCGCGCCGGTCGTGATGCCGAGCCGCTGCGCGGTCGCGCCGATCTCGAGCCCGCCGGCGACGAGCACGTCGAGCAGCTCGGCGATCGCTGCCCAGTACTCGCCGGTCTGACGCGTGCGCGTGCCGAGCGGCGCGGTGCCGCCGGCGACGAGCGCGGCGAGCCGCGGCGACGCGACGAACCCGTCGATCACGACCGGCTCGCGCACTTCGAGCGCGATCGCCGAGCGCAGGCGCCGCACCGCGTGCACCTTGTTCTCGGCTTGCGAGCGGCTGTCCTCGCCGATCGCGGCCACGCCGCTCGACCGATGCCGCAGCCGCACCGCGCTCTCGGTCTTGTTGCGATGCTGGCCGCCCGGCCCCGACGCGCGATAGCGATCGACCTCGCACTGCGCGATCAGCGCGTCGTCGCTCGCGAGCAAAGCAGCGAGCCGCGCGCTCATCGCAGCTCAGTTGGCTTCGCTCGGCGCCGGCGCGCTCGGCGCGTGCTTCGCCGGCGGCTCGCCGGGCTCGAGCCAGACATCGACGCCCGCGCGCTCGCCGGCTCTCCCGTACTCGACGCGCGCGACCTGATCGCCGAGCGCGTTGACGAGCTTGTCGAGCTTGCCGTCGATCGCGACCTTCGCGTCGGCGCAAAGCGCGGGCACGTCGAGCTTCGTCAGCGGCGCGAGCCCGCCGACGCGCACGATCTTGCCGCCGCGGATCCGCACGACCAGCCCGAACGCGGGCACCTTCGCGCCGCGCATGCGCTCGACGATCGCGGCGTCGAGCGGCGCGCCCGCGAAGTGCGCGAACGCCGCCGACAGCTTCGCCACCTGCTCGTCGACGGTCACGCCCGGCACCGCGAGCTCGATCTCGCTGTACGGCTCCTCGCCGATCGACTGCGTGAACCGCTCGATGCGCTCGATCTTCTGGTCGTCGACCCAGTTCCTGAGCTGGTACTTCGCCTCGTGCGTGCCGAACATCGCCTCGACCTTCGGCCACGGCTGCGGATCCATGAAGTGCCAGCCGGTCGTGACCTTGCCGCCCCACACGCCGATCCACGATCCGACGAGCT
The DNA here is from genome assembly GCA_035500135.1 of Kofleriaceae bacterium. Lineage (GTDB taxonomy): Bacteria > Myxococcota_A > Polyangia > Haliangiales > Haliangiaceae > JABFXX01. Next base: position 38,143 of record DATJXL010000028.1, read on the forward strand.
TGGGCTCGAGCGCCTCGCCGATCTGATCCAAGAGCTGCGCGTCGCTCTTCGCGATGTTGCACAGCTTGAAGTAGTCGGCCATCCGCGGCACGAACCCGCGCGGATCCCCCCACGCGCCCCACCACACGCGCCGCAGATCGCTGCCGAGCATGACGAGAAAGCTCACGCCCTCGCCGTCGGGCATGTCGGGCGGCGTCGGGTTGTGCTCGAGCCAGCGATCGAGGTGGATGTCCATCCACTCCTCGACCATGGGCAGCTGCGACAGGCTGATCTGCAGGTTCAGCCGAACCGACAGCGCCTTCTGCAGCGCGGCCTCGAGCCCACTGGCCATGCTTCGACGCTATCACGTCATTGCAACACCAGGCGTGCGGTCACGAACAACGAGCGCTCGCCCGTCGTCATCATCGCGCCGCTGATCTGCTGCGCGTACACCGCGGCGCGCACGCCGAGCGCGAGCGCGTGCTCGACCCAGTACGTCGTGCCGAGGTTGAAGTAGTGAAAGCGCGTGTGCTGGCCGGGCTCGGTGGTGTCGACCATCGCGTACTGGAACCCGACGCCGTCGTGATCCCGGTAATCCCAGTCGGCGCCGCCCGACACCGTGTACGAATGGAACAGATCGGGCAGCCGGTACAGCGAATCGGTCGGGTCGAGGATCTCGTTGACGTTGCGCGAGACGTTCGCGAACGCCGCGACCCGCCCGACCGGCGCCTCGAGCCAGCCGCGCGCGCCGACCCGGATGTTGTAACCGCGGATCGTCTGGTCCATGTTCGACGACACCTGCGTATCGAGGTCGTACATCTGCACCTCGGCCTGCGCGTCGACGTGATCGGTGTGGAGCACGAGCGACGGCGAGCCGAAGTAGATGTGCAGGTTCTGATCGGGCAGCTCGTTCTGGTTGTTCCCGACCTCCGCCGACGCCAGGTAGAACGGGCGATCGAACGGGCCGAGCTTGCCGCCGATGATGAGCGTGCCGGTGATGCCGGTCGGATTCGTCGAGTGCGCGGTCACTCCGACGCGCAGGAACGACGTCACGTCGTACGTGGTCCAGATGCCGTTGCCGCGGTCGGCGCCCGAGTACAGGAGCGGCTCGAGCGTGTACGCGTCGGCGAGCAGGAGATCCGCGACGTGCTCGGACGTGTAGTCGAAGCTCGCAGGATCGGCGATGCGCCCGGCCGCGACCGCGAAGCCGCCGCGCGCGTAGCGCACCCACTGATCGAGCACCGCGAGCTCGGCCTGGCCTTCCCATACCGACGCGCCGTAGCCATCGGGCCCGCCCATCGACGCCTCGAACAAGCTCGCGTACGTGATGTGCTCGCCGACGCCGCCGTGAACGCCGAGCCGCGACACCGCGATCGTCGGGTTCTGCGCCGACGTCTGATCGGTCGGCTCCTGGTGCAGGCTCTCGAGCTTGAGACCACCCGCGATCGCGCCGTACGGCGCGATCCATTTCTGCTCGGCCGGCTGCGCGGGCGCAGGTGCCGCCGGCGGGTCGAGCTCGACGTCGGGATCGACGTTATCGGCGCGAGCCAGCACGGGAGTGCAAACGAGCAGCAGCGCGAGCGTCTTCATGGCGCCTCCAGGGCCGCGAGCACCTTCGCGAGCCCCGCATTGCTGCGCACGCTGCCGAAGTGGTTGCGGAAGTAACCGTCGTAGAAGTAACCGCTGGTGTCGAAGTCGTCGAGCGAGTCGAGCAGGTTGTTCGCGCACTCGGGCGGATACAGCCGCGACGCGTGCTCGGACACGAACTCGTCCTGCTGCGTGCCGTTCGGCAAATCCTGCATCGTGATCGTCGTGTACTCGACGAAGTGGCCGCCGCACGCGTCGCGCTTGCCGTACGCGTAGTCGCCGTCGGCGCACGGCGTCTCCCACCAGCCGCCGAACTGACCGTCGGCGGTCGGCATCGGCGGGCCGTCGAGCGGCTTGTGGAACGCGGTCTCGGTGTACGAGTCGCGCGAGCCCATCTCGCAGGTGACCGTGCCGCGCATCGTGAAGTTGAGGCCGCACTCGGCGGCGTAGCTCGACACGCCGTGGTGCGCGCCCGATGCCGCGATCACCATGCCGACGTGCTCGAAGATGTTCGTGTCCCACGTGCCGTCGGCCCACTCGACCCACAGCCGGCGCAACGCGTCGCGCATGGTCGTCGCGCCGAGCGAGAAGCCGACGACCGCGATCTCGCGATCGGGATACGCGATCGCGACGTCGCGGATCAGCTCCTCGACGAGCGGCACGTTCCAGCCGTGGTCGGTGTTCTTCGGCGTGTTGCCGGTGTCCTTGCCCTCCGGGCTCGCGGCGTCGTCGACGAGATCGGTGCGCTGATCGATCGCGAACGTGTGAAAGCCGGCGGCCGGCAGGGTATCGGCGAGCTGATCGCGCGCGACGGTGTCGGCCGGAAACGACAGCGCGCTCGGATCGGCGTGCAGGAACTTCATGTAGCCCGCCGGCGTGTCGGAGTTGCCGTGGACGAGGATGACGATCGGCTTCGTCGTGTCCTCGCTGACGCCGGGCGGGAACGGGAACTCGCGCGCCGCGCACGCGTAGCCCGGGATCGACGCCGGCGTGTACATGAGGCCGGCCACCGAGCAGCCCGGGTGGGTCTTGCCCGCCGAGTCCGGCGCGAGCGTGCGGTAGTGGCCGCCGGGATAGGTCGGATCGTTCGCCTGTGGCAGCGTGGTGCCGTCCCACGTGTTGCGCGGCGCGGTGGTGAGCGCGTCGTGGTAGTCGAAGCCGGTTGGCGCGATCGGCGCCGGTGCCATGGCCTGCATGCAGGCGGCGCGATCGATGCCGCCGGTCTGGTCGCCGCTGCCGGGCGGCATCCCGGTGCCGCCGAGCTTGCAAGCGGCGAGGCCTGCGAGAAGGAGCGAGGTGCGCATGATGTGCGCGCGGTCGAGCAACCGGCGTGCCGCGGCAAGTGCGCGCAGCCGACGTGCGCGGCGTGGGGCCGCGCCATCGCCTGTTGGATCGCACCAACAGGCTACGGGTTCGCGATGGTCAGCGTGTACGCGCCGTCGAGCGCGGCATCGACGCCATCGACGACGATGAAGTACGGGCCCGCGGCGGGCGCGCTGAACGCGAGTGGCGCGGCCGGCGCGGCGACCGCGTTCTCGATGCACGCGGGAGTCGCGGGCGCGAGCGCGCACGGCGCGATCACGTAGGCGTTCGCGGCATAGCTCGCGACGATCGAGATCGTGAGCGCGACTCCGGCAGAAGCGGCGTCGAAGCGATAGACCGCGTCGGGACCGTTGAACACCAGGCCGCCGCACGTCGCCGACACCGTGTTCGATCGACCGACGGTCGTGCCGTTCTCGATCGCGCCGGCGGCGGGCACGACGCCCGGATCCGCGCACGTCAGCGCGGCCGGTCGCGCGTCCGCTGCAGCACCATCGGCGCGGCCGCCATCGATCGTCGTGCTCGGCTTCACGCACTGCTTCGCCGCGTTGCACGTGTAACCCGAAGGGCACTGGCCATCGCTGCACGTGTAGTGGCCGTCGTAGACCGCGTCGAACGAGCACGCTGCGACGAGCAGCGCGCACACTGAAACGATCCGCGGCATGATACCGGTCGGTGTCATACCACTCCGACGAGGCCGCCGCGCCCGTGCCCGCGCGACTCGGCCGTTACGAGCTGCTCGGCCAGCTCGCGATCGGCGGCATGGCGGAGATCCACCTCGCGCGGCTCGCCGGCGAGGCCGGGTTCGAAAAGATCGTCGTGGTCAAGCGGCTGCTGCCCGAGCTGGTCGCGTCGAAGGCGTTCGTGGCGATGTTCCTCGACGAAGGCCGGCTCGTCGCGAAGATCGACCACCCGAACGTGTGCGAGGTGTTCGAGCTCGGCCGCGAAGGCGCCGAGTACTTCATCGTGATGCCGTACCTCGACGGCGTGCCCGCGACCGACTTCATCGCACGCCCGCGCGATCCGGATCGGACCGCGCAGCTGCGCGTCGCCGCCGGCATCGTCGTGCAGGCATGCGCCGGCTTGCATCACGCGCACGAGCTCGCCGGCCCCGACGGCCCGCTCGGGCTCGTGCACCGCGACGTGTCGCCGTCGAACGTGTTCGTCACGACGGCGGGCGTCGTGAAGGTGCTCGACTTCGGCGTCGCGAAGGTACGCGGCGCGGCCGAGACCGAGGCCGGCACGATCAAGGGCAAGACCCAGTACATGGCGCCCGAGCAGGTGCTCGGCGAGCCACTCGATCGCCGCTGCGACGTGTTCGCGCTCGGCATCGTGCTGTACGAGCTGTGCACGCACCAGCGCCTGTTCAAGCGCGCGAGCGATTACCTCGCCGCGCGCGCGATCCTCGAGGAGCCGATCCCGCGCGCGGATGCGGTCGATCCGGCGGTGCCGGCGCCGCTCGCCGACGCGATCTCGCGCGCGCTCGCCCGCGATCGCGACGCGCGGTTCGCCGACGCGCGCGAACTCGCGCGCGCGATCGAGGCTGCCGGCGGAGTCGCAGGCGCCGACGAGATCGCGCGCGCGCTCGCGAGCTGGCACGACGACGAGCTGAGCGCGCAGCGCACGCGGCGCGCGCGCGTGCTCGGCACGGAGCTCGCCACGATCCCGACCGGGCCGCCGCAACAGCGCGCCCGGTGGCCGATCGCGGCGGTGCTCGCGGGCGTGGTCGCGGTCGCCGGCGCGGGAATCGCGTGGCTCGCGTGGCCGACGAAAGATGTGATCGTGGCGCCGCCGGCGGACGCCGCCGCGATCGCTCGTTCCGTCGTCGTCGCGCCGCCCGATGCCGCGCCCATGCCGCCACCGCCGCCCGATGCCGCGGTCGCGCACCCCGTCGCCGTCGTCCACGACCACGGGCGCAAGCCGGTCGGCACCGGCTGGCTCGCGATCGACTCGACGCCGTTCGCGACGATCTTCGTCGACGGCAAGCAGCTCGGGATCACGCCGCTGCCGCACGCGGCGCTGCCCGCAGGTCGCCACACGATCCGCGCCGTGCTGCACGACGGCCGCGTGCAGGACCTTCGCGTCGACATCGCCGCCGGTCAGACCCACGCCCCGATCGTGCTCGACCGTTGGTAGAGTCGCGGCGTGCGTCGCGCGCTCGCCATCGCGATCCTGCTCGCTCTCGCGGCGACCGCGCACGCCGATCCGCTCGACGATGCGCACGCGCTCGAGAGCTCGCTGCAGTACGACAAGGCGCTCGCGCTCGTCGACGCCGCGATCGCGAGCGGCCACGCGCTCGATCTCGCGAAGCTCCACTTCGAGGCCGGCAAGCTCGCGGCCGGCCTCGAACGCGCGGTCGACGCCGAGCAGCACTTCGCGATCGCACTCGAGCTCGAGCCCGCGCTCGCGCTGCCCGAGGGCAGCTCGCCGAAGCTCACCGCGCCGTACTACGCCGCGCGCGCGCGCACGAAGCCGTTCGCGGTCGCACACGCGCGCGTCGGCTCGGTCTTGACCGTCAAGGTCACCGACTCGGCACAGCTCGCGCGTGCCGTGCGCATTCATTACGTCGGCTCCCGAGGCCCGGTCTATTACGCCTTCGACCATGCGCCGTACGACTTCGAGGTGCCGGCGGACGCGCCCGACATCGAGCTCGTGATCGTCGACGAGCACGGCAACCTTGTCTACAAAGCGGTCGATCCACAACCGCGGCCGAAGCCCGAAGCCGGGCCCGAGGCGCCCCCGCCGGTGACGGGTGGTGGCTGGCCGCGCGGAACACCGTGGCTCGTGGCCGGAGGCATGGCCGCCGTATCGGGCGCGTTGTGCTTCTGGCGCTTTCAGGTCGCACAGGACGAGTGGAACACGCTCAACGACGACACCACGCCGCACGATTACTCGCAGCTGCGCGCGATCGAGAATCGCGGCCGCGACTGGGCGTGGGCTGCGAACGCCAGCTTCATCGCCGCCGGCGCGCTCGCGCTCGTCGGCGGCTTCTTCACGTACACCGCTCACGCGAACGGGATGGTCGTCGCGGCGACGCCTACCTCGCTCGGCGTCGCCGGCCGATTCTGACCGCGACGACGAACGCCATCGCGATCGGCAGCCAGCCGCGGCCGTCGGCGCGCGCCGCGTTCATGCTGCACGCCGGCAGCGCCTGCGAGCCCGACCCGCTGCCGGGCTCGTCGCTGCCGCCGCTCGGCATGCCGGCATCACAGCCGCCGCCGGCTCCGACGCCGCCGTCGCTGCCACCGTTCCCGTTGCCGTTTCCGCTGCCGCTCCCACTTCCGCTGCCGCTGCCGCCGCCGATCAGCCCGAAGAACTGCGCCGCGCGCAGCGTCGAGCAGATCCCGTGGTCCTCGAAGTACTGCCCGTCCGTGCCCGGGCACGCCTCGCTCTCGCCGCTGTCGCTGCCGATCGCGACCGCGTGATCCATCCCGCTCACCGTGTAGGTCTCGACCGCGACCACCGAGCCCGCCTTGTACTCGGCGTGCGTCGCCGCGCTGCCGACCATGTCCGTCGAATCGGCGGTCTGATCCGTCCCCCACACGTTCGTCCACTGCTTGACCAGCTCCGCCTCGTTCGCCGGCACGACGGTCGTATCCGACGTGCCTTCCCAGATCTGCACGCGCGGCCACGGCCCGCTGTACCCGCTGTCTGCCGCCCGAACCAGGTCTCCCCATGCCGACGCGTCCTGCGTCACGCCCGGGTTCTGGCACTGGTACGCGCCTGCGACCGTCGTCGCGCAGCGATACGGAATGCCTTCCATGATCGCGCCAGCCTGAAACTTATCCGGCCACGTCGCGAGCATCACCGCGGTGAACGCGGCACCCGCCGAGAAGCCGGCGATGTAGACGCGGCTCGCGTCCACGCCGTGCGTCGCGATCTCGTACTCCACCATCTGCTCGATCGACGCGTTCTCGCCCTGCCCGCGCACGAGGTCGGCGTCGTTGCCGTAGTTGCCGGCCCAGTTGAAGCACTCGACCGGGTTGTTCGAGCTCGTCTGCTGCGGATACATCACCGCGAACTGGTCCTGGTCGGCGAGGGCGTTCCAGCCCGCCTCGACCATCGACGACGCGGTCTGCGTGCAGCCGTGCAGCACGACGACGAGCGGGCGTCCGCTCGCCATCCCGGTCGGGACGTACTCGTACATCTGGAGCGAGCCGGGATTCGATCCGAAGCTCGTCACCTGGACGAGCGAAGCCGCGATCACGAGTGGAAGCATGGCGCGCCGGGCTGCACGCAGCATGCCGCGGCCGCGCGACGTTACACCAAGCGTTTGCGTGCAGACCTGTTGGCACGATCCAACAGGCACGATTTTCGTCGTGGGCGCGCGCCATCGGTGATAGATCGAGGCCGCGATGGCGGACCTCCCGCGCACGAAGCTGCAACCGCGACCGGTGCGCGTCGTGCACCAGCTGCGCGTCGTCAGCGATGCCGGCTCGGCCGAAGGCGACACGCTGGCGATCGGCACCGCCGAAGACAACGCACTCGTGCTGCGCGATCCGGCGGTCAGCCGCTATCACCTCGAGCTGCACCGCACGCCGGCAGGCGTGCAGGTCGTCGATCTCGGCAGCCGCAACGGCACCTGGCTCGGCGGCGCGCGCATCGAGCGCGCGCTCGTGCCAGCCGGCACGCAGCTGCGCATCGGTGACACCACCCTCGCGGTCGAGGATGCCGGCCAGTCGCTCGCGCCGCCGGCGCCGGCCGATCTGCCGCGCTCGCCCGATCTCGTCGGCGACAGCGACGCGATCCGCGAGGTCGCGCGGCTCGTGCATCGCGTCGCGCGAGTGGACTCTTCAGTCCTCATCCACGGCGAGACCGGCACCGGCAAGGAGGTCATCGCGCGCGCGATCCACGAGGCGAGCCCGCGCCGCGATCGCGAGCTCGTCGTGGTCGACTGCGGCTCGCTGCCGGCGCAGCTGATCGCGTCGATCCTGTTCGGCCACGAGAAGGGTGCGTTCACCGGCGCCGACCAGCGCCGCGCCGGCGCGTTCGAGCGCGCCGAAGGCGGCACCGTGCTGCTCGACGAGATCGGCGAGCTGCCGCTCGACTTGCAGCCCGCGCTGCTCGGCGTGCTCGAGCGCCGTACGTTCACGCGCGTCGGCGGCGCGCAGCCGATCGCGGTCGACGTCCGCGTGCTCGCGGCCACCCACCGCGATCTGCGCGCCGAGGTCAACGCCGGCCGCTTTCGCGCCGACCTCTACTACCGGCTCGCGGTCGCGAAGATCGCGATCCCGCCGCTGCGCGAGCGCCGCGAGGACATCGAAGCGCTCGTGCGCCACTTCGTGCAGCGCCTGACCGGCGTCGCCGAGCTCGGCCCGCTCGCCGGCGTGCTCGACGAGCTGCGCGCGCAGCCGTGGACCGGCAACGTGCGCGAGCTGCGCAACGTCGTCGAGGCCGCGCTCGTGATGGGCGAGCTCGACATCGCCGGGGCGCCGCGCCCGGCGGCCAAGCTCGCGCCCGGGGTGCTGCCGACCTATCGCGACGCGCGCGCCGCCGCGCTCGCGCGGTTCGAAGGCGAGTACCTGCGCGCGTTGATCGATCGCGCCGGCGGCAACGCGTCGGAGGCGGCGCGACTCGCGCGCATGGATCGCCCGTACTTGCTGACGCTCCTCCGCAAGCACGGCCTGCGCGGATGATCCGCGCCGCAGTCGCGTACATCGGCGCCGCATTCATCTACGCGCTGATCTGGATCTTCGGCCGCACGCGACGGCGCGCCGACGTGCCGTGGCTCGCGGGCCCGACCGGCGAGCGCACGATCGGCGACGCTCCCTACCGCGACGTCGCCGAGCGCGAAGGCCTCACGCTCGAGCGCAGCGCGAGCGACGGCGGCCTCATCCCCGATTTTCACCAGCTCGACGGCCCGAGCTTCGACGCCGCGCGCGCGCATCCACTCGTGCGCGAATTCTACGAGCACACGACGCGGTTCGCGATGGACGTGTGGAGCCGCACGTTCTTCCCCGCGAACATCGGCATGTGGCTGCTCGTCACCACGATCAGCCGACAGGTCGACCAGCTCAACTTCCCACTGTCGCCGCTCGACACCGCGCACGGGATGGCGAGCGAGATCATCCTGCTGCGCCGGCCCGACGGCAAAGTCCGCTACACCGGCTGGTTTCGCACGCTGAGCGAGCCGACGCGCGTGCTCTACACCGGCTTCTACATGACCGCGAGCGTGCCCGCCGAGCCGGGCCCGTGCGTCAAGGTCGTGTTTCCGATGCCGCGCGGCAACGCGACGGTGATCCTGCGCGCCGCGCTCGAGCCCGACGGCTCGCTCGTGCTCGACTCGCGCGGCGGCCGATTCGGCGGCGCGGGCTTCTATCGTCAGCAGCTACGTGACGACGATCGTGTTCGCGTGTGGAAGGTGCGCACGCTGCGCGAGCGCTTTCACATCTACGTCGACGAGGCCGGCACTGTCCGCTGCGACCACGACGTGCGCTTCCTCGGCCTGCCCGTGCTGCGCCTGCACTACAAGATGTTCCGGCGCGAGCACGCTCACGCGTAGGGCTTCACTGCTTGTTTGCCGCGAACGCGACGATGCTCGAGCACGTCCCGGGCATGAACGGAACGTCCCACGCAGCGGCGTAGTCGCCGTCGGTCGCGGCGACGTAGTACGCGGTGGCACCGAGCTGGAGATCGTCGAGCGCCGCGAACGGGCTGCTGGGATCGACGCCTGTCGGCACTGCGCCAAAGGTGTCCACGCCGAGCAACGCGAATACGACCTCGTCGGCCCCGGTCGTCGTGACCTGCGGAGAGGACGTGATTGCCGGTGCGATGGCGCTCGCCTCGAAGACGGCCAGCGGCGGTCCCGGCGCGACGCCGGAGAGCTCCGCGACCCAGACCGAGAAGTAGTTGACGGGCGCCGTCGCGGTGAGCGTGCCGGTCCCTGGCTTGCTGCCGTTGACGTACCAGATCTCGCACCCGACCGTCGATCCAGGGGAGACGGCGCGTGCTCCTGCCGACACGTACGCGTTGCCGATGTCGTCGGTCATTTGCATGACCGGGTTCGCAGGACCGATGGTCGCGATCGCCGCGATCACGAGATCTCCGCTCGCGAGCGTCACCGGCACGCTCACGCTGCCCGACGATCCGCCGTCAGCCGTGTACACGTCGAGCAGCTCCGGCTTGCCGTCGAACCCGACCCGCCCGCAGCCGCACGCCAATGCCATCACCAGAACGGTCTGCTTCATGCCCTCTCGCTGCGGATCCTCGGCAGCAGCATGACGAAGTTACACGGCCTGGTGCGGTGATCGAGCTGAGGCACCAAGATCTTGTCGACGCCGAGCTTCACGCCGCCGGTCGATCCCGGCAGCAGGAACACGTACGTCGTCCCGCACAGCGCGGCCTCGGCGCGACTCTGGATCGTGGCGGTGCCGATCTCGGCGAACGACAGCTGGCGAAACAGCTCGCCGAATCCGGGGATCGCTTTGGTCACGAGCGGCGCGAGCGCCTCGGGCGTCACGTCGCGCGGCGTGACGCCGGTGCCGCCGGTCGCGATCACGACATCGATCCCGGCATCCTCGATCCAGCGCACGAGCTGGTCGCGGATCGCGATCTCCTCGTCCTGGACGATCGTGCGCGCCGCGATGTGATGGCCGGCGGCGCCGAGCGCGGTCGCGATGTAGTCGCCCGACGCGTCGTTGGCGGTCGTGCGCGTATCGGAGACCGTGAGCACGGCGATGCGTAATGGGATGAACTCGCGCTCCATCGGAGTTGAGTCTACTTCGCCAGTGATTCCAAGTCAGTAACGCAACGCGTTAGGAGATGTCATCGTGATGAGCCTTGGCTGTAACGCAGTGCGTCTTAACTATAGGTCCATGAAGGAGGCAATCACCATGGCCACTCCCAAGACTGAAGCTCGCGGCGTCGTTCCCGGCGTCGCCCACCTCGCGCTCGACGTCGTCGATCGCGGCCAGTCCACCGCGATCGGCTTGATCCAGGACGCGCGCGGCGAGATCCGCGCGCTCGTCGAGAGCGGCATCGAGCTCGCCGAGAAGGCGTCCGGCTCGCTGTTCCGCTTCGCCCGCAAGGCGACGCAGCGCATCGACGACGGCGTCGCCGAGACGCTCGGCAGCGTCGAGCGCGTGCTCGGTGGCGCGGTCAAGAGCGCGCGTGACACCGCGAAGCTCGCGACCGACACCGCGAACACCGCGGTCGGCGGCTTCACCGGCGGCACGAACGCCGCGGCGTGAATCTCGGCACGAGCCCTGCTGTGCAGGGCTCGCATGCGCCCATTCCTGACCTGGATCGCGACACGGCTGTCGCGGTTTCGCTACGTTGCTGGGATCGCGGTCGTCGTCGCGTGCCTACACTCGACGGCACCGCAACCGGATCTCAGCGGCACTGTCGCATGCGGCGACTTCACGTGCGGCACCGGCGAGCTGTGCTTCGACTCCGAGCGCGACGGCAGCAACGGCTCGGCCGATCCGATCGACGAGTTCAGCTGCCTGACGCCGCCGGCCGACTGCCCGCTCTACGCGTGTGATGGGCAATGCCCCGCCGGCGGCAACGGCAACTTGCCATGCTGCCCGGCGTGCCTGGTCGACGGACCGCTCTGCAGCTACGACGGCAAGCGCGACGTCGGCTGCGTCGGTTTCTAGCCGGTCACACGACGAGGTTGACGAGCCGGCCTTCGACGTAGATCTCGCGCTTGATCGCCTTGCCGGCGAGAAAGGCCTGGACCTTGTCGTCGGCCTTGGCGGCCGCGATGATCGTGTCCTTGCTGGCGTCGAGCGGCACCTCGATCTGACCGCGCAGCTTGCCGCTGACCTGGACCGCGATCACCATCGTGTCGCGCGCGAGCTTGGTGTCGTCGTACGCGGGCCACGGCGCGTACGCGATGGTCTCGGCGTGGCCGAGCCGCTCCCACAGCTCCTCGGCGACGTGCGGCGCGAACGGCGACAGGATCTTCACGAACGTCTCGAGCCACGCGCGCGGGATCGCCGGCGCGCCGGTCGCGACGTTGACGAACTCCATCATCCTCGCGATCGCGGTGTTGAAGCCGAGATCGGTCACGCTCTCGGTCACGCGCTTGATCGCGGCGTGTAACGCGCGCTCGAGCTCCTTGTCGCCACCGTCGTCACCGACTTTCTCCAGCAGCCGCCACGCGCGATCCAGGAACCGGCGCGTGCCGACGACGCCGTTGGTCTCCCACTCGACGCCGTCCTCGAGCGGGCCCATGAACAGCTCGTACAGGCGCATCGCATCGGCGCCGTACTCCGCGCACATGTCGTCGGGATTGACGACGTTGTAGCGGCTCTTCGACATCTTATCGAGCTTGGTCTCGACCGGCTCGCCGGTGGCCTTGAGCAGCCACGCGCCGTGCTTCTGCTCGACCTCGTCGTCGCCGTGATACTTGCCGCGCGCGTCGCGAAACGAGGTCTTGTGGATCATGCCCTGGTGGAACAGGCGCGCGAACGGCTCGCGCGTCGACACCAGGCCGGCGTCGAACAGCACCTTGTGCCAGAACCGCGCGTACAGCAGGTGGAGCACCGCGTGCTCGTTGCCGCCGACGTAGAGATCGACCGGCATCCAGTACTTTTCTTCGTCGGCGTCCCACGCGACGTCGTCGCGCGTCGGCGACAGGAAGCGCAGGTAGTACCAGCACGAGCCCGCCCACTGCGGCATCGTGTTGGTCTCGCGCGTGCCGCCGCGATACGGCAGCCAGCTCTTCGCGCGCGCGAGCGGCGGCTGGCCGTCGGCGGTCGGCTTGTACTCGTCGATCTTCGGCAGCACGACCGGCAGATCCGCGAGCGGGACGAGGTGCATCTGGCCGTCGGGCGTCTCGTACAGCGGAAACGGCTCGCCCCAGTAGCGCTGGCGCGAGAACAACCAGTCGCGCAGCTTGTAGCGCACGGTGCCTTCGCCGAGCTTGTTGTCCTCGAGCCACGCGATGACCTTCTCGATCGCGTGCACGTTGTCGAGCTCGTTCAAGAACTCGCTGCGCACGTGCTCGCCGTCGCCGGTGTACGCGCCGAGATCGACATCGCCGCCGGCGACGACCTCGATGATCGGCAGCCCGAACTTCTGCGCGAACGACCAGTCGCGCTCGTCGTGTGCCGGGCACGCGAACACCGCGCCCGTGCCGTAGCTCGCGAGCACGTAGTCCGCGATCCAGATCGGAATGTGCGCACCGTTGACCGGATTGACCGCGAACGCGCCGGTCGCCACGCCGGTCTTCGGCGCGTCGGCGGCCTCGACCGTGCGGTCGCGCTCGCTGCGCTTGCCGGTCTCGACGCGATACGCGTCGACGGCGGCGCGCTGCTCCGGCACGGTGAGCGAATCGACGAGCGGATGCTCGGGCGCGAGCACGACGTAGGTGCCGCCGAACAACGTGTCGGGCCGCGTCGTGAACACCGTGATCGTCTCGTCGCGGCCGACCACCTTGAACTGGACGTTCGCGCCGACCGAGCGGCCGATCCACGAGCGCTGGGCCACGAGCGTGCCGTTCGGCCAGTCGAGCCCGTCGAGATCCTGGACGAGCCGCTCGGCGTACTTCGTGATCGCGAGCATCCACTGGGTGAGCAGCCGCTTCTCGACCGGATCGCCGGTCTCGATGTACTTGCCGTCGTGGACTTCCTCGTTCGCGAGCACGGTGCCGAGCGCGGGGCAGAAGTTGACGGGGATCTCGGCGCGGTACGCGAGCCCGCGCTCGTACAGCTGCTCGAAGATCCACTGCGTCCACTTGTAGTAGCGCGGGTCGCTGGTCGCGAGCTCGCGCTCCCAGTCGTACGACAGCCCGAGCTTCTGCAGCTGCGACTTGAAGGTGGCAATGTTGCGCGCCGTGATCACGCTCGGGTGCTCGCCGGTGCGCTCGGCGCGGCGCTCGGCCGGCAGGCCGAAGCTGTCCCAGCCCATCACGCGCAGCACGTTGCAGCCCATCATGCGCTTCGCGCGCGCGACCACGTCGGTCGCGGTGTAGCCCTTGGGGTGCCCGACGTGCAGGCCGTCGCCCGACGGGTACGGGAACATGTCGAGCACGTAGTACTTCGGGCGCGTGCGATCGGTCGGCGTGGCGAACGTGCGCTCGCGCTGCCAGTACGCCTGCCACTTCGCGTCGATCGCCTTGTGATCGAACCCGGCCATCAGCGTTTCAGGACGGCGGTGATCCGTTGGGTGACAGCGTCGGGCTCGCCGACGCCGTCGATGCGCTTCAGCACCTTCTTCGCCTCGTAGAACGGCACGATCGGCGCGGTCTCGCTGTGATATTTCGAGAGGCGCGTCGCGCAGGCCTCGGCGGTGTCGTCCTTGCGCTGGACGACCTCGAGCCCGGCCGGCGGCGGGTTGTACTTGATGTGATAGATCGCGCCGGTCCTGGGATCGCTGCGACGGCCGGTCGTGCGCTCGATGATCAGCTCGTCGGGAACTTCGATCAGCACGACGGCGTCGAGCGCCATGTTCGCCTTCGCCAGCGCCGCATCGAGCGCCTCGGCCTGCGGGCGCGTGCGCGGGAAGCCGTCGAGCATGAAGCCGTTCGCGCAATCGGGCTGGCCGAGGCGCTTGAGCACGATCGGGATCGTGATCTCGTCGGGAACGAGCCCTCCGAGCTTCATGTAGCGGTCGAGCTCCTGCCCGAGCGTGCTGCCAGATTTGCCCTCGGCACGAAACATGTCGCCGCTCGAAATGTGGGGGATGCGAAACGTATCGACCAGGCGCGCCGCCTGCGTGCCCTTGCCGGCTCCCGGTGGTCCCACGAGAATCATCCGCATGCGCTGTCGTGTACCATGGTGTCGTGCTGGAGGGGCTCGCGAACGGTATCGCGATCGCGCTGTCGATCTGGGTCGGCATGCACTACCGCGCACCGGAGTGGCTCGCGATCTACGCGGCGGCGGCTGCGGTGACTGCTGCACTCCCGTCCCATCGTCTTGTCGGCGCGGTCGGGCTCGCGGTCGGGCTCGTCGTCGCTGGCGGTGGCGCGTTACTGCTGTGGAACTCGCACGTCGCGCTCGGCGAGATGTTCTCGGCGACCGGCGGTCCGCTCGCCCCCGCACGCGAGGCGCTCGGCGTGGCGCTGACCACGGTCTGGCTCGCGGTCGCGTCGACGATCCGGCTCAAGCAGACCTAAGGGCCCGCGAACCGATAACTCGCTCGTTCTCGCGGCCGATCCATCCGCGCTGACTTCGTTGCGGCTGCGCTTCCGGTGCTTGCGTACGTCGAGTACGCGCCGCGCCGGTTCTCGCCGCGCCTCGCCAGCACGGCGTCTCGACCGCGATCATCGATCGACTTATCGGTTCGCGGGCCCTAACCGTCGGGTCGCACCATCTCGACGTGCGGGATCCCGTCCTCGTCGTAGACGTCGGACGCGCGCTGAAAGCCGAGCTCGGCGTAGAAGCGTTCGAGGTGGGCCTGTGCGCCGAGCCGGATCGGCGCGCCGCCGGCGGCCGCGATCCCGCGCCGCATCAGCTCGCGGCCGAGCCCGGTGCCGCGATACGCCGGCGCCACCACGACGCGGCCGATGCCGAGCTCGGCGTACTTCACGCCCGCGGGGAGGATCCGCAGGTACGCCGCGACACGATCGCCGTCACTCGCCCACACGTGACGCGCGACCCGATCGAGCCCGTCGAGATCGTCGTACGCGCAGCGCTGCTCGACCACGAACACGCGGCTGCGCAGCGCGAGCAGGTCGTAGAGCGTGCCGGCGGCGAGCTCGTCGAAACGCGCCTCGTACCACGTGAGCGCCATCGCCATCACGTTACACTGGCGGCGTGAACCGGGTGTGCGTGTTCCTGTCGTCGTCCGATGGCTTGCCGTCGCACGTCGAGGCGATCTGCGAGCTCGCGGCCGAGCTCGCGCGCCGCCAGTTGACGCTGGTGTACGGCGGCGCACACCGCGGGCTCATGGGCGTGCTCGCCGACGCGATGCTCGCGCGCGGCGGCGCCGCGATCGGCGTGATCCCGCGTGCGCTCGTCGAGCTCGAGGTCGCCCACCGCGGGCTGACCGAGCTGCACGTCGTCGACACGATGCACCAGCGCAAGGCGCTGATGTACACGCTGGCCGACGCGTTCGTCGTCGGCCCGGGCGGGCTCGGCACGCTCGAGGAGGCGTTCGAGACCCTGACCGGCATCCAGCTCGGATATCATCGCAAGCCGATCGTGTTCTTCGACGTCGACGGCTTCTGGTCGCCGATGGAGCGGTTTCTCGATCACGCGGTGACCGCAGCGGTGTTGCGCGCCGACGTCCGCACGCTGTTTCGCACCGAGGCCACGGCGAGCGCCACGCTCGACCGATTGTCCGCGTGGTAGCCTCGGGCTATGGCATCTCGCGCCGTCGGCGCGTTGCTCGGGGTCTCTGCTGCGGCGGTGATCGCGGTCTCGCTGGCGACCCCGGCCTGGTGGGACGGCCACCCGCGCGTCGACGGCCACACGATCTCGGCGAAGACCGTCTCGCTCGGGCTGTGGGGCGGCGCCACCGGCTGCAATACCGGCGGCGACGAGAAGTGCTCGCCGGTCCCGCTGAATGAGATGTTCGCGGTGGCCGCGCTCGGCGAGCTCGGGCTCGCCGGGCTGGCCGCGTTGGTCGCGCTCGCGCTCGGGATCAGCGCGGCGCGCGACGGCAAGCGCAAGAAGGGCGTCGCGAAGCTCGCGATCGCCAGCGCACTCGTGGCCGCGGCCGGCGGCGGCGTGCTGTTCCTGCTCGGGCCCGGCATCATCAGCGAGAAGTCCGTCGGCGTTCCGATCGGGTGGGGCATGATGCTGTTCTGGGGCGGCGTCGCCTCCGCGGCGCTCGGTGCGATCGCGACGATCGTGTCGCGCCCCGAGCCGCTGCGGCTCAAGACCGCGCCGCCGCCGCAGCTGGCGCAGGTGGCGTATCAACCGGCGCCGCTCGACGTCCACGAGTCGCTGCGCGACCAGCTGGTCGCACCGACGATGAGCTCGGCGCTCGCCGACATGCGGATCGATTCCGACGCGCTCGGCAACGCGCCGACGCCGCTGATCACGACCCGGCCGCAGTTGCGCGCGATGTACGACCCCGACGGGGCCGGCGTCGTGCCCGCGCCGATCAAGCCACAGCTGCCGACGCGCCCACCGACGCCGATGCCGCGCGCTCAGATCAACGCGCTCGTCGGGTTGCCCACGCCGCCCGGCGTCGCTGCGGTCGAGCCCAAGACGGTGCAGTCGCTACCGCCGCCGCCGGCGAGCAACCTGCGCGCCGAGTCCGAGCCGATCGATCCGCCGCCCCCGAGCGCGCCGCCTCCGGCGCCGCCACCACCGCCGCCGATGTCGTCGGCCGCGCCGCGCTCGCCGTTCGGTCGCACCACGCCGCCACCGCCGAATCGCGCGAAGCCAGCGACCGCGGCGCCCGGTCCGCGTCCGTCGATCCCGCTCCCCGCGCGCGGCTCCGCGCCCTCGATCTCGCCCGAGAAGCGCTCGAAGCCGACGATCTCGCACGCGATCCCGCCGCCGCCGGTCGCGGAGCCGCGCGCGCGCCCCGAGACCGAGCAGGACGGTCGACTCGAAGTCGGCATGCGCACGACCGAGCCGATCACGTCGGTCGAGGCCGAGGCCGTGCGGCCCGACACCGCACAGGTCGAGGCTGCGGCGGAGGCGGTCGGCGACAGCACGGATGTCGGCGTGGCGATCGAGCCGCCGAGCATGGCGACGTCGCCGACCGATACCCCCGCGTCGCCGCCGCCGGTCGTGACGCCGCCGCCGATCATCGCGGCGCCTGCACCGCCGGCGCCCGCCCCCGCACCCGCACCACCGCCCGCGCCCGCTCCCGCTCCCGCCGAGCGCGCATCGCCGGTGCCGATCTCGACGGCGCCGACGTCGCTGCCGCCTCCGAAAACCGCGCAGTTCACCACGAGCGGGCCGACGCCGGCGTGCCCGCAGTGCGAGTCGCCGATGGCGTGGGTCGAGGAGCACCTGCGGTTCTACTGCAAGCAGTGCCGGATGTACTTCTGATAGCTTCGCTCGCGCTTGGCGAAGCTGCTGCTGATCCGGCACGGACAGGCGTCGTACGGACAGGCCGACTACGACCGGCTGTCGCCGCGCGGCGAGGAGCAGGCGCGCGCGCTCGGCACGCACCTGCGCGGCACGCGCATCGACGCGCTCTACGTCGGGCCGCTGCGGCGGCAGCTCGAGACCGCGGCGCGCGCGGCCGAAACCGCCGGCGATAGCCTGCCGGCGCCCACGCAGATCGCCGAGCTCGCCGAGTATCCCGCGTTCGAGCTCGTGACGCGTCTGTTGCCGCGGCTCATCGCCGAGGACGCGCGGTTCGCACAGCTCGCGACCGGCGCGTCGCGCGAGCTCGCGAACGAAGCGTTCCAGACGATCATGCGGCGCTGGAGCCACGACGAGTGGCACGTCGACGGGATCGAGCGGGTCGGCGAGTTCGCGGCGCGCGTGCGGCGCGGGCTCGAGCGCATCGTCGGCGAGCTCAATTCCGGCGCGAACGTCGCGGTCGTGACGTCGGCCGGGCCGATCGGCGTCGCGGTCGGGCTCGTGTTCGCTGCGAGCGCGCTCCATATGGTGCGCACGAGCGCCGTCATCCGCAACGCATCGATCACCGAGCTGCTCGTGCGCACGCACGAGTTCGCGTGGCATCCCGAGCAGGTGTCGCTGCTCGGGTTCAACTCGCTCGCGCACCTGCCGGCCGAGCTGCACACGGAGTACTAGCCGATGGACTTCGATCCTCCCGAACACATCCGCCCGCTGCTCGCCCGTGTCGAGCAGTTCGTCGCCGATCACGTCATCCCCGCCGAGCACGCGCTCGCCGATGGCTTCGACGAGGCCGCGCTCGCGCCACTGCGCGCGCGCTGCAAGGAAGCCGGCCTGTGGGGGCCGCAGATCCCGAAGGAGCTGGGCGGGCTCGGGCTCACGCTCGTCGAGCACGCGCTCGTCAGCGAGCGCCTCGGCCGGTCGCCGCTCGGCCACTACGCGTTCGGCGCGCAGGCGCCCGACGCCGGCAACCTCGAGATCCTCCACAAGTACGGCACGCCCGAGCAGAAGGCGCGGTGGCTCGAGCCGCTCGCGCGCGGCGACATCCGCTCGTGCTTCTCGATGACCGAGCCGGAGAATCCCGGCTCGAACCCGACGATGCTGTCGTGCACGGCGCGCCGCGACGGCGACCACTACGTCATCGACGGCCACAAGTGGTTCACGTCGTCCGCCGACGGCGCCGCGTTCGCGATCGTGATGGCGGTGACCAACCCCGAGGCCGCGCCGCACGGCCGCGCCTCGATGATCGTCGTGCCGACCGACACGCCCGGCTTCGAGCGCACGCGCAACATCAAGATCATGGGCGACGCCGGCGCCGGCTGGGCGAGCCACGCCGAGATCTGGTACCGCAGCGCGCGCGTGCCGGCCGGCAACCGGCTCGGCCCCGAGGGCGCCGGCTTCCTGATCGCGCAGGAGCGGCTCGGCCCGGGCCGCATCCACCACTGCATGCGCTGGATCGGCATCTGCGAGCGCGTGTTCGACACGATGTGCGCGCGCATCGCGAGCCGCAAGATCGACGACGAGCGCACGCTCGCGACCAAGCAGATCGCGCAGGCGTGGGTCGCCGAGGCGCGCGCCGAGATCGAAGCGTCGCGCCTGCTCGTGCTGCGCGCGGCGTGGACGATCGAGCATCACGGATTTCAGGCCGCGCGCGATCAGGTCTCGCTCATCAAGTTCTACGTCGCCGACGTCATGCTGCGGGTGATCGATCGCGCGATCCAGCTCCACGGCGCGCTCGGAATCACGAGCGATACCGTGCTCGCTCATTACTACGTGCACGAGCGCGGCGCGCGCATCTACGACGGCCCCGACGAGGTGCACAAGATGGTGCTCGCCAGGCGAATCTTGCAGCGCTACGCACCATGAATATTCCGGCTCGGGTAACGTCCGAGCCTCAAGGAGATCCCATGATCAAGACGAGCTTGGTGTCGGCGGTCACGCTGGTGATGTTGTGTTTATTCGGCGGCATGGCACGCGCGGATCATCCCGCGTACCTGCACGCGCTCGCTGACCTGCGCGCGGCACGCGCGCACTTGCAGCGCCCGTCCGGTGTGGTCGTGAAGTGGGACGAGAATCGCGCGATCCGCGAGATCGACGCGGCGATCCGCGAGATCAAGACCGCCGCGATCGACGACGGCAAGCCGCTCGAGGATCATCCGCCGATCGACGTCGGCATGGACTGGCGCGGCCGCTTGCACCGCTCGCTCGAGCTCGTGCAGGGCTCGTACGACGACGTCAACAAGCGCGAGGACAACGACTTCGCGCGCGGCCTCAAGCATCGCGCGCTCGAGCACATGCAGAACGCGATGCAGGCGATCCGCGACGGCATCTCCGATGCCGAAGCCATTCGCGACGTGCCGCCGAGCGCCGGCCCGGCCGGTCACCCCGCGTACCTGCACGCGCTCAGCGACCTGCGCGCGGCGCGCGCGTGGCTCCAGAAGCCGTCGGGTTACGCGATCAAGTGGGACGAGAACCAGGCGATCCGCGAGGTCGACGGCGCGATCCGCGAGATCAAGGCGGCCGCGATCGACGACGGCAAGCCGCTCGAGGATCATCCGCCGATCGACGTGCCGGAGTACGGCGGCCGCCTGCACAAGGTGATGGAGCTGCTCGATCGCTCGCGCGGTGACATCAACGAGCACGAAGACAATGCGTGGGCGCGCGGCCTCAAGCGGCGCGCGCTCGGCCACATCGACGCCGCGAAGGGCTTCGTGCAGGCCGGCCTCGACATCGCCGACGCGCCGGCCCAGCACCCCGCGTACCTGCACGCGCTCAGCGACCTTCGCCTCGCGCGCGCGCTGCTGCAGCGCCCGACCCGCAACGGCGCGGTCAAGTGGGACGAGAACACCGCGATCCGCGAGATCGACGGCGCGATCCGCGAGATCAAGGGAGCGGCGCTCGACGACGGCAAGCCGCTCGAGGATCACCCGCCGATCGACGCCGGCATCGAGTGGGGCGGCCGCCTGCAGAAGGCGTTCGACCTCGTCAGCGCCGCGCGCGCCGACATCGACAAGCGCGAGGACGACCGGTTCGCGCGCGGCATGAAGCGGCGCGCGATCAAGCGCCTCGACGCGGCGATCCTCGCGATCAAGCTCGGCCAGGACGACGCACACTACTAGTGCATGGCGGGTGACGACCCGAGGCCGGTCCGCGCGGGCGAGGAGCTCGACGCCGCCGCGCTCGCTGCCTATCTCGATCGCGAGCTGGGCGTGCGCGGCGCGGTCGTCGTCGAGCAGTTTCCTGGCGGCCACTCGAACCTGACGTACTCGATCCATCACGGCGAGCACGAGTACGTGCTGCGCCGGCCGCCGTTCGGCTCGAAGGTGAAGACGGCGCACGACATGGGCCGCGAGGTCGCGGTGCTGTCGAAGCTCGCGCCGGTGTTCGACCGCGCGCCGCGCGTGATCGCGTACGAGCCGAGCGGTGACGTGCTCGGTGCGCCGTTCTACTTGATGGAGCGGCGGCGCGGCGTGATCTTGCGCAACGCGCTGCCGGAAGGCGCCGGCCCCGACGTCGCGCGGCGCGCATGCGAGCAGCTCGTCGACACGCTCGTCGATCTGCACGCGGTCGATTTCGCAGCCGCCGGGCTCGCCGACTTCGGCAAGCCGGCGGGCTACGTCGAGCGCCAGGTGCGCGGCTGGGGCGAGCGCTACACCGGCTCGCAGACCGACGACATCCCGGCGATGACCGAAGTCGCCGCGTGGCTCGCCGCGCACCTGCAGCCCGATGGCGCCCCGGCGCTGATCCACAACGACTTCAAGTTCGACAACGTCGTGTTCGACGCGTCGCTGTCGCGCGTGACCGCGGTGCTCGACTGGGAGATGGCCACGCTCGGCGACCCGCTGATGGATCTCGGCGGCACGCTGTCGTACTGGATGCAAGCCGACGATCCCGCGCTGTTCCAGCAGCCGATCTTCGGCGTGACGTCGAAGCCCGGCATGATGACCCGCGCCGAGGTCGCCGCGCGCTACTTCGAGCGGTCCGGGCGGGCCGATCGGATCTCGGGCGACTCGCTCGTGTTCTACTACGCGTTCGGCCTGTTCAAGACCGCGGTGATCCTGCAGCAGATCTACTACCGCTACGCGAAGGGGCTCACGCAGGATCCACGGTTCGCGCCGTTCATCGTCGTCGTGCGCGCGCTCGCCGAACAGGCGCGCGGCTCGATCACGCGCGGCACGGTCTAGCTGCGCGCGAACAGGCGCGGCACGAGCTCGTCGGCCTCGCCGAGGTGGATCTCGTCGAACAGCTCGTGGGCGTCGTCGTGCTCCTCGAGGTTGATCAGCACGCGACGCGCACCGACGTACTCGGCCGAACGCACGAAGCCAGCCGCCGGTGCGACGGTTCCCGACGTACCGACCGCGACGAACAGATCGACGTCGCGCAGCGCGCGCTTCGCACGGTGCTCGGCGTCGGCTGGAATCATCTCGCCGAACAGCACGGCATCGGGCCGCATCACCGTGCCGCAGCAGCTCGGCGGCGCCGCGGCATCGGGCGGCTCGCCGCTGCGCCCGCACCCATCGCAGCGCCAGCGCGCGAGCGTGCCGTGGTACTCGATCACGTCGCGCGAGCCCGCGGCCTGGTGCAGGCCGTCGACGTTCTGGGTGATGATCGTCGCGTTCGGCAACGCGGCGAGCGCGCGGTGTGCCGCGGTCGGCTCGACGCCGCGGATCGCGCTGCGAAACCGCCAGAACATCGCGCACACGTCATCGCGGCGCGTGGCCAGCGCATCGACGTGCGAGAGCACCGCGAGCTCGGGGTCGCTCCACAGGCCGCCGGGCCCGCGATACGTCGCCAGCCCGGCGCTACGCGAGATGCCGGCGCCGGTCAACACGACGATGTGGCGATAGTCGGTGAAGCGCATGCGTGATAGTGTTAACATGACACCATTGATTGGCAAGGGGCCGTTGTAGGATGCCCGCCATGAAGCGGATCCTCGTCATCGTCGCGGCCGTCGCGGTCTCGGTCGTCGCCATCGCCGGTTCGGTCGACAAGAAGCACGTGTGGTCGTGGCAGAACGGCGGCAACTGCAAGGCGTTCGTGAACGGCAACGACGCCTACTGCAAGAACGGCGACTGCAAGGCGATCGTCAACCACAACGACGCGTACTGCGACTCCAAGGACTGCAAGGCGGTCATCAACAAGAACGACGCGTACTGTACGACCGGCGACTGCAAGGCGATCGTCAATGGCAACGATGCCTACTGCAAGAGCGGCGACTGCAAGGCGATCATCAACGGCAACGACGCCTACTGCGACTCGAAGTCGTGCAAGGCGATCGTGAACGGCAACGACGCCTACTGCCCGTGACGTAGCGCGTCGCCGAGGATCGCGAGCGCGCGGTGCATGTCGGTCTCGGACAGGTAAGCGTACGCGATGCGGAAGCCGTTCAAGTGCGGCGCGCCGACGAACGCCGCGCTCGCGCTCGACACCGCGACGCCACGCGTGGCGAGATGCTGCTCGAGCGCGACTCGGTCGACCGCGGCCGGCAGCTCGAGCCACAGCGTCGGTCCGCCGCCCGGACGTGTCCAGCGCACGCCCTCGGGCATGAGCTCCTCGAGCGCGGCGAGGCACGCGGCGTAGCGCGCGTCGAGCGCGCGCTGCAGTGCCTGGAGGTGGGTGTCGTAGTAGCCGCGCTCGAGAAACTCGCCGACGATCGCCTCGGTCAGCCAGGCGTTGCCGAGCACCGACAACCGCTTCATCGCGACCAGCGTCGGCACGAGCGACGGATGCGCGGCGACGAACCCGACGCGTAGCGAGGGCAACAGCTTCTTCGTGAACGAGTTGACGTAGAGGACGTGCTTGCCGCCGAGCATGCGCAGCATCGGACGGTACTCGCCGCCCGACAGCATGTCGCTGCCCCAGTCGTCCTCGACGATCGCGACGCCATGGCGCGTGCACAGCTCGAGCACGCCGCGCAGCTCCGCGCTCGTGTACGAGTAGCCGGTCGGATTGTGGAAGCTCGGGATCAGATATGCGAGCGAAGGCCGCGCGGACAGCGCGCGATCCCAGCCGTCGAGATCGAGCCCGGCGAACGGATCGAGCTGCAGCCCGACCAGCTCGTGGCCGAGGCTCTCGAACAAGAGCTTCGCGTACGCGTACACCGGCGACTCGACCGCGACGCGGCGCGCCGCGAGCGACCGCGCGATGATGTCGATCGAGTGTTGCGAGCCCGTCGTGATCACGATCTCGTCGGGCTCGACGTCGAGGCCGCGCGCGACGAGCCGGCGCGCGATCGCGGCGCGCAATCCGGGATGGCCTTGCTGGTCGTACTGGCTCGGCATGCCCGCGCGCAGCACCGCGCGCGCGCACTCGGCGAGCCGGTCGGCCGGCAGCAGGTCCGGATCGATGAACACGGTCGATAGCTGGATCGCGCCGCGCGGCAGATCGGGGCGGGCCAGCGGCGGCGCCACGATGCTCGGCAGCGGCGGCTCGGCGACGGGCGCCGCGGCCGCGACCGCCGCCGACCGCTCGAGCACGAACACACCCTCGCGCTCGCGCGCCTCGACGAGGCCGCGCGCGACAAGCTCGTCGTACGCGGCTTGCGCGGTGTTCTTCGCCAGCCCGAGCTGCTTCTCGAGCGCGCGCACCGGCGGCAATCGTCCGCCGGGCGGCAGCGCCCCGCGCTCGATCTCGCGCTGCACGCTCGCGACGATATCGGCGGCCACCACCCGGCGGCCGGCCGCGACGACGTGCAAACCCAGATACGGAGCGCGTGCCATGGCGCGGTCATAACGCCGCCGCCCGCGCGCGAGAAGGGACAGAGCCCGCGATGCGGGTGCGACAGCTACGTCACGCGCGGCAACGAGTCGCCCGCCGGAACGCCGTGGTGACGCTCACGCCGCGGGATCGAGCTGCATCTTCGTGATGCCGGGCTCGATCTCGAGGACCGCTACCAGGTCCTGCTCGCCTGCGCTGCGAGCGAGCCGCACCGACAGCGTGAGGTGCCGCATCGAGCCGGTCGTGTCCTTGCTCCAGCCTTCGAGCGTCGCCGGGATGTCGTGCTGCGCGAGCTTCGCGATCAGCGCGTCGGCACCGATCGCGGAATCGGCGAGCGTGAGCGCGAGCCGGCGCCGCACGCGATCGTCCTTGTCCTCGAACCGCCGCAGGATCGTCAGCGTCACGATGCCGAGCAGCGTCGCGACGACACTCTCGACGTACATCCCGGCACCGCTGCATAGCCCGATCGCCGCGACGAGCCACAGGCCCGCCGCGGTCGTCAGCCCCTGGACCGTGATGCCGTTGCGCAGGATCGCGCCGCCGGCGAGAAAGCCGATTCCCGACACGACCGACGCCGCGATGCGCGACGCGTCGACCTCCACGAGATCGCCCGCGCGGTAGCTCTGGAAGTAAACGAGGTGCGTCGACACGACCATGAACGTCGCCGATGCGAGCGCGACCACGGCATGCGTGCGCAGGCCGGCCGGCCGGCCGTGAATGTCGCGCTCGTAGCCGATGATGCCGCCGAGGATCGTTCCGACAACGATGCGAACCACGAGCTCCCCGTCGAGACTCATCCTTCGCAGAATGGTCCCATCGCGCGCGATGTCAAGACGTTTATCGCAGCGCGACTTGCCACGCGCCGTGCTCGACGTCCTCGCGGATCTCGACGCGCGGCTCGTCGTCGCGGAACAGCAGCACCGGCTTGCCGTCGTCCTCGATCTGCTTGGGGTCGCCCCACTTGTGCTTGAACAGATCGAGCAGCGTGTCGCGCGCCTCGGGGTGCGGCTTCCACGGGATCGCGAACGTCACCTCGTGCACGTGGCCGCCGGCGAGCACGAGCGTGACGTGCGTGGCCACGCGCTCCCATTCGGTCGGCGGCAGGGTCAGCACCGTGTCCTTGCCCTGCGGTGTGATCGCGCCCGGGTAGGCCTTCTTGACGTCGTCGAGCGTGCGGCCGAGCAGCGGCTCGGGCAGCGCGTCGATCTTGTCGGGCTGGTCGCCGAACAGCTGCGCCGCCGGCAGGTAGTTGTCGAAGCCGAGATCGTGGCTATAGCCGAGCGCGTCGCGGAGGGTCGCGCGCCAGCCGGTCTCGGGATCGGGCCACACGAGCACGGCCTTGCCGACCGGCTCGGTCGCAGGCTGGCCCGGCCCCCACGCCTCGGCGATCAGCGCCTCGGCGTGGCGCGGCAGGTTCAAGTAGATCGCGCGCACCGTGCCGGACTTGTCGTCGGTCGCGACGAACTCGCGTACGCCGTCGACATCGGTCGGGATGCCGTTGCGCACCGCGACCGGGCCGGGCGCGAGCTCCTTCGCGTCGCCGATCTTCATGCCGATCTTGAGCTTGCCGAGATCGCCCGGCGGCACGACGTGCGCGCCGAAAAACTCGGCGGTCAGCACGTGATAGGGCTCGAACTCGACGAGGCAGTTGCGCTCGAGGCAGTCGAGCTTGACCTTCCAGCCGCTCGATTCGCTCGCCCACCTCACCTCGGGCTGACCGAGCGAGTCGTGCACGATCTCGGGCTTGCCCCAGGCGCGCTCGAGTAGCTCGCGCGCGCTGTGGCCCTGCACGATCGCGACGATGCTCGTCACGGTACCGCCGTCGGCGCGAACCTCGAGCGCGACGTCGCTCGCCCCGGAGTCGAGCACGAGCTCGTCGCGAATGCCGGTGTGCTCGGGCTCGTGCAGCGCCGGTACCAGCCGCCGCGCCTCGGCCGTGCTCATTCCGGGGTGCAGCTTGGCCAGCCCGCGCGGCGGCTCGACGGTGGGCCCGAAGAAATCGGTCGTCGCCGCGGGCGCCGAGTTGCAGGCGGCGAGCGCGAGCGCGACGGAGACTGACCTCACCGCGGTCAGTTTATCCCGAAGGTGGCCACCCGACCCACATCTCGGCGCACCTAGGCCTCGCTGGCGACATGTTACGATATTCGCGGTGAAGCTCCAGGCGATTGTCGTCGCTGGTGTACTGGCTTGGGGTGCGGTCGCACGCGCGCAGAGCGCTGCCGAGCTCGAGGCGGACGGTGAAAAAGCGGCGAAGGAGGGCAGCTACGCGGAGGCGATCGACAAGTTCAAGGCGGCCGATCGCCTCGAGGTGCGCGCGAGCCACGCCTGCTTGATCGCGCTCGCGTACACGCGACGCAACCTGTGGCCGCAGGCCGAGATCTTCCGCGATCGCTGCCACACGCTCGCGAAGGAGCGCAACGAGCCGCTCCCCGACTGGATCGACACCGCCGACAAGCAGATCGCGGACGCGATCGCCAAGGCGATCGCCTCGCAGTCGGTCGCCGAGGTCACGATCACGGTCGAGCCTGCCGAGGTCGCCGCGACCGCGCTCGTCACGGTGTCGAGCTTCGCCCCCGACGAGAAGTTTGCGCCGCGCGCGATCCACTTGCCGACCGGCATCCACCAGCTCTTCGTCAGCGCGCCCGGCTACGACATCGCGTCGCAGCTCGTCGACATCAAGGACTCGCGCCCGCAGCAGGTCGCGATCAGACTGCATCGGCCGGGTGAAGGCCCGCCTCCGTTGAAGCCCGAGACGCCGGCCAAGACCGGGCCGAGCAAGCTGCCGTGGGTGATCGCCGGCATCGGCGTCGGCGTCGCGGCGGTCGGCGGCGTGCTCGACGCGACCTGGTACGACAGCGCGTACGACACGCTCGCCAAGACACCGAAGAGCTCGCTCGACTACGCGTCGGCCGAAGATACGTGGTCTCAGCGCCGCAACGTCGTCATCGCCTGCTACGTCGCCGGCGGCCTCGCGGCCGTGACCGGCGTCGTCCTCAAGTACACGGTGTTCAAGCACGCCGAGCACCCGCCCGCGGTCTCGATCACGCCGATCGCCGACGGAGGCGTCCTGTCCTTCGGGTGGAGTCGGTGAGGAGAAGCGAGGACCTACGGTGACCCAGCCGGCCGACTCGAGCCCGCCGGGCGAATACTACTGCCCGACGTGCGAGAAGACGTTCCACGTCGCCGACAAGTGCCCCAACGATGGCACGCGCCTCGTTCGCCTCAAGGCCGCGATCGATCCGTTCCTCGGCCGCGAGCTCGACGGCAAGTACACGATCATCGAGAAGCTCGGACAGGGCGGCATGGGCGCCGTGTATCGCGCGTCGCAGCACTCGATGGGCCGCGAGGTCGCGATCAAGGTCGTCAGCCCGCACCTGGTCTCCGACAGCGACGTCATCAAGCGCTTCCTGCGCGAAGCCAAGCTCGCGAGCAAGCTGGCGCACCCCAACGCCGTCGGCGTGATCGATTTCGGTCAGAGCGACGACGGCGTGTTCTTCCTCGTCATGGAGCTCGTCACCGGGCGCACGCTCGATCACGTCATCAAGACCGAGAAGGTGTTCCGGCCCGAACGGATCGTGCGCATCGCATCGCAGGTGTGCGACGCGCTCGAGGGCGCGCACGCGCTGCAGATCGTCCACCGCGATCTCAAGCCGGCGAATATCATGTTGCTGTCGAGCGGGCGCGATCTCGTCAAGGTGCTCGACTTCGGCCTCGCGAAGTCGGTCGCGCCCGACCAGACGTCGACGACGATGACGAACGCCGGCGCGTTGCTCGGTACGCCGGCGTTCATGCCCCCCGAGCTCGCGCTCGGCCAGCCGTGCGACGGCCGCGCCGATCTGTACTCGCTCGGCTGCATCGTGTACCTGCTCGGCACCGGTCGTCTGCCGTTCGTGTCGGAGTCGGCGCACGAGCTGATCGCGATGCACGCGAGCGACAAGGCGCCGGCCGCGGAAGGTTTGCCGCCGGCGCTCGCGACCGTCGTCGAGCGGCTGCTCGAGAAGGATCCGAAGGCGCGCTACCAGTCCGCCGCCGAGACGCGCGAGGCGCTCGAGGCGGCGCTTGCCGGCCGCATGATCACGCCGATGCCGTTCGAGACCAATCCGAGCCTCGGACCGTTCCCCGCCAGCTCGGGCCAGTTCCGCGACCTCGCGACGCCGCTGCCGATGGCCGCGGTCCCCGAAGACTCGATCGCGCAGACGCTCGCGGTCAGCCCGATCCACGACACCGCGATCTCGCCCTCGTCCAAGCGCCCGCGCTGGGTGATTCCGGCCGCGCTGCTCGGGGCGATCGCGCTCGGCGGCGTCACGTTCTTCGTCGCCAGCGGGTCGGGACACGACGAGCCATCGCAGCCGTCCCCGCCGCCGCCGCAACCGTCGCGGCAGCAGCCGCCGCAACCGTCGCTGCAGCCGCCGCCGCAGCCGTCCCCGCTGCCGCAGCCGCCGCTGCAGCCGGCCGCCGTCCCCGAGCCATCGCCCACTCCGACTCCGACTCCGACTCCGACTCCGGCTCCTCCCGCGACCGCGAAGACCAAGCCCCACCATACCGTTCACACGCCCGCACTGCCGAAGCCGAAGCCCGAGCCCACTCCGGCAGCGACGACCACCAAGCCTCCGCCTCCTTTCTGACAAAGGTGGTACGGTCGCCTCGTGGCGGCCCGCAGTTTCGCGCTCACCCCCGGCAAGCGCGTCCTGTACCTCACGAAGGATCCCGAGCGGATCCGGCAGCAGCTCGCCGGCACGCTGACGCTGCGGATGGCGGACCTGTCGCCCGACGAGCTCCTCGACGACATCAACACCGACGCGATGACGCCGGCGTGGGTGTGCTTCGACCACGACCCGCGCGAGATCGCGAAGAACGCTTACGCCGGGCTGATCGTCCACGGCCAGCGCCTGATCGAGACCAACGCGCTCGCTGCCGGAGGCTTCGAGGTGATCGTCAGCGGCGCACGCAAGGGCGTCGGCAGCTCGCGCGAGCAAGCGGCGCAGGCCGAGGCGTTCTCGGGGATCCGGCTCGCGATCGCGTCGTCGTTCGCGCCGATCCACGCGCGCAACAACATCAACATCGGCCAGCTGATGGGCGATCACGAGCTGCTGCGCCGGCTCGAAGCCGGCGAGACGCTCTCGCTCGAGGTGCTCGTGCGCGGCCAGGACTGGATCACGACCGCGATCATCGAGGCCGGCGGCCTGATGCCGTTCTCGGCGGCGATCGCATCGGGCGCGATCCAGCCTCAGCCGGCGAGCGCGCCGCGCGCGATGACGATCGCCGAGAAGATCCTCGCGTCGAAGCTGTTGCCCGGCCAGGGCGCCGCGGTCGCGCCCGGCCATGCCGTGATCGTGCGCGTCGATGCCGGTTACTCGCACGAGTTCACGACCGCGCAGGTCGACAAGTTCCTCGCCGACGAATACGGCGCCGAGTATCGGCTCGCGAACCCGGCGAGGTTCGCGGTGTTCGAGGATCATCTGATCTACGCGACCGGCGTGCCCGCGATGGCGAAGTACGCCGACAAGATCGAGAAGCTGCGCGAGCTGCAGCGCGCGTTTGCCGAGCGCACCGGCGTGCACAACTACAGCGCCGACCACGGCGTGTCGCCCGGCATCTGCCATCAGGTCGCGCGCGAGCAGCTGATCGATCCGGGCGACTTCGTGCAGGCGACCGATTCGCACACCTGCATGGGCGGCGCGTCGGGCTCGCTCGCGTGGGGCGTCGGCTCGACCGAGTACGCCGCGCTCGTGTACTGGGGATTCACGCCGATCGTGGTGCCGCAGTCGATCCGGTTCGAGCTCGTCGGGCGACTGCCGCCCGGCACGTCGGCGAAGGACGTGATGCTGCACATCCTCGCCGAGTTCGCCCGGCGCGAGGTCACGCTGGATCGCGTCATGGAGTTCGGCGGCGAAGGGCTGTTCGCGCTCGCGCCCGACGAGCGCGCGACGCTCGCGAACATGGCGACGGAGTGCAGCGCGCGCAGCGCGGTGATGGAGGTCGACGACACGATGCTGCGCTGGATCGCCGAGCGCCGCCCGGGCACGACGGTCGAGCAGCTGCGTGCGAAGGTGGTCGCGCCGGATCCCAGCGCGCACTACGACGGCGGCGTGCACCGGATCGATCTCGCGCAGATCCGCCCGATGGTCGCGACGCCGGGCGATCCCGACCGCGGCATCCCGAGCGATCCGAAGAACGGCGCGCGCGTGCACGAGATCGGGCACGTGAAGATCGATATCGCGTACGGCGGCTCGTGCACGGCCGGCAAGCGCGACGACGTCGACATGTACGCGCGCGTGATGCAGCAAGCCGAAGCGGCCGGCCGGCGGGTCGCCGACGGCGTGAAGTTCTTCATCCAGTTCGGCTCGCAGGAAGTCGAGCGCTACGCGCGCGAGCGCGGCTATACCGAGCTGTTCGCGCGCACCGGCGTCGAGGTGATCAAGCCGGGCTGCGGCGCGTGCATCGGCTGTGGTCCCGGCGTGAGCGAGCGCGGTGACCAGGTGACCGTGTCGGCGATCAACCGCAACTACAAGGGGCGCTCGGGCCCGGGCAAGCTGTACCTGGCTTCGCCGCTCACGGTCGCGGCCTCGGCGGTGATGGGCGAGATCGTCGAGTACGAAGACGGGATGTTCGCGGGCAAGAAGTAGTTGCGGTAGCGTCGGGCGGCGATGGCGAAGAAGGCTTCGGGCTTCAGGCTTCAGGCTCCAGGCCAGAAGAAGCGGAAGCCGTCGCGGAAGCCGTCGCCGAAACCGTCGCCGAAGCCGAAGCCGAAGCCGAAGCCGTCGCCGAAGCCGAAGCCGTCGCGGAAGCCGTCGCCGACGCCGAAGCCGAAGCCGTCTTCTCGCCTGAAGCCCGAAGCCCGAAGCCTGAAGCCTTCTCCCGGCCCGGCGCCTTCGCCCGCCCAGGCGCCTCGCCGCCGGGCGACCACGGCCCGCGACTGGGCGATCCGCAGCTCGCCCGTGGTCGAGATCCTCGACGATCCGCATCCGATCGGCGCGCTGCGGCGCTTTCTCGAGGGCGTGCGCGGCGCTGCCACGCCACAGCAGGCACAGATCGCGCTCGGCGCGGCGCAGCTGCTGCTCCTGCCGATCGCCCGCGAGCACCGCGGCGGCCACGACGTGCGCGAGATCGTCGACCTCGTGCTCGAACGCTGGGGCGATTTCGGCGAGCGGCGCACCGGCTATCATGCACAGGAGTTCCTGCGCAACGCGCTCGTCGCGGTCGGGGTCGACCGCACGCGCATCGCGCGGCTCGAGGAACGCGTACCGGCCGAGGCGAGCGCCGAGCTCTTGTTCGACCTCGCGTGCGCGCACGCCGTCGCGCGCGACAAGGTCGCGATGCTGATCGCGGTCGAGCGCGCGCTCGAGGCCGGTGCGACATCGGCGCAGTTCCGCCGCGATCCCGACTTCGCACCGTACCAGAGCGATCCGGACCTGTCGGCGATCCTCGCGCGCGCCGACGTCCCGCCGATTCCGGTCGACGTCGAGCCGCACCTGCCGACCGTGCGGCGCGCGCTCGACCACGCGGTCGCGACCTTGCGCGAGCTCGGCATGCGCGTCGAGCTGCGCCCGCCGGTTCGCCTCGACGCGATCCTCGATGCCGAACGCGCGCGCAAGATCTCGCTGCCGAACGATTATCGCGCGCTGCTCGCGATCACGAACGGCATGCAGCTGTGGGACTGCGAGTTCTTTGCGGCAGGCGACTACCGCGAGGCGACGCGGCTCGCACTGCGCGCGCAGGCGTATGTTCACACGAGCGGAAACGCCGCGCTCGAAGAGTGCGTGCCGCTCGCGAGCTGGGGCCGCGCCACCGAATGGCTGTTCTACGACCCGCGCGGCCGCATCCGTGGCGACGAGCCCGGCTACCTCCTGCTCGAGACCGGCGGCCAGACGCCGGTCGCCGACCTCGCCGCGG
This sequence comes from Kofleriaceae bacterium, assembly GCA_035500135.1. Classification (GTDB taxonomy): domain Bacteria; phylum Myxococcota_A; class Polyangia; order Haliangiales; family Haliangiaceae; genus JABFXX01. Next base: position 70,572 of record DATJXL010000028.1, read on the forward strand.
CGCTCGCGCGCATCGAGGAGCTCGCACGGGACATGCTCGGGACGAACTAGGGACGAAGCGGAACGGCGAGGGCAACAAGGAGCAAGGAACGAGGAGCTCAGAACTTCTTCGGTTCCTTGCTCCTTGTTCCTTGTTCCTTGTTCCCTTCGCCATTCTCGGTACGGAGCTTGCTGCGCACGTGGTCATGGAGCTCCTCTCGGTCATGGACCTTCCGGTCCTCCCGCTGCGTACGATGGTGTTGTTCCCGCACGCAGCGCTGCCGATGAGCTTGAGCCGGCCGTCGGCGAGCCGTGCGGTCGAGGCGGCGGGCCAGGACGGGCTCATCGCGGTGATCACCCAGGCCCACGCCGAGGTCGAGATTCCGAGCGCAGGAGACCTGTACGCCGTTGGCACCGGCGCGGTGGTGCGCCAGTTGACGCAGCCCGGCAGCGCGAACCTGATGGTCATCCTCGAAGGGCTCGAACGGATCGCGGTGCTCGAGATCCTGCAGACGCGCCCGTACTTGCGCGCGCGCGTGCGGCGCCTCGACAGCGAACGCTCGGCGATCGATCCGATGTATGTCGCGACGCGTTCGAACCTGCTCGACTCGTTTGCCGAGATGGTGTCGCTGTCGCAGGTGCTTCCCGACGAGCTCGGCATCGTCGCGCGCACGATCTCCGACGACGGCGCGCTGACCGACATGATCGGCTCGGCGCTCGTCGAGACCACCCCGCAGACGCGGCAGGATCTGCTCGCCACGCTCGACGTGCGGCGCCGCATGGACAAGCTGACCGAGGTCGTCGCGCGCGAGCTCGAGAGCCTGCGGCTGCGCGAGAAGCTGCGCACCGACGTCCAGGAGAAGATCGCGGGCAATCAGCGCGAGCTCGTGCTGCGCGAGCAGCTCAAGGCGATCCGCAAGGAGCTGGGCGAAGAGCGCGGCGAGGAGGCGCGCGTCGCCGAGCTGCGCGACAAGCTCGAACGCGCCGACATGCCGCCCGAGGCGCGCACCGAGGCGCTGCGCGAGGCCGATCGCATCGCCGACATGCCGGCCGGCTCGCCCGAGTACTCGATGGTGCGCACCTACCTCGAGTGGCTCGCCGAGCTGCCGTGGAATCACACGACCGCGGTGCCGGTCGATCTCGCGCGCGCGAAGGAGATCCTCGACGAGGATCACTACGACCTCGAGGCCGTGAAGGAGCGCATCCTCGAGTTTCTCGCCGTCCAGAAGCTGCGGCCGGCGCAGAAAGGGCCGCTCGTCTGCCTGGTCGGCCCGCCCGGCGTCGGCAAGACGTCGATCGGCAAGTCGATCGCACGCGCGACCGGCCGCCAGTTCGTGCGGATCTCGCTCGGCGGTACGAACGACGAGGCCGAGATCCGCGGCCACCGCCGCACGTACATCGGTGCGCTGCCCGGCCAGATCATCCGCGGGCTGCGTCGCGCGGGCAGCTGCGATCCCGTGTTCATGCTCGACGAGCTCGACAAGCTCGGCCGCGATTTTCGCGGCGATCCCGCGGCGGCGCTGCTCGAGGTGCTCGATCCCGAGCAGAACAGCGCGTTTCGCGATCACTACCTCGACGTGCCGTTCGATCTGTCGCGCGTGCTGTTCATCGCGACCGCGAACGTGCTCGATACCGTGCCCGAGCCGCTGCGCGATCGCATGGAAGTGATCGAGCTGCCCGGCTACATCGACGAGGACAAGCTGCAGATCGCGCAGCGCTACCTGATCCCGAAACAGATCGAGCTCGCCGGGCTCGACGGCGCGAACGGGGGCGACTCCGCGATCCAGTTCCTCGACCCGGCCGTGCTCGAGCTGATCCGCGGCTACACGCACGAATCGGGCGTGCGCAAGCTCGAGCAGCTCGTCGCGTCGGTGTGCCGCAAGCGCGCGCGCCAGATCGCGGAGGGTGCGAGCGGCGCGCTCGTCGTCCACCGCGGCGTCGTTGCCGGCATGCTCGGCCAGCCGCGGTTCCGCATGGAGTCGCAGCTCGCCGAGCGCACCGCGCGGCCCGGCGTCGCGACCGCGCTGGCATGGACGCCGCAGGGCGGCGAGATCCTGTTCGTCGAATCGACGACGCTTCCGCAGGGCAAGGGCGACGTCACGCTCACCGGTCAGCTCGGCGAGGTGATGCAGGAGTCGGCGCGCACCGCGGTCAGCTGGGTGCGCGCGCACGCCGGCCGCTACGGCATCGCCGAGGACGTGTTTCGCACGCGCGACTTGCACCTCCACGTGCCGGCCGGCGCCGTGCCGAAAGACGGACCGTCCGCGGGCGCGGTGATGGTGACGGCGCTGGTGTCGCTGCTGACCGATCGCCCGGTGCGGCCGTACCTCGCGCTGACCGGCGAGATCACGCTGTCGGGCGTGCTGCTGCCGGTCGGCGGTATCAAGGAGAAGGTGCTCGCGGCTCGGCGCAGCGGCGTGCGCGAGCTGATCTTGCCGAGCGAAAACGAGCCGAACCTGCGCGAGGAGGTGCCGGAGCACCTGCGCGGCGACATCACGATCCGGCTCGCTTCCACGATCGAACAAGTGGTCGATCTCGCGCTCGCGATCGACGGAAAGGTTCTCATGGCTGACCAGAAGATCCAGGAAATCATGACCACACAGGTGCGCTGCGTCGGCGCGAAGACGACGATCCGCGAGGTGGCGCGGCTGATGCGCGACCATCAGATCGGCGACGTGCTCGTCACCGACGACGAAGGCCACCTGTGCGGCATCGTGACCGACCGCGACCTCGTCGTGCGCGCGGTCGCCGAGCTCAAGGACCTCGACGCGATGACGGTCGGCGACATCGAGAGCGAGAAGCTCGTCACGCTCGCGCCCGACTCGCCCGTCGACGACGCCGTGCGCCTGATGCGCGAGCACGCGATCCGCCGCATCCCGATCGTCGATCACGATTGCCCGGTCGGCATCGTCACGATCGGCGACCTCGCGCAGGCCCGCGACCCGAGCTCCGCGCTCGGTCAGATCAGCCGCGCGGCGGCGAACAATTGAGCGAACCTTCGTCGGCCGACGTATCGCGACGGCCTTCATGTTCTCCTCATACTCTGTTCGAATTCGCGCGACGCGCTGTTCGATCCTCGCCGTCTGACGTCGAACGAATCGGCCTCGCGCGACGTGGCCCGCGCGAACGCTGGCACGTCGCGTGAAGAGTCGGGGCGCATGAGGATGGCACCCCTGGTCTTGCTCGTCGGCTGTGCCTACGTCTCGACGCGCGAGCTCGCGCATCCCGACGACGCGCGGCTGCGCGCGCCCGGTCATCGCGATGGCTTCTTGGTGGCGACGACCGAGCGCTGGCACGAGCGCGTCGATCCGAACACGAACATCCGGCTCGGCAACGCCTCCGGCGAGTGGACGGACCGCATGCGCGCCGGCGATCTCTTCGTCGACGACGCCGGGGTCTGGGCCGATGGCACCGCGCCGCTCGGCCAGGTCGCCGCGGAGATTCACATCGCCGCCGCGAGCGACGACGTGACCCGGCTGCTCGCCGAGACCCGACCGGCTGGCGGCGCGCTCGACCGCGAAGCTGGCGTCGTGACCCTGACCGCACCGCGCGGCGAGCTCGACGGCTGGCTCGCGAGCTTCATCGATCGCGCGGACATCCCGGCCGATCCGACCGCGCCGCCGCCCGAGCTCGGCACGTGGCGCGTGACCACGGCGTCGCGCGGTGAGCTACCGCCGCTCGGCGGGGTCGAGCTCGTCGATGCGATTCGCCAGGGCGTCCCGACGCGGCGCGGCTGGCGCTGGGATCAGGTGCGCTCGATCGAGGTCACGAACCTCTCGGGCGTCAAGACGCTCGGCAACACCGCCGCGTTCGTCGCGGCGTTGCCGATCCTGCTTCCGCTGTCCGAGCTCACCAAGGACCTGTCGTGGGGAAGCGGACCGCCACCCGAGAAGCGTCCACCGTGGACGCCGGAGCTGCCGGACCAGCCGGTCGCCGACGCCCAGCGCATGTTCTCGACCGGCGCGCGCGTGCGCGCGATCATGCGGCCGACGCTCGTGCTCGACGCGGCCGGCTCGCTGCGCGGCGACGAGCTGAGCACCGGAGCGATCGCGCGCCTGCGCTTCGCGGACTTCTACGAGCTCGGCGGCGGCGCGCGGCTGGTCGAGACCCGCAGCGACGCCGGGTGGGCGCGGTCGACCACGGCCGTGTTCCAGCTCGGGGCGCACGTTCCGCTCGACGCCGGGTTTCGCTTCGCGATCCCGCTCCTCGCCGAGGCGAGCACGGGCGGCGCGGTGCGCGATGACATCCGCTTTCCGTGGGGCCTGCGCTACACCGCGCGATCCCAGCGCTGGTTCGCGACGGTCCTGCCGGCCACGCCGCAGTACCTCCGCCTGCACGACACGCCGGCCGGCCGCTGGTCGTTCACGACGGGCACCGAGCTCGGCGTGACGTTCTGATCGCGCTACTTCGTGGGCTTCACGGACGGCGTCGCGGGCGCCGGCGCCGGGTTTTGCGCGGCGTTCTCGAGCGCGCGCTCGGCGGGCGCGAGATCGCCGAGCACCTCGACCGAGGTCAGCGAGCGCGGCAGGTAATCGTCGAGCTTGCCGAGGTACCAGCAGCCGAACAGGCCGAGCAAGGCGATCACGGTGACGTACAAGCGCCACGGCGTGCGCTTGTCGGCGAACGGATCGTCGAGCGAGCGCTTGGCGCCGGCCGGCAGGCGGGCCAGCTCGGTCATCGCGGCGCCGAACGCGACGTTGACGCGGGCGCGGCCGTTGATCGCCCAGCCGTTCGCGTCGAGGATCGGGCCGAGGTTGCGGCGGCGCAGCTTGAGCCACGCGAGCAGCATCGACGGGCCCGAGATCATCATCAGCAGCGCGAGGATGCCGAACGGCAGCCACCTGCCGAGCCCGAACAGGGTCGCGAGCAGCGCGCCGACGAGCGTGCCGATGCCGCCGATCGCGACGCCGATCGCCGCGATCGTGCCGAGATCGATCTTCGTCGGTTTCGCGGGCACCTCCGCCGCGGCCGCCACCGGCACGGGCACGGGAGCCGGCGCAGGTGCCGCCGGTGCCTCGGCATCCGCGATCGCCTTGACGTCCGCGTTGCCGACGTCACTGCCGGCGCTCTCCATCGCGGCGGTCGACTTCGCCTCGGCGGCCTGCGCGCGCTTGGAGACCGTGTCCTCGATCGTCTTGACGAGCTTCTTGTACGGCGACCAGAACGCGGCGCGGATGCTGATCGGATTGGCCACGACCTTGGTCACGATCGCGTCCCAGTCGCGGCCTTCGCGGTCGTAGAAGATGCCGTTGCGGCCGACGAACACGTTGTCGATGTCGCCGTTGGTGAGCGCGGCCGCGATCTGCTTGGTCTCGCCGCCGCGCACGAGGTCGCAGTACACGAGGCACGCGTCGGACGCGCCGGCGAGCGCGCCGTGCTTGGCGGTATCGTGCACGGGCACGCACAGGTGCAGCGCGCGCGCGTCGAGGTAGAGCGTGCCGACCTGGAACACGCCGTCCTGCTTCGAGTAGAAGTCGGAGAAGTTGACGAAGTTGCGCAGGATGCGGCCGAAGTCGCGCTGCACGCGCACGGCCTTGCTGACGGCGCTGATCTGCGCGTACTCGTCGGCGAGCGCGAAGTCGGACGCGATCAGCTCGGTCAGCTGCTTGCGCAGCTCGGGCGCGGCGAGCTTGGCGATCCACGCCACGTCGAGCGCGTCGACCTTGGTCGTCGGCTTCGCCTCGATCCACGCGTCGTACGGCGCGAGCTTGTCGGCGATCGCGGCGAAGTCGGCCGGCACGAGCGCGGCCTTCGCGCCGAGGATCGGCGTCACGGTCGCGGCCACCAGCTGCTGCACGCGCGCCGCCCATGCCGGGTTGATCGCGTCGCCGCCGAGCGGCAGGCGCGCGACCGGATCGATCGGCGCGAGCGGCAGCTGGGCGAGCTCGTCGTCGCCGTCGGACAGCGTGCGCGCGCCGAGCGCGACCAGCGCCGGCTCCTGCCCGGCCAGCGCGGCGAGCCCGCGCGAGTCGAACGCCGCGATCTTGCAGCGCGTGAAGTAGTCCGCGATCTTCGCACGCACCGCGACGAACGCCGCGTGCGCGGCCGCGGTGCCTTCGCCGAGCGGCGCGATCGCGGCGGCTTGCTTCGCGAGCCAGCCCGCGCGCACGTCGACCTCTCGGAAGAACTCGTCGGCGCGTGCCTGGTCGATGCCGGGCTTGCCGCTGCGGTCGACGACGCTGCCGACGCACGCGATCGCGTCCTCGATCACCTTGCGCAGGTCGTCCTGCTTCGCCGAGCCCGGGATCACGATGCCGTCGCCGTTGAGCACGGTCTCGGCGAACACCTTCGTGACCGCGACCGTGTCGGCGACGGTGATCGCCTTCTCGCTCTGCTTGCCGAGGTCCGAGAGCATGCGCTTGGCCGCGGTCACGACCTTCGGATCGGCGATCGCGGACAGCTCGACCGCGTCCTCGCTCGCGAGCAGCGCGCCGGGCTCGGCGAACGTCGTCTTGGCCCACGCGATGGTCGCGAGGATGTCCTGCACGCGAATCCGGCCGTCGCCGTCGGCGTCGAGCAGCTTCAGCGTCTCCTGATCGATGTCGATCCCGCGCGTCGGCATCGCGAGCGCGACCCACAGCTTCTGATCGAGCTCCGGCAGCGCGAGCATGTCGGCACCGTCGCGCAGGCTGACCTGATCCACGCCGCCGGCGCGGAAGAAGTGAAAGCGATGGCCCATTGCCCCGCAGACTACCCGAACTGCACGGACCGGCGCGTGAACGAGCCGCCGAACCAGAAGCCGGTGATCGGAAACGTCACGGCGTCGAGCCCGGCGGCCTCGGCGGCGCCGGCGGCGACGATCACGGGCACGAAGTGCTCGTGGGTGGGCAGCGCGTCGCGGACGCCGGGCGCACGACTCCGGTATTCGAGCAGCGCGCCGGTATCGCGGCGCGCGAGCACGTCGGCGCACCACGCGTCGAAGTCGTGGGCCCAGGCCGGCGTGGCGCGCAGCGCGAACGAGCGCATGTTGTGCGTCAGAAAGCCGCTGCCGATCACGAGCACGTCCTCGGTGCAAAGCGGCGCGAGCGCGCGGCCGAGCTCGTACAGCGGGCGCGGCTCCATCGTCGGCAGCGAGATCTGCAGCACCGGCACGTCGGCCGCCGGATACATGCACATCAAGGGGATGTACGAGCCGTGATCCTGGCCGCGCGCCGGCTCGTCGACGAACGGGATCTTCGCGGCGCCGAGCAGCGCACGCACGCGCGCCGCGAGCTCCCCAGCCGGCGGGCTCGGGTACTCGAGGCGATAGAACTTCTCGGGAAATCCATAGAAGTCGTAGACGAGCGGCACGTTCGTCGTCGCGCCGAGCGCGACCGGCTTTTGTTCCCAGTGCGCCGAGATCATCAGGATCGCGCGCGGCCTGGCGAGCGCGCGCGCCCACGCCGCGAGCTCGTTCACCCAGCCCGGGTCGTCGAGCAGCATCGGCGCGCCGTGCGCCATGAACACGATCGGGCTATTCATCGCGCTTCACGATCCAGCGCAGCACCTCGGCGAGCGCCTGCGAGTCCTGGCCCTTGCGCAGCATCGGCCGCCCGGGCGCGATCGCGCGCGCGTCGTCGTCGGCGGTCTCCGACAGGAACACGACGCGCTCGCACAGGTGCGGCTTCTCGCTCGCGATCCAGCGGTACAGATCGGCGCCGCTCCCGTCGTGCATCTGCCAGTCGGTCACGATCGCGTCGTAGTCGCGCGCCTCGATCGCTTCCTGCGCGGCGCGGCCGCCGTCGATCGCGAAGACCGAGTAGCCGGTGCCGTCGAGGAACTCGGCCATCGCGGCGAGGAGCACCGGATCGTCGTCGACCAGGAGCAGCGTCGGGCGGTCGAGCACGACGACCGGCATCCCGCGCGACGGTGTGCGCGTGCGCCTCACGATCGCGTGCGCGACGCGCACGAGCTCCACGTTCGCGACCAGCGGCACCGCCAGGCAGCGCCCGCCGACGACGGCGTCGAACTCGGGCGGCACGTCCTCGGCGATGAACACGAATCGCGTGCGCAGCTCCGGCTTCTTGGCGAGCGCCCACCGGTATAGCTCACCACCGACGACCTGCGCGGCGTCCCATGGTACGACCACGACGTCGACGGGCCGCTCGCTCTCCTCGAGGTGCGCCTGTGCGCGAAATGCGCTGATCGCGGCGACGACGTCGAACCCGCCAGCCTCGAACACCCGGGTCAACAGATCCAGGATATCGCCCTCGCCGTGAACGACGAGGGCGGCAGGTCGACCCGACGAAGCCACTCGTACAGATGATAGCCCCGGCCATGATCTACCGCACCAGTGCTGCTAGGCTTCGTGAATGACAAGGAACCTCCTCCTCGGCGTGCTCGCCGGGCTCGCCGCGTGCGGCCCGGTCAGCGCCGAAAAGACGGCCGCGAAGCCAGCGCCGCCTCTGCGTTCGGGCGACCCGCGGCCGGAGCTGGCGCCGATCCCGACCAAGATCGACGTCACGACGAGCGCGCCGATGGAGGACGGCGCTCCCGACAAGAAATCGAGCGTGCTCGACGTCCTCGCCAGCGAGAACGTGCGCGAGTTCGCGACGCTCAGCAAGCAGCCCGAGCCGGCCTACTACGTCGCGCACCAGCTGATCGAGCGCCGGGAGGTCAACCTCGAGGCCGAAGGCGGCGCGCTCACGATCGACAGCGACGACACCGTGCGCAACCTCGACACCGACGTCCGCGTCGGCAAGCCCGCGCTCGACAACACGCACCCGATCTCCGACGACACGAACGGTCTCAACACGCCGTTCCAGCGCCGCGGCATGATCCCGTTCGGCGACGACAAGGAAGCGCTCGCCCACGCGGTCTGGCTCGACACCGACCGCCGTTATCACGAGGCGGTGAGCGCGCTCGGCTACGTGAGGCAAGACCAGGCCACGCTCAGCAAGCACGCGACCGAGGCCGATTTCTCCGCGGAGCCGGCCGAGACCTACGTCGAGGCGACCGCGAAGCTCGAGTTCGACAAGGCGCAGTGGATCGAGCGGCTCAAGCGTTGCTCGGCCAAGGCCCTGCGCGGGTCGGCGACGCGCGGCACGTGCAGCGTGGTGTTCCAGCTCAACACGACCTACTTCGTGAACAGCGAAGGCTCGAAGATCGAGCAGTCGTGGACGAACGCGCAGCTGTCGGTGTCGGTCGGCGTCAAAGCCGACGACGGCATGAACCTGTCACGGCTCGAGCAGCGGTTCGGGCGCACGCCCGCCGACCTGCCCGGCGACGGCGAGGTCGACAAGATGATCGCGCTCGTCACCACCGACCTCGACGGGCTCCACGACGCGCCGCTCGCCGAGCCGTACGTCGGCCCTGCGATCCTCGAGGGTCGCGCCGCTGGCGTGTTCTTTCACGAGGTGTTCGGTCACCGCGTCGAAGGCCACCGCCAGAAGGACGTCACCGGCGGCCAGACGTTCGCGAGCTACGTCGGCAAGGACATCGCGCCGGAGTGGCTGAGCGTCTACGACGATCCGCAGATCGCCACGCTCAACGGCATCCAGCTCAACGGCTTCTACCGGTTCGACGACGAAGGCGTGCGCGCGCACCACGTGCCGCTGATCGATCACGGCAAGCTCGTCGGCTTCGAGATGGGCCGTAACCCGATCAACGGCTTCCCGCACTCGAACGGGCACGGCCGGCACTCCGCCGGCTATCCGCCGGTCGCGCGCCAGGGCAACCTCGTCGTCGAGGCGGCGCGCAGCGTCGAGCGCAAGGACCTCGAGGCGATGCTGATCGAGCAGATCAAGAAGCAGCACAAGAAGTACGGCATGATCTTCACCGACATCAGCGGCGGGTTCACGAACACGTCGGCGTTCGCCCCGCAGGCGTTCAAGGTCAACCCGGTGCTGGCGTACCGGCTGTACCCCGACGGCAAGCGGGAGCTCGTGCGCGGCATCGACATCAGCGGCACGCCGCTGGTCGCGCTGCAGTCGATCCTCGCGGCGAGCCGCGAGATCGAGTCGTTCAACGGCGTGTGCGGCGCCGAGAGCGGCTGGGTGCCGGTCTCGGCGTCGGCGCCGAGCCTCCTGCTCGAGAAGCTCGAGGTCGAGAAAGGGTTCGTTCCGCCGGATCGCGCGCCGATCCTGAGCGCTCCTTCGGTGAGGAAGCCATGAAACGCCTTGCTATCGTTTGCGCGCTCTTGCCCGCGGCGACGTCGCTCGCGCGGAAGCCGGCACCCGAGGCGATGGGGCCGACGTCCGAAGCCGTCACGCCGCAGATCCTCGACGCGATCGCCGAGGAGATGAACCGCGACATGTCGCGGCTGGTGATCGACGGCGCGCCGAAGCCGTATCAGATCGCGTACAAGATCACCGAGGTCGACGTGAACAACGTCTCGGCCAGCCTCGGCCAGACGCTCGCGCGCCAAAACCGCCACTTCGTGAACCTCGAGGTTCGCGTGCGCGTCGGCTCGCCCGACCTCGACAACTCGAACTTCGTCGTGCCCGACGCGTCCGAGATCAACGGGACGGCGACCCAGAACCTGCCGCTCGAGGCCACACCGGCGCTCGCCAAGCGCGTCGCGTGGCTCACGACCGACTCCGCCTACAAGAAGGCGCTGATCCAGCTCCAGGCCAAGCTCGAGGCGCGGCGCGCCGGCTCGGTGCGCGTCAGCGACGCGCCGTCGCTCGCGCCGGCCAAGCCGGTGGTCGGCGAGGATCCGGTGCTCGTGCCCGCGCTCGAGTCACTCGACGATCTCGAGTCGCGCGTGAAGACCCTGTCCGCGAACTTTCGCGATCACCCCGAGCTGCGCGACTCGCGCGTCGCCGCGACCAGCTACGTCGAGCGCCGCTGGTACCTCACGACCGAGGGCACGAGCGTGACCGACACGCGGCGGGCCAGCGGCATCGTGATCGCCGTCGAGGGCCAGGCCGACGACGGCCAGCTGCTCCACAACTATTTCCTGCGCTACGGCCGCACCGCGAAGGATCTGCCCAGCGACAAGGAGCTCGAAGCCGAGTCGAAGAAGCTCGCCGAGTCGATCAAGCTGCTCGCCAAAGCTCCGCTGATCGATCACTACACCGGCCCGGTCTTGTTCGAGGGCGAAGGCGCGGTCGGCATGGTGCGCGCGACCCTCGCGGCGAACCTCGGCGGTACGCCGCTGCCCGAGGGGCTGACGCCGCAAGAGGCGCGGCAGTTCGGCGGCCAGCTCACCGAGAAGGTCGGGCTCAAGGTGGTCGCGCCGATGCTGACGATCGTCGACGATCCGACCGCACACGACGCCGAGGGCAAGGCGTTGATCGGCGGCTACCGCATCGACGACGAGGGCGTGCAAGCGCAGAAGGTCGACGTGATCAAGGACGGCATGTTGAAGACGCTGCTCACCAGCCGCACGCCGTCGGCGAAGGGCCAGACCTCGAACGGCCACGCGCGCGTGCCGGGCGAAGGCGGCGCGTTTCGCGGCAGCGCGACCAACCTGATCGTCAACGGCCGCGGCGGTGCGCCGCGCCGCGCGCTCGAGGGCGAGCTGGTCACGATGGCGCGCGGCGACGGCATGAAGTACGGGCTCGTGATCCGCCGCTTCGACGACGCGGCGGTCACCGGCGCCCCCGACTTCACGCGCCGCGAGCTGTTCCAGCAGATCAAGAGCGCCGACATCGAGGCGCCGCCCGCCGCCGTGCTGGCGTATCGCGTGTATCCGGGCGGCAAGGAAGAGCTCGTGCGCGGCGTGCAGCTCGCCACGGTGCCGATGCGCGCGTGGAAGGACGTGACCGCGGTGTCGACCGAGAAGACGGTCTACAACTTCCTCGCGCCGTTCGAGACCCAGCTCCAGCTGCGCCTCACCGGCGGCACCGAGGAGGGCTTCGTGCCGTCGGGCGGGATCGAGAACGCGATCGTCACGCCCGATCTGCTGTTCAAGGAGCTCGACGTCGTGGGCTCGCGCGGCGGCGTGCGCGAGCTGCCCGCGGTCGAGAAGCCGGTGAAGTAATGCGGATCCACGCCGTCGAGGCGCGCAGCCGTGCGAACGGGCCCGGCGCGCGCTTCGTGGTGTGGATGCAAGGCTGCACGCTCGGCTGTGCGGGTTGCTTCAATCCGACGACGCACGACGCCGGCGGCGGGCGCGAGGTCGAGGTCGCGTCGCTGGTGGCCGAGATGCGCGCGGCGCGCTGCGACGGACTGACGCTCTCGGGCGGCGAGCCGTTACAGCAACCCGAGGCCGCGGCCGAGCTGCTCGCGGCCGCACGCGCGCTCGGGCTGTCGACGCTCGTGTTCTCCGGCTACACGCTCGACGAGATCCGCGCGCTGCCCGGCGGCGATCGCGTGCTCGCGCACCTCGACGTGCTGGTCGACGGCCGCTACGTCGCGCGCGAACGCCTCGGCACGGGGCTGCGCGGCTCGGCGAACCAGCGCATTCATCTGCTCACCGATCGCCACACGCTGGCCGAGGTCGAGGCGACGCCGGTCGCCGAGGTCCGCATCGCGCCCGGCGGCGAGGTCGTGTTGACCGGAGTCGATCCAGTCTGGCCGCTGCGGTTGCCGCGGTCATAGCCCATGCCCCGCGACGGCGCCTAGCTGACGACGCCGATGACGTTCTTCGCCTGGCGCTGGATCTCGATCGCGTCGCGCAGCTGCTCGAACAGCTGGCGCGACGCCGGCATCCCCACGATCTCGAGGTCGGGGTTCTTGACGTCCTGCGCGACGACCTCGACGTGCGCGATGCCGAGCACGCGATCGACGACGTTCTGCTTGTAGACGACGTCGCGGATGCGCCACAGCTGCAGCACGTCGATCCGCTTCGACAGCAGGCCGCGCTCGTATTCGATCACGGTCGTCGTGACACGGAACTTCATCGACTTGCGATAGAACGTGAGCCCGAACATGTACGCGGTCGCGGCGCCGAGCGGGATCAGGACATCGAGGAACTTGTAGGCGACCGATTCCGAAGCCGACAGGCGCTCGAGGATCGCGATCAGCAGGAGCGCGCCGATCACGGTGACGATGTAGTAGCCGAGGTATGCCTTCCACGACGGGCTGCCTTCGTACAGCGTGCGGCGCTCGCCGGGCACGACCGGCGCGGTGCCCTTGACCGCCGGCTGCAGCGCGGGTGCGGCAGGTGCCGGCGCGCTGGCCGGTGCGGCGTTGAGCATCGATCCGCAGAACCGGCACTTGATGGCCTCGTCCTGGATCTCCTCCGCGCAAAACGGACATTTTTTCATCGGCGATCCGCTACATCCGATAGCCGACGCCTGCCATGAAATCGATGCGCGTGAACGCCGACGTCTTGTCCATGTAGCCGAGGCCGCTCTTGGCCGGGCTATACGTGAACGCGAATGGCGTGGCGGTGACGACGATGTTCGGCGTGACCGCGTAGTCCACCGACGCGCCGACCCGCAGCGCGCCCATCACGAGCGAGCCCGAGGCCGCGGCACCGCTGGCCGTGAACGGGTTGCCCATCTGGGTGACGCCGCCCAGCACGAGCGCACCGACACCCAGATCGCCGCGCACGCCGAGCTCCGGTGTGACCCCGTAGGTGATGCCGGCGTCGGCAAGCACCGTCGTGAACGTCGCGGTGCCGCTGCCGTTGGTGATGAAGTTTTTGTAGCCGACAGGCGTCATCGTCGCGGCGATGCCGACCTCGACGTGCATCTTCTCGTTGAGCGGGATCGGATAGCCGCCGATCAGGGCGAACGAGCCCTCGACCGGCACCGACAGACTGCCGGCGCTCAGCTTCGCGCCACCGACGAGCACGCGCGCCGAGATCAGCTTCGGCTGGATGCCCACCGCGGGATGTCCTTCGCCGCCTTCGCCACCCTCCTCGCCGCCTTCTTCGCCACCCTCGGCGACGGTCTTCGTCGTCTTCGTCGTCGTGTTACCGGCATTGCCGGTATTGCCCGTGTTCCCCGTGTTGCCGGTGCCGCCGCTGCCCGTCCCGCCGGTGCCGCCGGTATCGGGGTGCATCGTGTTCGTCGGCGGCTGGCCGGCGCTCGCCTCCTGCTGCTTCGCGCACTCCTCCATGTCGGCGACGAGCTTCTCGGTCGCCGCGCGCGTCTCGGGCTTGAGCGGGTGCGTCGTGTCGGTGTCCTTGAGCGCGAGGAAGCGCTTGTAGAAGAACGCGGCGTCCTTGCACTTGCCGCCCTGGCGATACGCCTGCGCGACGTTGTAGAGATACGCCGGTCGCTTGCCCTCGTTGGTCTCGAGCGCGAACGCCTGCTTGAACGCCTCGGCGGCCTTGTCGAAGTTGCCGAGGTCGTACTGCGTCTCGCCCTCCTTGAACCACTCGTCGCCGGTCTTCGGCTGCGCGAGTGCGACGCTCGAACCGAGCGACACACCGAGCACCACGGTCATCATCCACTTGGTCATCGCAGCTCCCTTACATGTTGTCGGGATTCATCAGGCCCGTATCGTTGCCGCCGTGACCGCCGCTGCCCTTGCCGCCCGAGCCCGAGCCGTTGCCGGGGGGCGTCGGGTGCGGGCCATGGCCGGCGATCGCGGTCTTCTTCAGCTTCGCGAGTGGCTCGGTCGTGTCCTTGTCGAGCTGCAGTGGCTTGAACACGAACTCGTCATAGCCCTTCAGCTTGAGGCGAAGCTGCGGGTTGCCATGGATCGGCAGCGTGAGCGACGCGTTGGTCTGCTTGCCGACGTCGACGCCGTCGACGAAGATCTCCGCGCCAGGCGGATCGGACGTCACCGTCACCGTCACGTTCGTTGGCTCCGGCGGCGGCGTCACCGCGACGGCGGCATCGGGCGTCGCCGGCGGCGGTGGTGGCGGCTGCTTGATCGCGACCTCCGAGCCAGCCGAGCCCGACGAGCCGGACCCCATCGTCACGACATTCTCGCCGCTGCCGCTGCCGCTGCCGCTCGCGGTGCCGCTGCCGTTGTCGGCCGGCGCCGTCTTGTCCTTGCCGTGCAAGACCAGGAACACGCCCGCCGCAGCAGCCGCGACGACGAGGAACCCGCCGATCACGAAGCCGGCCTTGCTGCGACCGGCCGGCGCGATCTGCCCGGTCGCGGCGCCGAGCGTGGTCGGCACCGGCGACAGCGTGCCGGGCACCGGCGACATGATGCCGGGCATCGGCGTCGGTATCGACGGCCCGATCCCGGTCGGCGGCGGCGTCAACCGCATGGCGGGCAGCGGGGCCGACGACGGCATGAGCTGGCGCTGCGCGAAGCCGGCGATGCCGCCGTGCGCCTCGACGAACCCGACCGGGTCCGACATCGCGCGCATGAACTCGTCCATCGTCGGGTAGCGCATCTCGGGGCGCTTCTCGAGCGCCTTCATCACGACCTGCTCGACGTGCGGCGACATCATGCGGTAGCGCGACGGCTCGACCGGGCGCTGCGTCAGGTGCTGCACGAGGATCTCGCCGTAGCCTTCGCCGATGAACGGCACGCGGCCGGTCAGCATCTCGTACAGCACGATGCCGAGCGCGTAGACGTCGGTGCGGTGATCGACGTTCGGCTTGCCCTCGCACTGCTCGGGCGACATGTACGCGGGCGTGCCGAGCACGAGGCCGGTCTTCGTCTTGTGCGACGACATGCCATCGGTGCCCGTCAGCTTCGCGATGCCGAAATCGAGCAGCTTCACGAAGTCGCGCTCGCGGCCGCGCGTGATCAGGATGATGTTGTCGGGCTTGAGATCGCGGTGGACGATGCCGTTCTTGTGCGACGCGGCGAGCGCGTCGGCGACCTGCAGCGCGATCGTCAACGCTCGCTCGGGCGTGAGCGGCGCCTCGGCCCGGATGACCTGGCTCAGCGTGACGCCGGCCAGGAACTCCATGATGAAATAGACCATCCGGTCGCGTCCGCCCGGGGCCTGAATCATGCCGTAGTCGACGATGTCGACGATGTTCGGGTGACCGATCGCGTTGACCGCCTTGGCCTCGGTGAAGAACCGGTCGGCGACCTCGGGGTTACTGGCGAACTCGGGGTGCAGGACCTTGAGCGCGACCTTCTTGCCGATGGTCGGATGCTCGGCCAGATACACGGATCCCATGCCGCCTTCGCCCAACTTCTGGGTGACCAGATAGTTGCCGACGGTTTGCCCGATCAAAACGTCAGATTGCGGGGGCCCTGACTGAGGGTCCATGGATGCTCCGCGGAGGCCTCATAGTAGCGTGACCGAGGGGCAAAGTCGCGCGATCACAGTGCCCGTGTTACGACTGATCTCGTGCGCTTGCATCTCGCCTGCTCGTTGTGGGTGATCGTGGGTGGGCTGGCGCGCCCGGCGGCTGCCGACGACCTGCCGGAAGTGAAATCGAAGGCGGCCATCGTGATCGATGCCGAGACCGGCGCCGAGATCTTCGGCAAGAATGCCGACGAGATCCGGGCGATCGCGTCGACCACGAAGATCTTCGTGGCGATGGCCGTGCGCGACCAGGGCGTGGATCTCGCGGCGTTCACCGCGATCACGAAGGACGACGCGCGAGCCGCGCGCGGCGGCTCGCGCACGCGGCTCGAGGTCGGCGAGCTGTATCGCAACGAAGATCTGCTCCGCGCGATGCTGCTCGCCAGCGACAACCGCGCGCCGACCGCGCTCGGCCGCGCCGCCGGCCTGGACGAGGATCACCTGATCGGGGCGATGAACGCGGTCGCGAAGCGCCTCCACCTCGCGCGCACGCGGTTCACCGATCCGACCGGGCTGCGCGGCAACGTCTCGACCGCGCGCGAGATGGCGCTCGCGCTCCGCGCGCTGCTCGCCGACGACGTGCTGCGCGAGATCGCCGGTGAAGATCACGCCGAGGTCGTCGCGAAGGGCAGAAAACGCGGCATCGAGTACGGCACGACGAACCAGCCGCTCCACGCGCGCCATTACGACGTGATCGGCGGCAAGACCGGCTACACCGACGCGGCGGGCTACTGCTACGTGACCGCGGCGCGCTTCGACGGTCGGATCGTGGTGATGGCGTTCCTCGGCGCCGAGGGCAAGCTGACGCGGTTTGCCGACTTCAACCGCGTCGCGGCGTGGATCGAGCGCGGGGCGCCGGGCAGCCGGGTGTCGGTGCGCGCGAAGGTGCGGCCGGCGCCGAAGGTGGATGTCGAGATCGCGGGAACCGCTCAGGAGTAAGCTCGCGGGATGAACCGCCGCGAGGTGCTCGGCGCGCTCGGCGCGGCATCGGCGAGCTCGCTGCTGTGGGCGCTCGGCTGCGGCGGGCGGCAAGACGAAGCTCCGCGGGCGCCGATCGCGCGCGAAGATCAAGTGCGTGCGTGGCTGCACGACGCCGTCGCGCGGCTCGCGGCGGCTGGCTTCGCGGCGCCCCACGCGCTCGCGCTGACGCGCCGGCGGACCGCAGCCGCGAACGACGTGCTCGGCGCCGCGGTCAGGCGGGCGCGTGCCGACGCCGTCGTCCTCGCCGTGCGCGACCAGGACGGTGCGTTGCGCGAGCAAGTCACCGCGGATGTGTCGGCCGACGGCGTCGCGGCGGCGGTGAGCGCGCTCGCGGCGGCTGCCAAGCCGGCGCGCGTCGATTTCGGGCGGCCGATCATCGCCGCCGACGGCTCGCCGCAGCCGCACGACGAGGAGCTCCTCGCGTTCGCCGACGCGATCCGCACGCGCGACGAAGCGCTCAACAGCCGCATCGTGTATCGCGCGGAGCTGGTCGAGATCGACGACGCGCGGGTGTGGTCGGTCGCGCCCGGCCGCGATCTCGAGCAGCGGCTCGTGCGCGTGCGCCAGGTCGCGACGCGCGTCGCGTGGAACGGCACGCGGCCGATCGTCGCCGAGGTGTCGCGCGCGTGGCTGGGGCCGGCCGGCAGCGACGAGCTGGGCAAGGAAGCGATCGAAGACGCGACGCGCGGCGCGCTCGCATTGATGACGCCGGCCGCGTTCGAGGACGGCGAGCACGCGATCGTGCTGGCGCCGTCGGTGGTGGCCTCGATCATCGACGCGGCCGTGCCCGCGCTGCTCACGACCGCGGCGATGCGCCTGCCCGAGGTCGCGCGCCGGCTCGAGCTCGGCGCGGGGGCCGCGTCGGCCGCGATCACGCTCGTCGACGATCCGACCGCAGGCGGCAACTTCGACGCGTACGGCGGCTTTCACTTCGACGACGAAGGCGAGCCGGCGTCCGCGCTGATGCTCGTCGATCGCGGTCACATCGTCGGGCGAATCGCCGACCAGGCTGGCGTCGCGGCCGGGCGCGCGCCGGTCGCGGGGCGTGGCCGGCGGCCGGGCCACGTCGGCCGCGTCGAGCCCGCGGCGTCACACCTCGTGCTCGCGCCGGGCACCGCGGCGCAAACCGCGTTGCGCGACGACGGCTTCGTGCTCGAAGGCGCGCTCGGCGCCGTGGTCGATCCGGCGAGCGATCGCCTCGTCGTCTCGATCGCGCGCGCGAGAGAGCTCGCGCACGGCAACGAGACCGGCCGTGTGTTCGGCGAGCTCGAGCTCGTCGCGAACCTCGGTGCGCTGCTCGCGAGCGTGGCCGCCGTGTCGAAGGAGACCGAGACATTCGGCTTTCGCGACGAGGTCGACGGCCGACCGCGCTGGCGCTCGATCGCCGCTCCATGGCTGAGCGCGCGGGGCACGGTGCGCGCGCGGCGGAGGCCGGCGTGATCGACCTGAAGGATCTCGTGCGCGCGCTCGACCAGCGCCGGGTCGCCGACTGGACCGTGATCCAGCGCGACGAGGAGCTCGCCGTGCTCGACGAGACCGCGCCGCGGCTGCGCCGCGCCGAGCGCCGCACGCGCTGGCAGCTGACGGTGCATGTCGACAGCGCCGACGGCCGCGGCAGCGCGCGCGTCGCGCTCGACGGCAGCGCCGAGGACGCGGGCGACGTGGTGGCGCGCGCCGCCGCGCTCGCGCGGGCATCGCTCGGCTCGGCGTGGCAGTCGGCGCCGCCCTCGGCGCCGGCGCGGGTGCGGCTCACCGACGACGCGCTCGCGAGCGCGGAGCCGCTCGCCGCCGCCGACGGCATCGTGCGCGGCCTCAAGCGGCCGGGCCGGCTCGCGGTCACCGCGACGGTGGCGGTCGCGCGCGAGCAGGTGCACGCCGCGTCGCGCGACGGCCTGCGTGCGACCTGGCTGGCCGCGCTCGCCCGCGCCGACGTGCTCGTCGCCAGCGCCGCACACTCGCTCGCGATCACGCGCGAGGTTCGCCAGCTGGCCGATCTCGATCTCGACGCCGCGCTCGCCGCCGCGCCCGCCGAGCTCGACGCGATCGCGCAGGCGAGCGCACCGACGCCCGGTCCGTGCACGCTCGTGCTCGCGACCGACGCGCTGCTCCACGGCGGCCTCGGCGTCTGGGAAGCGTTCGCCCACCAGGCCGATGCCGCGGTCGAGCGCGCGGGCCTCACGCGCTACCGCGAGCGCATGCCGATCGCACCCGGCGCCGATCACGTGCACGAACCGCTCACGATCGCGAGCGATGGCGCGCTCGACTACGCCACGCGCTCCGCTCCGCTGGGCGACGACGGCGATGCGGTGCGCCGGTTCACGCTCGTCGAGCGGGGCATCGCGGTCGGGCTCGGGCTATCGCCTCGTGAAGCCGCGCTGCGCAACCGCGATCCGAACGGCGGCGTGCGCAACCTCGTCGTCGCGGCAGGCTCGTGGTCGGGTGCAGCGGGCGACGCCGGACCGGATCGCGTCGTCGAGATCCGCCGCCTGCGCGCGCTCGCGATCGATCCGTTCACCGGCGACGCGAGCCTCGAGATCGCGCTCGGCTTCGCGGGCGGCAAGCCGTTCACCGGCGGCACGGTCCGGCTCGATCTGATCGACGCGCTCGCCCGCGCGCACCGCAGCCGCACCCGCATCCGCCGCGGCGCGTACGACGGACCCGCGGCGGTGTGGATCGAGCACGCGGAGCTGATCCCATGACAAACGTGCTCGCCGCGACCGCGCTGTGCCTCGCCGCGTGCGGGCGCATCGACTTCCCGGCGCGGATCGATGGCGGCGATGGTCCAGCGCCGTCCACCGGGCTCGCCGATCTCGTGCAGCAGAGCGTGAGCTTCACCGCGCCGGGATCGACCGCGACCGCGGCCTTCTTCGGCAGCCAGCGGGCCGGGGATACCAACGTGGTCGTCGTCGGCTGGACCGGTTCGCCCTCCGACCTCGCATCGGTGCAGGACAGCGCCGGCAACACGTACGAGGTCGCCGCCGCTCCCGCGGGCAGCGGGCCAGAGGCGCAGGCGATCTATTACGCGACCGACATCGCAGCCGCGGCGCCCGGCACCAACACGGTCACCGTCTCGTTCAACGCCGTGCCGACGACCATGCCCGACGTGCGGATGCTGGAGTACACGGGCCTCGCGGCGGTGGCATCGGTCGATATTGCCCAGACCGGTACCGGAGACGACGCCACCGACCCGACGGTGAGCGTCGCGACGTCTGCGCCCGACCTGATCGTCGCAGCCGTCACGTCGTCGGCCGGATGCTCCGGGGTCGGCGGCGGCTATCGCGTGCGGCTGTTCGACGATCACGCGAACACCGCCCAGGATCTCGACGCGGCGACGCCGGCGACGTACAGCGCGGGCTGCCAGTCGGCCGCGACGCAGGCGTGGGTCGCGCAAGCGGTCGCGTTCCGCACCGACGCCTCGGCCCAGCGCTCGCCGTACACGATCCGCCAGACCGGCGAGGACGAGAGCGGCAGCGGCGTCGCCCGCATCTACGGCGACCAGCTCGCGGGCGACACGATGTTCGTGATGATCGCCTGGAGCGAGGCCAGCTCGAGCGTCGCGAGCGTGACCGACACGGCGGGAAACGCGTACACGCCGATCGCCGGGTTTCCGGCGACCTATTCCGGAATGACGATGGTCACCGCCTACTACGCGCGCGACATCGCAGCCGAGCCCGCCACCGCGAATGCGACGATCACGGCAACGTTCACCCCGCCGCTCGCAACGGGTGTATACGGAGGCGTCTACGCGCTCGAGCTCGCCGGCGTCGATCACTCCGCGCCACTCGACGACGACATCTACCAGGTGTGCAACGGCACGACGTCGTGCGCGTCGGGGATGCTCGACACCCACTTCGGCCCGGAGCTCCTCGTCACGCCGGAGATGACCAGCGCATCACCCGACGTTCACCTTCCGGGGCCAGGCTACGGTCTCGGCTTCTTCAACTCGGCGTCGACGGGTTCGAGCATCGGAACGGTGTTCCAGTTCGCCACCGAGCCGGGCCCCGGCTCGTTCGAGACGAGCTATCGACAGACCACCGGCAGCGACTGGCTGCAGAGCCTATTCGCGTTTCACTAGCGCTATGCTGCGGCCATGCGAACGCTCGCGATCGACATCGGCGGCACCGGCCTCAAGGCGCTGATCCTCGGCCCCGACGGCGCCGCGCTCACCGAGCGGGCACGCGTCGCGACGCCGCGGCCGGCCACGCCCGACGCGGTGATCGGCGCGCTGTGGCCGCTCGTCGAGACGCTCGGCCCGTTCGATCGCGCGAGCGTCGGGTTTCCCGGCGTCGTCGTCGACGGCGTCACGAAGACCGCACCGAACCTGCACGACGCGTGGTGCGAGTTCCCGCTCGCGACGATGCTGTCGCGGCGCGCGAAGTGCCCGGTGCGCGTGCTCAACGATGCCGGCGTGCAGGGCTATGGCATCGTCGAAGGTCACGGCGTCGAGATGGTCCTGACGCTCGGCACCGGTATGGGAAGCGCGCTCTACCTCGACGGTCACTACGTGCCGAACCTCGAGCTCGCCCACCATCCGTTTCGCAAGGACAAGACGTACGAGGACTACATCGGCGCGAAGGCGCTCAAGCGCGTCGGCAAGAAGAAGTGGAACAAGCGCGTCGCGCGCGTCGTCGCGCAGGTGCTGCCGGTGTGGAACCCGCGCAAGCTCTATCTCGGCGGCGGCAACGCGAAGCACGTCAAGGTCGCGCTGCCCGAGAACGTGGTCATTGCCTCGAACATGGCCGGGCTCCTCGGCGGCATCGCGCTCTGGCACGACTAGCCTCGCCGCGCGCACATCTGCCTACATCACCGCGGCGTATACTGGATGATGTGGTGCAGCCTGCGGAGGAGCGGAAGCCGACGGCCGCGCGCCTCGGCTCGTACGAGATCCTCCACCGCTTCGCGGTAGGTGGCATGGCCGAGCTGTTCCTCGCGAAATCCATGGGACCCCATGGATTCGAGAAGCTCGTCGTGCTGAAGAAGATCCTGCCCGCGTTCGCCGCGAACGACCGGTTCGTGCAGCTGTTCCTCGACGAAGCGCGTCTCGCTGCTGGCCTCGACCATCCCAACATCGCGCACGTCTACGATCTCGGCACGGTCGACGGCAACTACTTCTTCACGATGGAGCACGTGCACGGCCGCGATCTGCGCGCGGTGCTGCACCGCTCGCTGAAGCGCGAGCTGCCGCTGCCGATCGAGCACGCCGTGCACGTCGCGCGCGACATCGCCGCGGCGCTGCACTACGCGCACGAGCGGACCGGCCCCGACGGCAAGACGCTCGGCATCGTCCACCGCGACGTATCGCCGGCGAACGTGCTCGTGTCCTACGAGGGCACCGTCAAGCTCGTCGATTTCGGCGTCGCGAAGGCGGCATCGAGCTCGGTGAAGACGCGGACCGGCTCGCTCAAGGGCAAGGTCTCGTACATGTCGCCGGAGCAGGCGAAGGGCATGGCGATCGATCGCCGCAGCGACATCTTCTCGATGGGCATCGTGCTGTGGGAGATGCTCGCGATGCGCCGGTTGTTCCGCGGCACGAACGACCTCGCGACCATCCAGCTCATCATCAACGAGCCGATCGTCGCGCCATCGTCGGTGCGCACCGGCATCCCGCCCGAGCTCGATCGGATCGCGCTGCGCGCGCTCGCGCGCGACGTCGACGCGCGCTACGCGAACGCGCAGGAGCTGCAGCGCGAGCTCGAGGACTTCGCGCGCGAGCACAAGCTGAACCAGTCGTCGATCGCGCTCGCCTCGCAGGTCACGACGCTGTTCGCCGACGAGGTCGACGCATGGAAGCGTGCGCAATCCGCCGGCGTGTCGCTCGCACAGCACCTGATCGCACGCGACGAAGCGGCGGACGGCGCGACCCCCGGCGAGTTCGCGCGCGAGCCCGACGAGCCCGAAGCCGATCCCGCGTACGGCGTCGAGACCGACGCCGAGCCAACGGAGAAGCGCGACCTGCCGACTCCCGACGCGCCTGCGCCTGCGTCGCCGGTTGCCGCGACGCCCGCGCCGAAGAAGAAGAAGCGACGCCGCGACTACGCGATCGTCAAGGAGCCGTCGATCGTGCTCGAGGCCGGGCTGGCCGCGATCGCGCACGAGACGACTGAGGAGCCCGCGCCGACTCCGCGCGCCCCGAGCTCGCCGCGACTCGGCCCGCAAGCCGGCGTCGCGACCGAGATCATGGCCGCGGTCGAGCCCCCGCCCGACGACACGCCCGCGCCGCACGCCGAGGTCAAGCGCGGGCCGTGGCCGTTCGTGGCGGGCGGCGGCGCGCTCGTCGCAGTGGCCGCGATCGCGTTCTTGCTCGTGTCGCGCGGCGGGCATCCCGAGACCAAGCACGGCGAGCAGATGCAGCAGGTCCAGCCTCCGGATCCGCCGCAGCCGCAGCCATCGCAGCAGCCGTCGCCGGAGCCGCAGCCGGAGCCGCAGCTGTCGCAGCAGCAGCAGCAGCAGCCGTCGCCGCAGCCGCAGCCGTCGCCGCAGCCGCAGCCGCCGCAGCAGCCGCAACCGCAGCCGCCGCCGGTCGCGCATCCGGTCGTGCACCACGCGCCCGTTCGCCATCACCCGCCCGCGCCCAAGCCCGCGCCGCCGCCGACCGAGCCTGCGGCGAAGCCCGCCACCCCGAAGTTCGATCCCAACGCGGCGCTGCCGCCGATGTGACCATGTCCCCTCGCCTGCTCTCACTCGTCGCCGTCGTCGCCGCGCTCCTCGCGGCGCGCGGTGGATTCGCGCAAGTTCACCTCGATCCGCGCGCGCAGCAGCACGTCGATGCCGCGCTGAAGGCGTACGAGACCAAGGCGTGGGACGTCGCGATCAACGAGTTCGAGACCGCGTACTCGATCGATCCGAATCCCGCGCTGCTCTACGCGACCGCGCAGGCGTATCGGTTCGCGAACCGCTGCAGCGACGCCCTCGTCATCTACCACCGCTACCTCGAAACGCATCCCAACGCGTCACAGACCTCGGCCGCACAGAACGGCATCTCGCTGTGCGAGCAAATGCAGAAGCAGAAGCCCGCCGAACCGGTCTCGCCGCCTCCGCCGTCGCCGACACCACCGATCGCGTCGCCAGCCGCGCCGCCGGCCACGGCGCCGCCGCCGACCACGTCGAGTTCCACGACCGCATCGGTCACCGCGACGTCGTCGCCGGAGTGGTATCGCGATCCGCTGGGCGACTCGCTCGTCGGCGGTGGCGCGGTCGCGATCGGCGTCGGCATCGTCTACTGGGTCGCCGCGAACAACCGCCAGAGCGACGCCGCGCACGCGCAGCTTCGCACCACGTTCGTCGACGACCTCGACGAGGCCACCACGCGCAAGCGCGTCGCGGGCGTCGCGATCGGCATCGGCGCCGCGCTCGCAGCCGGCGGCGTCTACGTCTTCATCCAGCGCGCGCACGATCATTCGCGCGACGTCACGGCGACCACCGACGGCCACTCCCTCATCGTCGCGGGGCACTTCTGATGCGCCGCGCGCTCGTGCTCGCGGTCCTCGCGTGCGCCGCGTGCAAGGCGAACGGCACGTTCGCGTGCGAGCAAGACAGCCAGTGCATCGGCTTGCCGGGCGGCCGCTGCGAATCGTCCGGCTACTGCAGCTTCACCGATCCGACCTGCACGTCTGGTGCGCGCTACGATCCGTATGCCGGCGCCGGCCTCGCCAACACGTGCGTCGGCGGCGACACCGGCGACGGCGGCAACCCGGCGTGTGCGACGTGGGTGACCCGCCACTTCGACGCCTGCAACATTCCCGGTCCATCGGGAGACGTGCATCTCGTCGCGAGCGCGAGCCCGTACACCGTCACCACGACCGACAGCGGCGCCACGCTCGTCGATAACACCGCGACGTCGATCCCGATCACGACGACGACATTGACCCAGACCGACGGCGTCGTGATGGCCGTGTGGACCGTGACGACTCTCGAGGTCGACTCCGGGGTCACCGTCGACATCGTCGGCGCTGCGGGCAGCCCGCCGCTGGTCATCGCCGCCTGGGACACGATGCAGATCGACGGCGACCTGGATGTCGGGAGCCACGAGGGCGGCTCGCTCGGCGCCGGTGCAAATCCTTCGAGCTGCGGCGCGGCGACCGGCAGCGTGGGAACGAACGGCGCCTCGGTCTCTCCCCTCGGTCCGGGCGGCGGCGGTGGTGGCGCGTTTCAAGGCGACGGCGGCGCGGGAGGCGCCGGCGCCGCTGGAGCACCCACCGCGGGTGGCCCGGGTGGTACGTCGCGCGCCGCGCCGACCACCGTCATCGGCGGCTGCGCGGGCGGCGCGGGCGGGCAGTATTACACCAGCACGACGGCGGCACAGGGTGGCGCCGGCGGTGGCGCACTGCTGCTCGCGGCCCAGCACTCACTGGCGATCACCGGACAGCTCCTCGCCGGCGGCGCGGGTGGGCAATCCGACGACAGCACGTCGATCGCGCTCGGCGGCGGCGGCGGCGGTGCCGGCGGCTTCATCGGCCTCGAGTCACCGACGATCACCGCGAGCGGCCTGCTCGCCGCGAACGGCGGTGGTGGCGGTGGCGGCGATAACGTCGCGGGCGCGGCCCAGGCCGGCAGCGACGGTGCGGCGAGCACCAGCGCGGCGGCGGGCGGCGCGACCAGCGGCGGCGGCGGCTCGGGCGCATCGGGCTCGAGCCAGTCGTCGCTGGCCGGAGCGCAGGCCGCGGCGAGCACCCAGGCCGGCGGCGGCGGTGGTGGTGGCGGCGGTGCGGGCTTCATCTTGTACTGGGGCACGGCCGGTAGCGTGAATGCCTCTCCGTCGGCTCAACCCGGTCCGTGACCGCGGGACCGGCGCGTGCTGATAGAGTCGCGCCATGGTGACCCCGAACTTCCCGCCGATGCCAGCGGCTCCGGCGCCGCGTCAGGGCAACGGCCTCGCGGTGGCGGGCATGGTGCTCGGCATCCTCGCGATCGTGTTGTTCTTCCTGTCGCTGTTCGACATCGTGATCGCGCTGCTCGCGATCATCTTCTCGATCATCGGCCTGCGCAAAGCAGGTCGCGTCGGCGTCGGTAAGGGCATGGCGATCGCGGGCCTCGTCACCGGCATCCTCGGCCTCATCCTCTCCGTTCTACTCGTGGTCGCGATCGCGATCCCCGCGTTCACCGATTACATGAAGAAGTCGAAGGTGACGGAGGCGTCGCTCCAGCTCGATCGGCTCGGCAAGGATGCCAAGCGCTACTTCGGCGAGAACGGCGAGTTCCCGAAGGGCTCCGCGCCGCTCACGCCGGCGAAGGACTGCTGCGGCCAGCACGGCGACAACAAGTGCGTGACCACGTCCGCAGACTGGCAAGGCGTGTGGCAACAGCTCGACTTCTTCGTCGACGAGCCCACCAACTATCGCTTCAGCTACGAGTCCGACGGCAAGACGTTCGTCGCGAAGGCGGTCGGCGACCTCGATTGCGACGGCGATCCGGGCGTGTACGAGCTCGATGGCTCGATCGATCCCGCCGGCAACCCGGTGACCCATCTCATCAAGCCGCCGCCCGACAAGTACTGATGTAGACTCGACCATGGAACGACGCGCTGCGGGTGGTATCGGACGCGCGCTTCGCCACCGCAATTACCGCCTGTTCTTCATGGGACAGGGCATCTCGCTCGTCGGGACGTGGCTGACGCGCTTCGCGACGGTGTGGATGACGTACCGACTGACGCACTCCGGCGTGCTGCTCGGCCTCGTCGCGTTTTTCGGACAGGCGCCGAGCTCGGTGATCGCGCCGCTCGCCGGCGTGCTCGTCGATCGCTGGAACCGCCATCGCGTGATCGTGTGGACGCAGATCGCCGCGATGCTGCAATCGGCGGCGCTCGCGTTCTTCGCGTTCACGAACTTGATGACGGTGTGGCACCTGATGGCGCTCGGCGCGATCCAGGCCGTGATCAACGCGTTCGACATGCCGGCGCGGCAATCGTTCCTGCAGCACATGATCGACGACCGCGCGGATCTGCCGAACGCGATCGCGCTCAACTCGTCGATGGTCAACGGCGCGCGCCTGCTCGGCCCGGTGTTCGCCGCCGAGCTCGTCGCGTTCTTCGGCGAAGGCTGGTGCTTCGCGATCGACGCGGCGAGCTACGTCGCGGTGATCGCCGCGTTGCTCGCGATGACGGTCAAGCCGGAGCACAAGACCCGGCGCACGAGCCACTGGTGGACCGAGATGAAGGACGGCTGGCAGTACGTCGGCCAGGCACCGCTCGTGCGCGCCGTGTTGATCCTGCTCGCGGTGACCAGCGTGCTCGGCGGCTCGTACTCGACGCTGCTGCCGCTCGTCGCCGGCTCGACGCTGCGCGGCGGACCGCACACGCTCGGCATCTTGATGGCATCGGCCGGCTGCGGCGCGCTGTGCGGCGCGCTGTACCTCGCGAGCCGCTCGACCGTGCTCGGCCTCGGCGGCGTGATCGCGCGCGTCACGCTCGGACTCGGCGCCGCGCTCGTCGCGCTGCGCTTCGCCGACAGCGTCTACGTCGCGACGCCGATCCTGTTCGTGACCGGGCTGACCTGGATGGTGCAGATGGCGGCGACGAACACGATCGTCCAGACCATCGTCGATCCCGACAAGCTCGGCCGCGTGATGAGCCTGTACGCGGTCGCGTTCTTCGCGGGCATGCCGATCGGTGGCCTGATCGAAGGCGCGGTCGCGGACGGCATCGGGCCGATGAACACGTTCCTGTGCGCGGGAGCGGCGGTGATGGCGGCCGCGGCGGTGTTCTGGCGTGCGCTGCCGGGTTTGCGCGCGCAGTCGCGATCGCTGTACGTGCGGCTGGGGTTGATCGAAGACTGATCGAAGCTAGCGACGACCCTTGTAGCCCATCATCCCCTGGATCACGCCCTCGCTCTCGCGCGCGATCTCGCCTTCTTCGCGCAGCCGATCCGCACAGTCTTCGCAGACCTTGCGAGTCTTGCCTGCAACCTTGACGCTCACGAGCTTGTCGACTTCGTCGTTGCATTCGCGACACGTGGCCATGATTCCATCTTACTTCGACAGCATGGCCATGCGCTTCTTGATCAGCGCGACGTCCTTCGCGTGCGGCGCGAGCGCGACGTAGGTGCGATACGCCTGCAGCGCTTGCGGCTTCTGGCCCTCTTGCGCGTACGCGAGCCCGAGGCCGCGATAGCCGGCGGCGTAGTTGGGGTAGATCGCGAGCGCTTCGCGATAGGAGCGGATCGCCGCGGCGGGATCGCCGTCGAACAGGCGCAGGTTGCCGGCATCGTAGGCGTCGCGCGCACGCGTGAGCGCGGCCGCATCTTGTGCCGTCGGCTCGACGACTGCCGGCGCGGCGCGCTTCGTGTTGTCGTAGTCGACCACGACGGGCTTGCGGTAGCGGCGCGGCGTGGGCTTCGCGGCGGGCGGCGGCGACGGCGCCACCGGTGCGATCGCGGCGGCCGGTTTCGCCGACGGCGTGGCGGGCGGCGGCGGAGGCGTCGGCGCGGGTGCGGAAGTCGGCGCGGGTGAGGTCGGCGCCGGCGGCGATGCCGACGCGGTCTGCGGCGGCGCAGCCGCTTTGCCGCCGCCGCCGCCGCTGCCGCTCGCGAGGACGATCACGAAGATGATGACGGCGATCGCGCCGAGCGAGCCACCGGCGACGAGCAGGATGCGCTGGCGCGGCCACGGGCGCGCGACGGCGAGCGGGTCGTCGTCTTCGGGCGGCAGCGGAGATGGAGTCGGGCGCGGGGAAGCGGTTTGCGGCTGCGGCTGCGGCAACGGCTGCAGCTGCGGCGACGGCTGCAGCTGCGGCGACGGCTGCGGCTGCGGCGACGGCTGCGGCTGCGGCGA